>NZ_WWJY01000748.1 GCF_009865405.1 Streptomyces sp. SID3212 | reverse complement strand
GGCGTCGTCGGCCGCGTCGGCCGCCCCGCGCACCAGCGCCGCCTAAGGCCTGAGCCGTACGGCACACCCGTACACACACCGAGGCCCCGGTACCAGCTGGTACCGGGGCCTCGGTGTGTTGTCGGTGGGGGTGGTGCGGGGGAGGGGGCGGTCAGTGGTCCGAGTAGCTGAAGTCGCCCACCGTCCAGGCGCTGACGTCCTTGACGGCGATGCGGTACATCCCACCGGTCTCGGGGATGCCCACGCTCCCCTGGAGGATCCGCGCGACGTGGAAGTGCAGATGAGTGGGGTCCTCGCCGGGCCGCAGGGCGGCCGCGCTGCCCGCCGGCCCGAAGACGGCGGCAAACGGGCCCAGGCGCTCGGAGTCCCGCAGCACCTCCGCCACCCGCTCGCGCCAGACGGCTTCGGGTGCCAGACGCCCGGTGATGACGGCGCCCTGGACGACGACGGTGAGGGACATCTGATTGCTTTGCTCGGACTCCACCGCTGAGGCGATGTCAACAAGCAGATGATCAGGCTTCGACATGGGCGCTGACTGTACTACGCGCGGGGCGCCCCACGGCGGGTCGTGACCCGTACGGAGGGCGTGCGCCCTCCGGCCCGGTCACGACCGATGCATCAGTTCTGTGCGGGCGTTCCGAGCATGGCGGACGCCGACTCCAGCGGGGAGAGTACCGGCGCCGGGGCGGCCACGGGCTCGGGCGCCACCGGGTTGCAGGTGAAACCGAGACGCGTCAGCGCCCTGGTGACCTCGAAGGACGTGAAGTCGCGGCGGTCCTGGCGGGTGATCACCTCACCCACCTGCTTCACGGGGAAGACCCGGCGGCCGATGACCACGGACTCACCCGTGATGGGCTCGGGCTTGATGCCCTTCATCGACTGCTGCACCTCGCTCTTGACCAGCTCGAAGGGGAAGCGGGCGATGACGCAGCGCATAGTGCCTCTGGGGGAAGAAGGGAAAAGCCGGTAACTTCAGCATCCCACAGAAAAGTAACGATCGGAGGCCGGGCTTTCGCCGGGCCTCCGGGAACGCGGTGGGTGCGGGGCACGCGGAAGGTCAGCCCTGGCGGGCCTTGAACCGCGGTTCCTTCTTGTTGATCACGAAGACACGGCCCCGGCGGCGGACCACCTGGGCGCCCGGCTTGGCCTTCAACGCGTGCAGCGACTGGCGGACTTTCATGGCCTGTCCCTTCCGTACGGCGCACCGCCTCACGACGGTGCGCGCTTCGTGTGCATGCCAACGCAAGGAGGGGTGGCTTCATTCCCCCGGGCCCGGTCGGCGGCGCCGTACGCCGCGTGTGCCGCATGGCCCGATTTCGCCCCTCCGCCGATCGTGGTGACGGTCCTGGTGGCGGTCGCCCGGCGGGCTCCCGCGCAGGTCACGGCCGCCGGTCGCTGTGGCCGCAGATCCACGCCAGCGCCGCGTGCACCCCCTGGATGTAGTCCCGGGGGATCGTCCGCTGCGTGGCGTCCTCCAGCTGCACGGTCGCCGCGTCCGCCTCCGCCGTCAGCACGGACAGGTCCGGCGTCCCCTGGTCGGTGGCGCCGGTGACCGGGGCCGCGTCGCCCCGGCCCAGCGCCCAGAGGTAGCCGGTCATGGCGCCCCGGGAGAGCTGTGTCTGCCCGGTCGGAGCGGCGGCGACGGCCTCCAGCTCGCGGAACGCCTCCTCGACCTCGGTACGTGGCCTGGTGCCCACGAGCTCGCCGCCGTGGGGCTCGGTCTGTTGAGTGGTCATGTGCTGCGTCTGCCCCCGTGAGCGCGATCGAGCCGAAATGGGTGAAGTCGGTTCAAGGGGCTGCCCGCGGCGCGGGTCTGGCGCCACACTTGCCGCCTGGGGGTGACCATGTCGGTCTATCAGGTGTCCTGTCCTGCGCGGATCCTCTTCCTGCCGGAAGAGCTTTCCGCCCTGGGGGAGTTGGACGGCGGCTTCGATGTCGAGCCGAGTCTGTGGTGCACGCTGGAGGCGGGCCACGCGGGGCCGCACCACGTGATCGCGCAGTGTGTCAGGGGATCGGGGCCGATCGCGCCCTGGGACATGTGGGCGCGCTGGCCGGACGAGGACGAGTACGGCCCGGGGCGGGAGCTGGTACGGCTCGACTCCTGCCCGGCCAAGTTCCTGAAGGGCGCGGTGTCGGAGGAGGGGTGCCATCTGCCACTGGGACATCCGGGACGGCACGGGTACGAGTTCGGTCCGCCGATCACGGCGGCCGACGTGCTCCCGGACTGGCTGGTACGGCGCTTCTTCGAGTGACGCGGAGCCGGTCCTTCCCCGTACGTCCGGTACGGGGAAGGACCGGCTCCGGTCCGCCGGAGTGGCGGCATCATGGAGGTATGCCAGAAGGAGACACGGTGTACCAGGCCGCCCGGCGCCTGCACGGCGCGCTGGCCGGGCACCGGCTCGTACGGTCCGACCTGCGCGTGCCCTCGCTCGCCACGGCCGACCTCACCGGCCGTACCGTCCTCGACGTCACACCGCGCGGCAAACACCTGCTCACGCGCGTCGAGGGCGGCTGGACCCTGCACTCGCACCTGCGCATGGACGGGGCGTGGAAGGTGTACGAGCCCGGCGCCCCGTGGCGCGGCGGCCCCGGCCACGAGATCCGCGCCGTCCTCGCCACCGCCGACCGCACCGCCGTCGGCTACCGGCTGCCCGTCCTGGAGCTGCTCAGGACCGGTGAGGAGGACCGGGTGGTGGGACATCTCGGCCCCGACCTCCTCGGCCCCGACTGGGACGCCGGCGAGGCGCTGCGCCGCCTGCTGGCCGACCCGGACCGGCCGATCGGCTCGGCGCTCCTGGACCAGCGCAACCTCGCCGGGATCGGCAACGTCTTCATGGCCGAATTGTGCTTCCTCGCGCGGGTCACGCCCTGGACCCGCGTCGGCGACTGCGCCGCGATCGAGCGCCTCGTCCCGGCCGCGAAGCGCCTGCTGGAGGCCAACCGCGAGAGCCTCGACCGGACCACGACCAGCGCCGCCGTCCGGGCCCGCTCCCGCCACCGCCTGTACGTGTACGGCCGCGCGGGCCGGTCCTGCCTCGTCTGCGGTACGCCCGTACGCGTCGCGTCCGAGACCCACGGCCGGATCGGGCGCGAGCGCCCCACCTACTGGTGCCCGCGCTGCCAACACGGCCCGGTCGCGCCCTGAGCCGCGCCCCGGTCACTCCCCAACCCGTCACTCCCCGGGGAGCGGGATCCTGAGCGCGGTGGTCCCGCGCATGTCCAGCCACGCCGCCTCCGGCCCCCGGACCATCCGCATGACCACCGCGTCGCATTCCGGACACCGGGCGACCATCCCCGGGGCGTGGGTGTAGACCCGCAGCTCCGCCAGCGGCCCCGCGCGCCCGCAGGCGGCGCACGTCCCGGTCGCCGTGGTCAGGTCCGTCGTGAAGAACTCACGGAACGGGCCGGCCAGCACATTGCCGTCCTGGAACGCCTCGCCGGTCGTCGTACCGGCAGCCTGGGTGGGACGCATGTCAACCTCCGACGGGACCGAAACGCTCGGTCCTTATCCGTTGCGGATCGTGGCCCTGCGCCACGAGGATCTCGGCCGCCCGCTCCACGAACCCGGTCGGGCCGCACACAAAACACATCGGGGCGAACTCCGCGGGCCAGCCGTACGCCGCCACGTCGTCCTCGGTGAGCCGGCCCGGCGCCCGGCGCGGCCCCTCCGGCGCCGACCGGGTGTACAGATGGGTGACGTCCAGTCCGCCCTGGGCGCCCGCCGGGCCCAACTCCGGTACGTAGTAGCGTTCTTCGGGCGTGCGGACCGAGTAGAGCAACCGGAAGAGGACCCGGCTCCCGGTGCTCCTCCTGGTACGGATCATGGACATCAGCGGGACCACCCCGGAGCCCCCGGCCATCAGCAGCACGGGGGAGGGGTCGGCCGGGTCCCAGACGAACCACCCACCGACCGGGCCGCGCAGTTCCAACTGGTCACCGGCCTCCAGTACGTCGACCAGGTAGGGCGAGACCTCGCCGTCGCCGATCCGCTGGACGGTCAGCTCGATCCGGTCGCCGTCGGGCGCCGACGCGAGGGAGTAGCTGCGCTGGGTGCTGTACCCGTCCTCCGCCGTCAGCCGTACGTCCACATGCTGGCCGGCGGCGTGGCCCCGCCAGCCGGGGGCCCGCAGGACCAGCGTGCGCGCGGTCCCCGTCTCGTCGCGTACGTCCTCGACCGTCGCCGTCTGCCAGCGCAGCCGGCCGGTCAGTCGCCCTGATACCGCTGCTCGCGCCACGGGTCACCGTATTCGTGGTAGCCGAGGCCTTCCCAGAAGCCCGGCTCGTCCGAGTCCATCAGCCGGATGCCGTTCACCCACTTCGCCGACTTCCAGAAGTACAGGTGCGGCACCAACAGCCGCGCGGGACCGCCGTGTTCGGCGGGGAGGTCGTCGTGGTCGTAGCGGTACGCGATCCACGCCTGCCCGTCGAGCAGGTCCTCCAGCGGCAGGTCGGTGGTGTACCCGCCGTAGCTCTGGACCATCGCGTAGTCACCGTCAAGATCGACACCGTCGAGCAGGGTGTCCAGCGACACCCCTTCCCACTCCGTACGGAACTTGGACCACTTCGTCACACAGTGGATGTCGACCGTCGGCCGCTCGGCGGGCAGCGCCGTGAGGTCCTGCCACGACCAGCGGTGGGTCTCACCGGCGACCGTGGTCAGGGTGAACCGCCAGTCCTCCTTCGCGACCACCGGGGTGGGACCGGCCGACAGCACCGGGAAGTCGTGCACCACGTACTGGCCCGGGGGCAGCTTCTCCTCCGTCGGGCGCCGGCCGTGGAAACCGCGAGAGATGACAGCCACATCGGTCTCCTCTCCCTCCCCGGCACGGGACAGCGGGTGCACCGGCGAGTGTCGCCTGTCAGTGGCGTCGCCTCCCAGTCTGGTCCCGTCGCGCCATGACCACCATCGGAACCGCTCGCGGCCCCGGTGCGGGGAGACCCGGAACCCCGGACTCCCCGCACCGGCCCCCCGGATCCGGGCCCGTCAGGACACCCGGACCAGGTGCACCGCCGTACTGGCCCAGTCGCCCTCGGGCAGCTCCGGCAGGATCCCGTAGCCGGTCAGCACACGCGCGGAGTGGACGGAGCCGGTCCGCGCGTCGCGGTAGCGGGCGTCGGGGTCGAGCCCCGCCAGCCGGAGCGGCGTGCGCGGGCTGCCGTGACGCGGACCCCGCTGCCAGACCAGCAGCAGCGCCTCGCTCCGGTCCGCGCTGGTGTACTGCGCCGCGGAAGGACCGTCGTCCACGGGTCCGCGCGGCCGGTGCAGGACACCGTGCTGGACGAGCGGGCGGACGCGTTTGTACGCGGCGATCAGCTCGGCGGCCTCGGCCAGCTCCTCCTCCGACCACCGGGCCAGGTCGCCGCCGATGCCCAGGGCCCCGGCCATCGCCACGTGGAAGCGGAACCGCAGCGGCACCGAGCGCGCGGTGAGCTGGTTCGGTACGTCCGTCACCCAGGCGGCCATCGTGCGCGCCGGATAGATCTGGCCGTATCCGTGCTGGATGGACAGCCGGTCCCAGGCGTCGGTGTTGTCCGACGCCCAGGCCTGGTCGGTACGGGACAGGATGCCCAGGTCCACGCGCCCGCCGCCGCCGCTGCACGACTCGATCCGCAGGCCGGGATGGTCGGCGCGCAGCCGGTCGACGAGGGCGTACAGGTTCTGTACGTAGGCGGTGCCCAGGTGGTCGGCGCCGTCGGCGCGGTCGGGCCAGCCGGCCTCGCTGAACGCGCGGTTCATGTCCCACTTGAGGAAGTCGACGGAGTGCTCGCCCACCAGCCGGGTCAGCCAGCCGTACGCCCAGTCGGCGACGTCGCGGCGGGCGAGGTTGAGGACCAGCTGGCCGCGCAGTTCGGTGCGGGTACGGTGCGGGAAGTGCAGCACCCAGTCCGGGTGGCGGCGGTAGAGGTCGCTGTCCGGGTTGACCATCTCGGGCTCGACCCACAGGCCGAAGCGCATCCCGAGCCGGTGCACCTCCTCGACCAGCGGCGACAGCCCGCCGGGGAAGCGGTCCGGGGACGGGGTCCAGTCACCGAGCCCCGCCTCCGCGTTGCGGCGCGCGCCGAACCAGCCGTCGTCCATGACGTACAGCTCCACCCCGAGCGCGGCGGCCCGCGCGGCCAGCGCCTTCTGGCCGGCCTCGTCCACGTCGAACCCGGTCGCCTCCCACGAGTTGTAGAGCACGGGCCGTACCTCGCCGGGGTGCGGCAGCACATGGGCGAGGGTGTACGCGTGCCAGGCGCGGCTCGCCGCGTCGAAACCGCCCTCGCTGTACAGGCCCGCGAGGCGCGGGGTGGTGAACTCCTCGCCGGGGCCGAGCGGCAGCGCCGTACCGTCCTGGCCCGCGCCGCCGGTGAAGCAGGCGCGGCCGTCGGGGGTGCGCTGCACCGTGACGCGCCAACTGCCGCTCCACGCCAGGGCGGCGCTCCACACCTCACCGTGGTCCTCGGTCGCGTGTCCGTCGTCCAGCATCACCCAGGGGTTCGCGTGGTGGCTGGTGATGCCCCGCCGGCTGGTGAGGGTCGTCTCGCCGTACGGCACCGGCTCCCGGCGCAGGCGGCTCTCCGCCGACCACTGTCCCGTGACGTGGCTGAACCGGTAGTCCTCCCTGGCCGGCAGCGTCCACGCGGCGGAGTCCGCGCGCAGGAGGGTCACGGGGGTGTCGCCGGTGTTGCGCAGGACGGTCCAGCGCTCGATGACGTCGCTGTCGTCGTGGACGCGGTAGTGGAGGTCGACGTCCAGGCCGTAGTGCGTGTCGCCGAACTCCAGGACCAGTTCGGCCGATCCGGGGGCGGACTCGTCGACCCGGTGGCCGGTGGGCCGCCACTCGAAGGCGCGGGTGCCGTCGGCGAACCGTACCTGGAGGGAGGGGGCGCCGTACCGGGCCCCGCCGTCCACGGGCAGTTCCTCCCCGGCGGGCGAGCGCCCCTCGAAACTGCTGGCCGGCGGCGCCGGGGGAGCGGCAAGCTCCTGTGCCTCTTCGAGGGTCAGCCGAGGTCCCCAGCCGAGGTGACAGGGCGCGCCCGTCCCGTCGATCCGCAGCGCGTACGACGTGCGCGGAGTGGAGAGCAGCCAGACCCCGGTGTGAGGGGCGAAGGAGATCACAGGCATGGATCCTCACGTTCGTTTTGCGCCTCGAGAGCAAACCGCAGCCAACCTTGCCTTGGATCAGGTGTCAATACCCGGAGGCTGGAGCACATTTGCAAGTTGAGATGCCCCTCCTTAGGCATTTCGAAAGGAGCTTGCTTCTTTCATTGACAGCGGAAAAGAACACCCCTACGTTTCGGCCATGCGCTCGACCCCTCGTACCGAGGCGGTTCCGGCACCGACGCCGGCCGCTTCCCTGGTCTTCACGACCGTGCTGTCCCACGGCCCGCTCACGCGGATCGAGATAGCCCGGCGCACCACGCTCTCCTCCGCCGCGGTGACCAAGGCGGTCCGTCCGCTCATGGAGGCCGGCTACCTGGTCGAAGGTGCCGACGAGGAGGCACGCCCGTCGCTCGGACGTCCCGCCACCCTGGTACGGGTCGACGGCGGCCGGGCCTTGTTCATCGGCGTCAAGGTGACGGGCGACGAGATCATCGCCGTCCTCACCGACCTGTGCTGCCGCGTCCGGGTCGCCCGGCACCTCCCCCTCACCGACCGGGAACCGGGCGCCGTGCTCGCCGCCATCACCGGAGTCGTACAGGAACTCCTCACGGAGGCCGACGGGTTCGGGGTGGAGGTGCGCGGGCTCGGCCTGGCCGTCTCCGGTGATGTGGACCGTACGGCCGGAGTCGTGCGCTACTCGCCCTTCCTGGACTGGCGCGACGTCCCCCTCGCCGACCTGGCGGGAACCGTGACGGGGCTGCCGGTCACGGTCGACAACGACGTCCGCGCGCTGACCGTCGCGGAGCAGTGGTTCGGCGCGGGCGTGGGTCTCTCCGACTTCGCGCTCGTGACGGTCGGCGCCGGTATCGGCTGCGGGCTGGTGGTGCACGGCCGGGTCGTCTCGGGCGCGCACGGTGTGGCCGGGGAGATCGGCCACCTGTCCATCGACCCGCTGGGGCCGCCGTGCCACTGCGGCAACACCGGTTGTGTGGAGGCGATCGCGGGGGACTCGGCCATCGTCCGCCGCGTCCGGGAGGTGACCGGTCTCCCGGTCACCGACTCCGCGCAGGCCCTGGAGCTGGCGCACCGGGGCGACCCGGGCGCCAAGGAGGCCTACGCGCGGGCCGGGGAGGCCATCGGCCGGGCCATCGGCGCCGTCGTCAACGTCCTCGGCCCCCAACGAGTGATCATCTCCGGCGAGGGCCTGGCGGCGTACGACCTGTTCGCCGAGCAGATCCGCGACGCGTTCGCCGCGTCCGCCTTCGGAACCGCCGCGCAGTGTGACGTGATGACACGTCCCCTGCCCTTCGAGGAGTGGGCGCGGGGCGCCGCGGCCACCGCCATCCAGTCCTTCATCGGAACAGACACGCACTAGGAGTAGCGATGACGCTGAGCCGCACCCCCTCACCCTTCCCCTCCCCGAGCCGCCGCAGTGTGGTCCGCGGCGTGGTCGGGGCCGGCGCCGCCGCCCTGGCCGCGCCCGTCCTGACCGCCTGCGGAGGAGGCCCCGCCGCCGACCCGAAGACGGTGACCTTCGGGTCCAACGGGGCGGACGCCACGCCCAAGAAGGCCTACTCCGCCGTCACCGGCGCCTTCACCAAGGACAGCGGTCTCAAGGTCAGGACGAACACCGTCGACCACGACACGTTCCAGAAGAGCATCTCCAACTACCTCCAGGGCACCCCGGACGACGTCTTCACCTG
The DNA here is from genome assembly GCF_009865405.1 of Streptomyces sp. SID3212. Lineage (GTDB taxonomy): Bacteria > Actinomycetota > Actinomycetes > Streptomycetales > Streptomycetaceae > Streptomyces. The sequence goes on along the minus strand of NZ_WWJY01000748.1, from coordinate 11,710 downwards.
GTTCGCCGGCTACCGCATGCAGTTCTTCGCCAAGAAGGGCCTGGCCCACCCCGTCGACGACGTGTGGGACACGATAGGTTCCGGTTTCAGCGACGCCGCGAAGCAGCTGTCCAAGGGCCAGGACGGCAAGTTCTACTTCGTCCCGCTCTACAACTACCCCTGGGCCGTGTTCTACCGGAAGAGTGTGTTCCAGGAGCACGGCTACCAGCCGCCCACCACCTGGAGCGCGTTCACCGCGCTCGCCAAGCAGATGAAGAAGGACGGCCTCTCACCCATAGCCTCCGGCTACGGCGGCGGAGACAGCTGGTCCGTCCTCGGCGCCTTCGACTACCTCAACCTCCGGGCCAACGGCTACGACTTCCACATGTCGCTCATGCGCGGCGAGGTCGCCTGGACCGACCGGCGCACCAGCAGGACGCTCGACCTCTGGCGCGAGATCAGCCCCTACTACCAGGAAGGCGCGGGCGGCCGATCCTGGCAGGACGCGGCCCAGTCCCTGCTCGACAAGAAGTCCGGCATGGCCGTCATCGGCCTCTTCCTCGGCCAGCAGATCACGGACGAGAAGCTCCGCGACGACATCGACTTCTTCCCCTTCCCCACGATCGACCCGTCCTTCGGCCAGGACACCGTCGAGGCCCCCACCGACGGCTTCATGCTCAGCCGCAAGCCCAAGAACCTCGACGGCTCCACCAAGCTCCTGGAGTTCCTCGGCAGCGCCAAGGCCGAGAACCTCTACATGGGGGTCGACCCCAGCAACGTCGCCGTCAACTCCGGCGCCGACACGAGCACGTACAACGCACTCCAGAAGAAGTCCGCCGAACTCATCGCGTCGGCGAAGCACATCACCCAGTTCGCCGACCGGGACAGCGACCCCGGCTTCATCTCCACCGTCGTGCTCCCCGGCCTCACCCAGTGGCTCGGACACCCCGACGACGGCTCGGCCCTGCTCAAGAAGATCGAGTCCCAGCGCTCGCGCTTCTTCACCGCCTGATCAGGACCGGGAAGGTTCCACATGTCCTCCGTGCGCCCAGCGCCCCCCACCACGCCACGCGCCCGCCCCCGGCCACGCCGGCTCAGCGCCGGTGACCGTCTCTTCCTCGCGGTCATCGTCGGCATCCCCGTACTCGCCCTGCTCGTCTTCGTCTGGCTGCCGGCGCTGGCGTCCATCGGTCTGTCCTTCACCAGCTGGGACGGCATCGCGCTGTCCGACATCCACTGGATCGGACTGGACAACTACCACGAGATCTTCACCAACTACCCGCCGTTCTGGCCGGCCGTCCAGCACAACGTCGTCTGGCTGCTCTTCACGGCCCTGCTGCCCACCCCGTTCGGCATCTTCCTGGCCTACCAGCTCGACCGGAAGATCCGCTTCACCCGGATCTACCAGACCGCGATCTTCCTGCCCATGGTGCTGTCCCTGGCCGTGGTCGGCTTCATCTGGGAGATCATCTACAACCCCGACAACGGACTGCTCAACGGCATCCTCGGCGGGGTCGCGCCCGGCCACCACATCGACTGGCTCGGCGACCCGGACCTCAACCTCTGGGCCGTACTCGTCGCGTCGGCCTGGCGGCACACCGGCTACATCATGATCCTCTACCTGGCCGGCCTCAAGGGCTTCGACCCCGCGCTCAAGGAAGCCGCGTCGCTCGACGGCGCCAACGAACGCCAGACCTTCCTGCGGGTCGTCTTCCCCGCCCTCAAGCCCGTCAACATCATCATCCTGGTCGTCACCGTCATGGAGTCGCTGCGCGCCTTCGACATCGTGTACGTCCTCGGCGGCGGCGTCGGCAGCAAACCGGGCATGGAGCTGCTCTCCCTCCTGATCACCGACAACATCATCGGCGAGTCCAGCCACATCGGTTACGGCTCCGCCCTGGCGGTGGTCCTGCTCGTGGTCTCCCTGCTCGCCATCGGGACCTTCCTCGTACAGACCTTCCGCAAGGAGGACCAGTGACCGCGACCGCCACACCGCCGGCCGCCGGCTCACGCACCCGCCGTACCGCCTCCCGGGAAACCGGGCCCTCGCGTCCCAAGAGCCAGGCCGGCCGCCATGTCCTGCTCGGCGGCATCGCCCTGCTCTGGCTCGTCCCGCTGCTCTGGGCGGTCTACACCTCGCTGCGGCCGTATTCGGACACCAGCAGGAACGGGTACCTCTCCTGGCCGCACAGCATCAGCCTGGAGAACTTCTCGGACGCCTGGAGCCAGTCCGGGATGCCGCACTTCTTCTGGAACTCCGTGCTCATCACGGTCCCCGCGGTCCTCGGCACCCTGCTGTTCTCCGCCGCCGTGGCGTTCTTCGTCTCGCGCTTCGACTTCCGCTGGAACATCGTCCTGCTGATGCTGTTCACGGCGGGCAACCTGCTGCCCGCCCAGGTGCTCATCACCCCGCTGTACCGGCTGTACCTGCTGATCCCGCTGCCGGGGTGGATGAGCGACTCGTTCCTGCTCTACAACTCCGTGTGGGGCATCGTCTTCATCCACATCGCCTACCAGTGCGGCTTCTGCACCTTCGTCCTCAGCAACTACATGCGGACGATCCCCAAGGAGATCACCGAGGCCGCGCTGGTCGACGGCGCCCCCGTGTGGCGCCAGTTCTTCCAGATCGTGCTGCCGTTGTGCCGCCCCGCCTTCGCGGCGCTGGCCACGCTCGAATCGATCTGGATCTACAACGACTTCTTCTGGTCGCTCGCGCTGATCGAGACCGGCGACAAGCGGCCGATCACCTCCGCGCTGGCCAACCTCCAGGGCCAGTACTTCACCAACCCCAACCTGATCGCGGCCGGTGCGCTGATGACCGCGATCCCCACGCTGCTGGTGTACTTCGCGCTCCAGCGCCAGTTCATCAGCGGGCTGACCATCGGTTCGGGCAAGGGCTGAGCCGACGGACGGGTGTCCGTACGAGCGTGGTCACGTACGCCCGTCCCCCTGCCCCGACCGTACGCACGCTCCGTGCACGTCCATGCGCCGACAACAGGAGGTCCTGACCCATGCGGTCACCCGCGTACCCCTTCAGAGCCGTGCTCGTCCTGGCCCTCGCGGCCGGCCTGACCACCGCCGTCCCCTCGGCCATGGCGGCCACCCCCACCACGGCCACCGCCGAACCGGCCGTCGCCCAGGCCCCCGCCGCGGCCCCGGCCGCCGGCACCGCCGCCGGTCTGGCCGAGAAGCCCTTCATGGGCTGGACCAGCTGGTCCATGCAGTCGTCCAAGTACCCGGGCCTCAACCCCGACGGCGACTACAGCTACCTGACCGAGAAGAACGTCCTCAAGCAGACGAACGCCCTCGCGTCCAAGCTCAAGAAGTACGGCTACGAATACGTCAACATCGACGCCGGCTGGTGGATGGACCTGGCGTGGAAGCCCCGCTTCGACGCGTACGGCCGCCAGGCCGCCGACCCCGGCCGCTTCCCCCGGGGCATGAAGCCCGTCGCCGACGACATCCACGCGAAGGGTCTCAAGGCCGGCATCTACCTGCCCGTCGGCCTCCAGAAGGAGGCGTACGGCGAGGGCAAGGTCCCGGTCTTCGACGCGCCCGGCTGCACCACGGCCGACATCGTCTACCCCGACCTGCGCACCACCAACGGCTGGGACAGCGCGTACAAGATCGACTTCTCCGACCCCTGCGCGCAGAAGTACGTGGACTCGCAGGCGCGGATGTTCGCCGACTGGGGGTACGACTACCTCAAGCTCGACGGCGTCGGCCCCGGCTCCTTCAAGAGCGGCGACAACTACGACAACATCGCCGACGTGGCCGCCTGGCAGAAGGCGATAGCCACCGCCGGCCGCCCGCTCCACCTGGAGGTCTCCTGGTCGCTGGACATCGGCCACGCCGCCGATTGGCAGAAGTACACCGACGGCTGGCGGATCGACACGGACGTCGAGTGCTACTGCAACACCCTGGTGTCCTGGGAGAACTCGGTCGACGACCGCTTCGACGACGCGCCCAAGTGGACCCGGTTCGCCGGGCCCGGCGGCTGGAACGACCTCGACGCGATCGACGTCGGCAACGGCGAGATGGACGGCCTGACGAAGGCCGAGCGGCAGAGCTACATGACCCTGTGGGCCATCGCCAAGTCGCCCCTCTACACCGGTGACGACCTCACCCGCCTCGACGACTACGGCGTCTCCCTGCTGACCAACAAGGACGTTCTCGCGATCAACCAGGGCAGCACCCCGCCCGCGCGGCCCGTCACCGCCACCGGCGACCAGCAGGTGTGGAGCGCGAAGAACGCCGACGGCAGCTACACCGTCGCGCTGTTCAACCTCGCCGACTCCTCCGCCGCGGTGACGGCCGACTGGCAGTCCCTCGGCTTCACCGGCCAGGGCAAGGTCCGCGACGTCTGGAACAAGGAAGACCTCGGTACGTTCAAGGACAAGGTCACCCAGGCCCTGCCCGCCCACGGCTCGCGCCTGTTCACCGTCACCCCCCGGGGAACCGCGTTCAAGAAGACGGCGTACGAGGCCGAGTCCCCGGCCAACACACTCAGCGGCAACGCCTCGATCGGCGACTGCGGCGCGTGCTCCGGCACGCACAAGGTCGGCAACCTCTACCAGGGTGGCAAGATCCAGTTCAACGACGTCGTGGCCACGAAGGCCGGCCACTACCTGATCGACGTGTCCTACATCAGTGGTGACTCCCGCCCGGCGAAGATCTCCAGCAACGGCAACGGCGCCACCGCCCTGAAGTTCCCGTCCACCGCGGACTGGGGGACCGTCGAGACCGTCACCGTCCCGGTCACCCTCAAGGCCGGCACGAACACGATCACCATCGACAGCGGCGACGACTACGCACCCGACATCGACCGGATCGCCGTACCGCAGCTGTAGTTCCCGCGCGGCCTTCCCCCAACACCGGCGCGGGGCCCTGAAGCCCGGGCCCCGCACCGGCCCTTCCTTCTCCCGGCGGCCCGGCACCCGCATGCCCGTACCGCCCCTCCGGAATGGAGTGCTCCGTGGACGACCAGCACACCGGCGCAGCCGCGCCCGCCCCGACCTCCCCCCGTGGCCCGAGCCGGCGAGAAGCCCTCTCGCTGGCCGCCGCGGTGGGTGCCTTCACCGCCCTCGGCGGCCTGCCCGCCTTCGCCGCCTCCGGACCCGTGGTCCGGCAGACCACGTCCCCCCTGCTCCCCGAGGCGTCGACCACCCGGTTCTGGTACCCGTCACCGGCGTCCGACACGAACATGATCGAGCAGGGCCTGCCGGTCGGCAACGGCCGGCTCGGCGCCCTCGCCGGCAACGACCCCTCCCGCGAGGTGCTGCTCGTCACCGACGCCACCCTGTGGACCGGCGGCCTCAACGGCACCCTCGACGCGGACGGCCAATTCCCCTACGGGCGGCAGGACTTCGGCTCGTTCACGCTGCTCGGGCGGCTGACCGTCGACATCCCGGACCACGACCTGTCGTCGCTCTCCTCCTACCGGCGGGACCTCGACATCAGCCAGGGCGTGGTCTCCGCCACGTACGTACGCTCCGGAGTGACCTACGAGCGCCGGATCTTCGCCAGCCACCCCGACGACGCCGTCGTCCTGCACTTCACGCAGAAGGGCGGCGGGCGCTACACCGGCTCGGTGAGCCTGGCCGGCACCCACGACGAGAAGACCACCGCCGACCGCGCGCGGAAGTACGCCTCGTTCCACGGCTCGTTCCCGGACGGCGGACTGCGGTACGGCGCCGCCGTCACCGCGTACAGCGGCACCGGCAAGGTCACCGTCGACGGTACGCGGATCACCTTCCAGGACTGCCAGGAGCTGACGGTCGTCGTCAGCGGCGGCACCGACTACGCCCCCGACGCGGCCACCGGCTACCGGAACCGCGCCGTCGACCCGGAGCCGCTGGCCAGGACCAAGGTCCTCGCGGCGGCCCGCCACTCCGCCACCACTCTCCTGCACAGCCATGTCGCCGACCACCGCGAGCTGTTCGAGCGGATGGACATCTCCCTCGGGCAGTCGTCCGCGTTCCAGCGCGGCCTCGACACCTGGGAGCGCGTCAGGGCCCGCTACACCGACGGCGAGGCGGACCCCGAACTCGAAGCGTCGTACCTCCAGTTCGGCCGCTACCTGATGATCGCCGGATCGCGGGACAGCCTCCCGGTCGCCCTCCAGGGGCTGTGGCTGGACGGCAACGACCCGGACTGGATGGGCGATTACCACACCGACATCAACATCCAGATGAACTACTGGATGGCCGACCGGGCGGGCCTGTCCGGACTCTTCGACGCGTTCGCCGACTACTGCGTGGCGCAGCTCCCCTCGTGGACCGAGCTCACCCGCGACCTCTACCAGGACCCGCGCAACCGGTTCCGCAACTCCACCGGCAAGGTCGCCGGCTGGGCCGTCTCCTTCTCCACCAACGTGCACGGCGGGAACGGCTGGTGGTGGCACCCCGGCGGCAGCGCCTGGCTGGCCAACTCCCTGTTCGAGCACTACGAGTTCACCCAGGACAAGGCGTACCTCGCCAAGATCTATCCGCTGCTCAAGGGCGCCGTCGAGTTCTGGGAGGCGCGCCTCATCACCACGACGGTCACCGACCGGGCCACCGGCGAGCCCCGCGAGGTGCTCATCGACGACAAGGACTGGTCGCCCGAGCACGGCCCGCAGGACGCCCGGGGCATGACGTACGCCCAGGAGCTGGTCTGGGCGCTCTTCGGCAACTTCCGCACGGCCACCGACGTCCTCGGCAGGGACGCCGCGCACAGCAGGACGGTCGGCGCGCTCCGGGAGCGGCTGTACCTCCCCGAGGTGAGCCCCACGTCGGGCTGGCTCCAGGAGTGGATGTCCCCCGACAACCTCGGCGAGACGACGCACCGCCACCTCTCCCCGCTCATCGGGCTGTTCCCCGGGGACCGCATCCGCCCCGACGCCTCCACCCCGAAGGAGATCGTGGACGGCGCGACCGCCCTGCTCACCGCCCGGGGGACGAACAGCTTCGGCTGGGCCAACGCCTGGCGCAGCCTGTGCTGGGCGCGGCTCAAGGACGCCGAGAAGGCGTACCAGGGGGTGATCACCAACCTCCGGCCGTCCATCGGCGGCACCAACGGCACCGCGCCGAACCTCTTCGACATCTACGAGGTCGAGAAGGGACGGGGCATCTTCCAGATCGAGTCCAACTTCGGCACCGCCGCCGCCATGATCGAGATGCTGGTCTACTCCCGGCCCGGCCATGTCGAGCTGCTGCCCGCGCTGCCCGACGCGTGGGCCGCCTCCGGCGCGGTCGCGGGCGTGGGGGTACGGGGCGGATTCGTCCTCGACCTGCGGTGGAAGGCCGGCAAGGTCACCGAGGCGCGGCTGCGCAGCGTCGGCGGCCGTACGACGACCGTGGGGTTCGGCGGCAAGACCCAGAAGGTCAGTCTCAAGCCGGGCGCCTCGGTGTCCCTGCGGGAGCTGACGTGAGACGGCCACGACCGGCGCGCCGCCGGTACGCGGTGGGCCTGGTGACCGCGCTGCTCGTCACCCTCTGCGCCCCGGCGACGGCGGTGTCCGCGTCGGCGGTACGTGCCGCGTCCCCCCGCACGTCGGCCGCGAGCGCCTCGGGCCGCCACCAGGTCGTCACCTGGGGCGCGAGCGCGGACCGGCAGGGCGAGGCACCCCGCGACCGGAGCTACCGGGCCGTGGTCCGCACCAGTGTCGGCGGCACCGGCACCCGCGTCCGGCTCTCCAACGCGTTCGGCGACCGGCCGGTCACCTTCGACAGCGTGTACGCCGGCCGGCGGAAGGAGGGCGCCCAGCTCGTCGGCGGCAGCAACCGCGCGCTGACTTTCGGCGGCGCGGGCTCGGTCACGGTCGCGGCGGGGGAGAGCGTGGTCAGCGACCCGCTCTCCGGCCGGCTGGCCGACGGGAGCGACCTGGTCGTCAGCTATCACGTGCTGAGCACGGGCGGTCCCTCGACCGGTCACGGCATGGCCATGCAGACCTCGTACGCCACGGCGGGCAACCACACCGCCGAGGAGAGCGCCGCGAGCTGGACCGACCGGACCGGGTCCTGGTACTACCTCGACGCGGTGAGCGTGGAGACGGACCGGGACACCGGCGCCGTGGTGGCCCTCGGCGACTCCATCACCGACGGCTGGCAGTCGAGCACCGACACCGACCGGCGCTGGCCCGACTACCTCGCCCGCCGCCTCCGGAGCGCGAGCGGCACCGGCGTCAAGGGCGTGGCCAACGAAGGGATCTCCGGCAACAAGGTGCTGGCGGACGGCGCCGGGCAGAGCGCGCTGAACCGCCTCCAGCGGGACGTGCTCTCGCAGCCCGGCGTCCGTACGGTGCTCCTCTTCGAGGGCATCAACGACATCAAGGCGCACTCCGGCGTCACGGTGGCCGATCTGATCGCCGGATACCGGGAGATCATCGAACGGTCGCACGCGGCGGGCACGTGTGTGGTCGGCGCGACCGTCCTGCCCTTCAAGGGCTGGTCGGAGTACGACCCCGAGGGCGAGGCCGTACGTCAGGGCGTCAACGCGTTCATCAGGACCAGCGGTGAATTCGACGGCGTCGCCGATTTCGACAGGATGCTGCGCAGCCCGTACGACCAGGAGAAGCTGCTCCCGGTCTTCGACGGCGGCGACCGCCTGCACCCGAACGACAAGGGCATGCAGGCGATGGCGGACGCGGTCGACCTCAAGAGCCTCAGGTGCGACCGCTGAGGGCGGCGCGTACCTGAGGTGAAAGAGCGAGGGCTCCCACGCCGGCGGACGTGGGAGCCCTTGCCCGTTCCCGGCCCCGGGGCCTACGGCTTCTCGGTCTCCGCCTCCAGCACCTTCCTGGTGGCGGGCCCGTACACCCCCGAGGCGTCACCGGTGATGTCGCGGTCCTTCTGGTAGCGGGCGACCGCGCGTTCCAACTCGGCGTCGTACGTACCGTCGGGCCTTCCGATGTAGCGCAGCAGTAGTTGGCTCATCCGCTTCTGCAACTCGACGACCTCCGGGCCCGTGTCACCCTCCCGCAGGACGGCCGGGCCCGGCGACGGGGTGGAGCCGGGGGAGGCGGACCCGGTCGGCGAGGCGGAGGCCGTGGGGGAGGCCGTGGTGTCCTCGCCCGCCTGGCCCTTCACGGAGGTCGCGGAGGCGGACGCGGACGCCGAGGCCGCGTCGGACGGGCTCGCGCCGGAGTCGTCCGACGGCGAGGAGGTGGCGTCGTCCGAGGCCGGACGGTCCGGGTCCGGGGCGGCCTTGTCGCCGGCCGTGCCGGTGGCGTCGGGGAGCGCCGTCCGCGCGGTCGAGGAGGCCGAGCCGGGGCCCGCCGCCTCGTCCTCGCCGCCGCCCCGGACCGCGACACCGGCCGACACAGCGATGACGGCGGCGACCACGGCGATGGCGACGGCCAGGTAGACGCCCTTGCGGCGGCGGGCGGGCGGCTCGCCCGGCTCGTCGTCCCCGAAGGACCCCTCACCGGCGCTCTCCCCGGCCCCACCGCCGACACCGCCGGCCCGCTTGCCGTCGTTGCCGTCGTTGCCGTCGTCGTTGTCGTTGTCGTTGTCGTTGTCGTTGTCGTTGGCATCGTCATCGTCGTCGTGGGCAGCCGCTCCCACCACCACACCCTGCACGGCCGTCGTTTCGGCCCCGGCGCTGCCGGGAGGCCCGAAGGCCGCCCGCTCCCGCGCGGCGCGCTCCCGCTCGGCCTTGTCGGCCGCGGTCGGCTCGGCCTTGCGTTCCGGGGCGCCGGTCCCGCTCCCCAGCGAGACGTAGGGGCGTACATGCATCTGATCGCCGTCACCGGACTGTTCCACCGGGTCGGTGAGGCTCTTCCCGGCGATGTCGGCCCGGGTGGCGCACGCGCAGTCGGGATGGCCGGCCTCGCCCGGAGGTGCGAAACAACGGGGGCAAGATTCCTGCGTCACGGACGTTTCCTTCCTGGGGACGCGGCGATTATGCAGAGCCGCCGCTGTTTCGCGCAGTGCTTCCCGGCCGCGAAAAGGGTCACAATCAGTCATCAGGTCGAGCGCCGACCGGTCATATGGCACGGGAAAGGGGCAAAACAAGAACGCGATGTGTTCGAACTCGCACCGTATCGCAGGAGGGTTGAGGCCCTTCGAGCGAGTCGTACGCGACCGGCTCACGCCTCGCTCTGCGCCGCCACCAGACCGTCCCCCGCCGCCGTACGGCAGTAGAGCACCGACCGTCCCGCCCGCTGCCTGACCACCAGACGGGCGTCGAGCAGCACCTTGAGATGGCGCCCCACCGAACCGAGCGCCATACCCGTCAGCCCCACCAACTGCGTCGTGCTCTTGGGGGTGTCGAGCAGCAGCAGGACCCGCGCCCGGTACGGGCCGAGCAGCCGGCCCAGCGCCTCCGGCTCCGCCGCCCCGCCCGGCGTGACCGCCGGGCCCGTACAGGGGTAGATCACGGCGTAGCGGTGCGGCGGCTCTTCCCAGCAGACCCACCCCGACCGGGGCGTGACCGGCACGAACACCAGCTGGGCGTCGGTGACCTCACGCGGCGGGTACGCGCGGGTGTTGATCTGCAACCGCCCCTCCCCGAGCCAGCGCATGCGCGGACGCATGCCGTCCAGGGCGGCGGCCCAGCCACCCAGCGTCAACTGCCGGGTCCGCGCGACCACATCGGCCTCACAGATCCGCCGCCGGGCCGGCCAGTACGGCAGGACCGTCTCCGTCCAGACCCACTCCAGCAGATCGGCGACGCGCCCCGCCGGATCGGACCGGACCAGCCGTTCCGGGACCGGCCGGCCCTGGGCCACCGCCAGATCCGCCCGTACGGCCTCCGGCGGCGTCTCCCTGATCCGTACCAGCTCCCGCGCGAACGCCGCGGTCCCGTCGCCCTCCGGTACGGGGGCCGGATGCGCCCCCGGGGCGGGTGTCATGAAGTCCGCGTTCCATCCGTTCCCCCGCGCCGCCCGCACCAGCTCCGCCGCCTGCGGATCGGCGGCCAGCCGCTCCCGGTACGCCGGCCCGTGGGTGTCGAACCACCCCCGCTCACCCGGGTGCGCGGGAGCGCCCCGCTCCAGGGCGAACAGGCTCGCCGTGGTCTCCGCCAGCGGCGAGATCACGAACCGGCTGCCCGCGAGGGTGTCCGTACTGATCTGCCACCAGCCCATGGTTTCGCCTCCACGCGAAACAATAACGCCGCCGGTACGGCCCTGATGAGACTGCCGTCCATGCGCACCTACGGGCAGCTCTTCCGCACCCCTGAGTTCACCCCCTTCTTCCTGACCTGCTCCGTGCAGGTCGCCGCCACCACCGTCGGCGGACTGGCCCTGGCCACCCTCGTGTTCCGGTCCACCGGCTCCGCCCTGCTCTCGGCCCTCAGCATGTTCGGCCCCTCCCTGGCACAGGTGCTCGGCGCGACCCTGCTGCTGTCCGCGGCCGACCGGCTGCCCCCGCGCTCCGCGATGACCGCCGTGGCCCTGGTCGTCGGCGCGGGCACCGCCGTCCTGGCGGTGCCGGGCCTGCCGCTGTGGGCCGTCTTCACGGTCCTCCTCGTGGAGGGCCTGGTCACCTCGGTCGGCGGCGGGGTGCGCTACGGGCTGCTGAGCGAGATCCTCCCCAAGGACGGCTACCTGCTGGGCCGTTCCGTCCTCAACATGTCCGTCGGCACCATGCAGATCGCCGGGTACGCCACCGGCGGCGTCCTGCTCGCGGTCCTCTCCCCGCGCGGGGCCCTGCTCACCGCCGCCGCCCTCGGCGTGGCCTCCGCGGTCCTCGCCGCCGCCGGGCTCTCGTCCCGCCCGCCCCGTACCGCCGGAAGACCCTCGGTCGCC
>NZ_WWJY01000073.1 GCF_009865405.1 Streptomyces sp. SID3212 | reverse complement strand
AGCCCGTCCGGCGATTGAGGACATCGGTAAGCGCAACCAACCGCCGGGCAGGCGCTACGCGTCCGGCGTCACCTTCGTACGGGTGCGCCGCCTCGGCTTCGTCGGGGCGTCGACCACCTCGGCCGGGGCCGCCTCGACAGCCGCCTCAGCGACAGGCTTCACCGCACGCGTACGGCGGCGTCGGGGCTTGGCCGCAGCCGCGCCCTCAGGCTCGGGCTCCGACACAGGCTCCGGGACCGCCACCGGCGTCGCAGTCTGAAACGTGGCCTCCGGCACCGCATCCACCGCGCGAGCGCGGCGACGCCGCCGCGGCGTGCGCGGCTCCGTCGAGGCGACCGCGTCCGGCGTCTCCAGGACCACCGCCGTCTGGAACTGCGGCTCAGGCGCCTGGACGGGCGGGGCCAGCGGCTCCAGCCGCACCCGGGGCTCCGAGGACGCCCGGCCGCGGGCCGAAGAAGGGGCCTTCGCCGCGACCTGGACCGGGGCAGAAGTGGCGGCCGGGGCCGAAACCTCGGCCGGAGCCGAAGAGGGGACCGCGACCGGCTCCGCGTCCGAACCGCCACGCGTCCGGCGACGCTGCCGAGGCGTACGCGTACGCGCCGGCCGCTCCTCCCGTACCGCCGTGGCTACCGCCGCCGCAGGCGACTTGCGGCCACGCCCGCCCGTCTCGCCCAGGTCCTCGACCTGCTCGGCCGACAGACCCGCGCGGGTCCGGTCCGTACGGGGCAGGATGCCCTTCGTGCCGGCCGGGATGTTCAGCTCCTCGAACAGGTGCGGGGACGTCGAGTACGTCTCCGGCGGGTCCGGGAAGCCGAGGTCCAGCGCCTTGTTGATCAGCTGCCAGCGGGGGATGTCGTCCCAGTCCACGAGCGTCACGGCGATCCCGGACGCGCCCGCGCGGCCGGTGCGGCCGATGCGGTGGAGGTACGTCTTCTCCTCCTCGGGCGACTGGTAGTTGATGACGTGCGTCACACCTTCGACGTCGATGCCGCGTGCGGCGACGTCGGTGCAGACCAGCACGTCCACCTTGCCGTTGCGGAAGGCGCGCAGCGCCTGCTCGCGGGCGCCCTGGCCGAGGTCGCCGTGGACCGCGCCGGAGGCGAAGCCGCGCTGGGCGAGCTGGTCCGCGATGTCGGCGGCCGTGCGCTTCGTACGGCAGAAGATCATCGCGAGGCCGCGGCCCTCCGCCTGGAGGATCCGCGCGACCAGCTCCGGCTTGTCCATGGAGTGGGCGCGGTAGATGCGCTGCGTGGTGTTGGCGACCGTCGCGCCCGCGTCGTCCGGCGACGTGGCGCTGATGTGCGTCGGCTGCGACATGTACCGGCGGGCGAGCCCGATGACCGCGCCCGGCATGGTCGCCGAGAACAGCATGGTCTGGCGCTTGGGCGGCAGCAGCTGGATGATCCGCTCGACGTCGGGAAGGAAGCCCAGGTCGAGCATCTCGTCGGCCTCGTCCAGGACGAGGGCGCGGATGTGGGAGAGGTCGAGCTTCTTCTGGCCCGCGAGGTCGAGCAGCCGGCCCGGGGTGCCGACGATCACGTCGACGCCCTTCTTGAGCGCTTCGACCTGGGGCTCGTACGCCCGGCCGCCGTAGATGGCGAGCACGCGTACGTTCCGCACCTTGCCGGCGGTCAGGAGGTCGTTGGTGACCTGCTGGCACAGCTCGCGGGTGGGCACGACGACGAGCGCCTGCGGCGCGTTCGTGAGCTTCTCGGGGGCCGCGCGGCCCGCCTCGACGTCCGCGGGGACGGTGACGCGCTCCAGGAGGGGGAGACCGAAGCCCAGGGTCTTGCCCGTGCCGGTCTTGGCCTGTCCGATGACGTCCTTGCCGGACAGGGCGACCGGGAGGGTCATCTCCTGGATGGGGAACGGGGACATGATGCCGACGGCTTCGAGTGCTTCTGCCGTCTCGGGGAGGATTCCGAGGTCTCGGAAAGTCGTAGTCAGGGTGCTGCCTCTTCTGTGAGACGCGACGCGAGGCGAACGCTGGGGGTCGTACCGCACCTGGGTACTCGGCCGGCCGTGGATTGGCCGGATGGCGCGGGACCACTGCCGTCGCTCGAGCGCTCGTGCCGCTGAGGGGGCCCCTCATCTGGGAGTCGTTCGCACCTGTGCGTACGATTCCGCGCGGAGGGCGGTCGGGGCGGAGCCGATCGGGCCACCGACCGGGCATCCTCGTAAGGCCTGGCCGCGGAGGATCCCACAGTCAGACACTGCGATGGCCCGCCGAATACTCGGCAGGCGCATTACCACTGTACCCCGGAATCGCGCACATGTGTCGGGCGAATTCGTCGGAACGGTGGGGTGGCGGTGTCCGACCGGCCCCTTACGGGGTGCGCCGAGCGGGCTATTGTGCGGTCCATGGAGACGCCCGACAACGCCACCGCGCCCGTAGCAGCAGCCCAGGAACCCATTGGAATCGCCGCCCAGGACTGGGAGACGGCCTCGACGGAGCCGCAGTACCGCGCCGCGGTCGTGGATCTGCTGGGAGCGCTCGCGTACGGCGAGCTGGCGGCCTTCGAACGGCTCGCCGAGGACGCGAAGCTGGCGCCGACGCTGGCCGACAAGGCGGCGCTGGCCAAGATGGCCGCCGCGGAATTCGGCCACTTCGACCGGCTGAACGACCGGCTGCGCGCGATCGACGCCGAGCCGACGGAGGCGATGGAGCCGTTCGCGAAGGCGCTCGACGACTTCCACCGGCAGACCGCGCCGTCGGACTGGCTGGAGGGCCTGGTGAAGGCGTACGTCGGCGACTCGATCGCCAGCGACTTCTACCGGGAGGTGGCGGCCCGGCTGGACACCGACACCCGCGCCCTGGTGCTGGCGGTCCTGGACGACACCGGGCACGGGAACTTCGCCGTCGAGAAGGTACGGGCCGCGATCGAGGCGGAGCCGAGGGTGGGCGGGCGGCTCGCGCTCTGGGCGCGGCGGCTGATGGGTGAGGCACTGTCGCAGGCGCAGCGGGTCGTGGCCGACCGTGACGCGCTCTCGACGATGCTGGTGGGCGGGGTGGCGGACGGGTTCGACCTCGCGGAGGTGGGGCGGATGTTCTCGCGGATCACGGAGGCGCATACGAAGCGGATGGCTGCGCTTGGCCTCGCGGCCTAGCTCTGGGGGCACGGCCTTCGGCCGTTTTTGTCCTCAATCGCCGGACGGGCTTTAGGGAGCCGGGTCGGGCTTGAGGGAGCCTCGACGGGCTTGGTCGGCGGCCTCAGTCGCCCGACGGGCTCAGGAGGAACCGGCGCCTCGTCGGGCGCAGCAGCAGGGAGACCACCACCGCTCCCACCGTCGCCGCGCCCGCCAGGGTCGGCAGCGCGTGGCCCGGGCCCAGGGCCATGTGGGTCAGGTAGGCGCCGAAGACGGTGCCCAGGGTGCCCGCGAGGAACACCGTGCGGCGGGCCGGAAGCCGGTGCGGCAGGAGGTGGGCCGCGGCCCACGAAAGACCGAGTCCGAGCAGGACCGAGACAAGAGCTTCCGAGACCACTGCTGTTCACCTCACGACGCCGGGAGTGGGTCCTACGATCATGCGAAACCGCTGATCCGTCACTACCCGCGGTGAACCGGACACAACCCTCGCAGCACGAAGGCCCGGCGGGGTTCCGCCGGGCCTTCGTGTGACTCCTTGCCGAAGGCTAGAGCGCGCCGAATCCGACGCGTCGTGTCGCCGGCTCGCCGATCTCCACGTAAGCGATCCGCTCGGCCGGTACGAGGACCTTCCGCCCCTTGTCGTCCGTGAGGCTGAGCAGCTGCGCCTTGCCGGCGAGCGCGTCGGCCACGGCGCGCTCGACCTCCTCGGCGGACTGCCCGCTCTCCAGAACGATCTCGCGGGGCGTGTGCTGCACGCCGATCTTGACCTCCACCGCTATGTCCCTCCGAACGGTCAGTGCGTTGCGCGGCGAGCCGCGCTGTACGCAGCACACATTAGCCCGGAGAGACCATCGGAAAGACGCCGGACGAGCACGCCCGCAGCGAACACGGGACGCCCGCCCCGGGAACGCCCCCCGCTCAGTGCTGCTCGCTGCCGTGCAGCGGGAAGCCGGCGATGCCGCGCCAGGCCAGGGAGGTGAGGAGCTGGACCGCCTGCTCACGCGGGATCGCGGACTCGCTGGAGAGCCAGTAGCGGGCCACCACCTGGGAGACCCCGCCGAGGCCCACGGCCAGCAGCATGGACTCCTCCTTGGACAGCCCGGTGTCCTCGGCGATCACGTCCGAGATCGCCTCGGCGCACTGGAGGGCGACCAGGTCGACCCGCTTGCGCACCTCGGGCTCGTTGGTGAGGTCCGACTCGAAGACCAGGCGGAACGCGCCGCCCTCGTCCTCCACGTACGCGAAGTAGGCGTCCATCGTCGCCTCGACCCGGAGCTTGTTGTCCGTGGTCGACGCCAGCGCCGTACGGACCGCCTGGAGCAGCGACTCGCAGTGCTGGTCCAGCAGGGCCAGGTACAGCTCCAGCTTGCCGGGGAAGTGCTGGTAGAGCACGGGCTTGCTGACGCCCGCCCGCTCGGCGATGTCGTCCATCGCCGCCGAGTGGTAGCCCTGCGCGACGAATACCTCCTGCGCCGCGCCCAGCAGCTGGTTGCGTCGCGCGCGGCGCGGCAGACGGGTGCCTCGCGGGCGTGCCGCCTCGGTCTGCTCTATGGCTGTCACGCCGCCTCCCAAAAATTCGTTCTGTGCGCGCGGTGCGCCGCGCCGCCATCGTACTTTTGGGCAACGGGGCGGCGTGTGGTGCGGAAGCACAATTTCATGGACCGGACAGCTCAGCGGTATTCGTCCTCGTCGAGGGTCACCGTCCTCGCCTGTTCCGCGGCGTCGCCCTCGTCCGCCTCGGCGCCGGTGCGCAGGCCGTCCTCGTCGTCGGGGCGCACCTCGGCGCGCTGTTCCGCGGCGTCGTCCTCCGGCGTCTCGGTGCCGATCTCGCCGGTCTCACCGATGCCGCCGGTCTCGCCCGTCTCGTCCGGGTCCGTGGGGTCGGCCGTCATCACTGCCCTTTCTCTTCGCGTAGGAAAGGGACGGGGGCGCGAAGGCCCCTTCCTCCGAGAGTAGGAGCAGGGGCCGCGCGGCGCCATGGGGGACTGTGACGGCGAACACACGAATCCGCGCGTGATCGTCTCGTAACATTGCCCGCATGTCTTCGACCGAGCTGCCGGAAACCCTTGCCGCCGCCGTGGCTCCACGGGTCAGCGCCGTACGGATCAGGCAGGGGGAGCGGCTGCGCTCGGTGGTGCTTCCCGGGCTCACCCTGACCGTGCGGTCCCGGCCCGCGACGCACACCGGAGCACCGCCCGCGCTCTACGTCCACGGACTGGGCGGCTCGTCGGAGAACTGGTCCGCGCTGATGCCCCTCCTGGCGGGCGCGGTGGACGGCGAGGCCGTCGACCTGCCCGGCTTCGGGGACTCGCCGCCGCCGGACGACGGCAACTACTCGATCACCGGCCAGGCCCGCGCGGTGATCCGGCTGCTGGACGCGGGCCGGCGCGGGCCCGTGCACCTCTTCGGCAATTCGCTCGGCGGCGCCATCGCCACCCGCGTAGCCGCCGCCCGCCCCGACCTCGTCCGGACGCTCACGCTGATCTCACCGGCGCTCCCCGAGCTGCGGATCCAGCGCAGCGCCCTCCCCACCGCACTGGTGGCCCTCCCCGGCGTGACGGCGCTCTTCGGGCGGCTGACCCGGGGCTGGACGGCGGAGGAGCGCACCCGCGGCCTGCTGGCCCTCTGTTACGGCGACCCGTCGCTCGTCACCGACGAGGAACTGGCCAACGCGGTCAAGGAGATGGAGCGCAGGCTCGAACTCCCCTATTTCTGGGACGTGATGGCCCGCTCGGCGCGCAGCATCGTGAACGAGTACACCCTCGGGGGTCAACACGGTCTGTGGCGGCAGGCCGAACGGGTCCTGGCGCCGACGCTGCTCGTGTACGGGGGCCGGGATCAGCTCGTTTCGTACCGTATGGCCCGCAAGGCGTCGGCCGCGTTCCGTGATTCACGGCTCCTGACGCTCCCCGAGGCCGGGCATGTTGCCATGATGGAGTACCCCGAGCAGGTCGCGCAGGCCTGCCGGGACCTCATCGACGACCACCACAGGAGCTGACCGGGGCGTGGGACGACACAGTCGCAAGGGCGCCGTTCCGCAGGGCTCGCGGAACAGAGGCGGCCAGGCGCCCGGCGCACCGGTCGCCGACCCCCCGGCCGCGGGACCCGACGGTCCCGAGGACGGCAGGCGGCGCTCCGGCGGC
>NZ_WWJY01000747.1 GCF_009865405.1 Streptomyces sp. SID3212 | reverse complement strand
ATCCCCATCCCCATCCCCATCCCCGTCCCCGTACACGGAGAAGCGGACGGAACCGACCCCGAGGGTCATGTCGTCCACCCCCACCATCGCCTCGTACGAGACACAGCTCCGGTTGAGGTCGATCGTCACCGACGACCCCGCCTGCATCGTCACGCCGTACGCGTACCGGGTCCCGCCGATGGAGACGTTCGACCGCTGCCACAGCCAGCCGCTCCCGCCGAGCCGCACCTCGGGCGCGGTGCCGTCCCCGAGGACGCCGTACTTCAGCTGGTTCACCTGGTACACGGCAGGCGGGGGAGCGGGCACAGGGGCCGGCTTCGCCGGCTTGGGCGTGGGCCTCGGCGCCGGCCTCACCGGGGGCCGCCGCACCGGAGGCGCGGACGACGGAGTCCGGGCCGGCGCGGCACGCCGCTCGGGTGCAGGCGTACGCGTACGCGAAGGAGCGGACGGAGCCGAGGGCCTCGACACCCGCGGCGCGGGCGCGTCCGGCTTCGCCGGGGACGAGGAAGGCACCGGAACACCGGGAAGCACCGGCTGCGCCGCCGGAGGCTTCGCGTCCGGCCGGGACGCGTCCTCCGGGCTGCCCGCCAGCGCCCACACCAGACCGGCCGTCGCGACGACGACCAGCCCCGCGATACCGGCCTTGACCGGCGCCCCGAGCCCCTCGGAAGCCGCGGCTCCCCCGGCGGCGCCGGACGCGGA
>NZ_WWJY01000746.1 GCF_009865405.1 Streptomyces sp. SID3212 | reverse complement strand
GCTGCGGGCCACCCGGCGCAGCCGTGGCGCGTACGGCGCCCCGGTGTGGGCGCCGACCTCGTGGGTGAACCGTTCGTACCACCGCGCCTCGGCGTCCGGATCGGGCGCGGGATCGTCGTCGTCGTCGAAGAGGATGCCGAAGACCCGGCGCCACCGCACCGCGTCGCCCAACTGGTGCCCGAGCCGCAGCCTGAGCAGCCGGAAGACGGGCTCGGAGCCCCAGGCCCACGGGCAGACCGGATCGGTGAACTCGGTGATGTCCAGGGCCGGCCGGTACGCGCTTCCGGGCGCGGCCGGGATCATGCGGGAACGGCCGCGGGCCGCACCGCCGCGGACCGGGCCGACGGCACACCGCGTACGTCCTCGGCGGCGGACCGGCCCGACGGCGCGTCGCGTACCTCCTGAGCCGGGGCCGGGGCCGG
>NZ_WWJY01000745.1 GCF_009865405.1 Streptomyces sp. SID3212 | reverse complement strand
GATCGCCCAGCAGAAGGTCGGCGAGCAGCCCGCCCGCCGCCCCGTACGCGTGGATCCACGCGGCGTCCCAGCCCGGGGAACGGGCCGGGCCCGCGAAGGCTCCCGCCGCGGAAGTGATTGACGCGGCGAGGCTGGTGGAGGCGGTGGACACGACCGAGGCGGCGGGGGCCGCAGAAGGGACCGGCACGGCGGACGCGCCGGTGCGGGCGGAAGCCCACAGGGCGAGGCCGGCAGAAGCGGCGGCGGCACAGGCGCAGGCGCGGCCAGGCATGGCGACGTGTCCTCACTCAGGGTCCGCGCCCCGGCTCGACGGAAAACGCGGCGGCGAGAGTTCCTGGCTCCCGGGGACCGTATCCCCGAAGGGACACCGTGCCCGGTGACAGTGGCGGGACCGCGCCGGATTCGCACCGG
>NZ_WWJY01000744.1 GCF_009865405.1 Streptomyces sp. SID3212 | reverse complement strand
CGATACGCCACTGTACCGATACGGATCCGTATCGGTACAGTGGCGTATCGGTACACTGCCGTATCGACACCCGGATCGATATCTGATCCGGCATCCAGAGGGAGAGACGATGACGCCGCAGCAGCGCCGCTCCAAGATCACGCCGGAACGGGAGCTGGAGTTCTACGAGGCCGCTCTCGACCTGCTCAGAGAAGGCGGGTACGACGCGCTGACCATGGAGGGCGTCGCCGCGCGCACCCGCTGCGGGAAGTCCACGCTCTACCGTCAGTGGCGTACGAAGCCGCAGCTCGTGGCGGCGGCGCTGCGCGGCACCCGCTGTCTCGCGCTGGCGCGCGTCGACACCGGCACCCTGAAGGGCGACCTGCTCGCGGCGGCCTGTACCGCGGGGGCGGGTTCGGGGCGTGACACGACGCTGATGCACGCGCTCAGCCACGCCGCCCTCCAGAACCCGGAGCTGCTGCGGGCGCTGCGTGAGGCGCTGATCGAGCCGGAGATCGCGGCGATCGACGCGATGATCCGCCGCGCCGTGGCGCGCGGCGAGATCGCCGCCGACAATCCGGCGGCGGAATTCGTGGCGGCCCAGTTGATCGGTGTCGTACGGGCCCGGCCGATGCTGGAGGGCCGGCACGCGGACGAGACGTACCTCACGCGCTTCCTGGAGGCCGCGATCTTCCCGGCGCTGGGACTGAGGGCGGGGCCGTGCGCCGCGAAGGCCGCGCGGGAGAGCGTCACGGCGCCCGTCC
>NZ_WWJY01000743.1 GCF_009865405.1 Streptomyces sp. SID3212 | reverse complement strand
TTCGTCGCCGACCCGTACGACGCGGGCGGCGGGCGCATGTACCGCACCGGCGACCTCGTGCGCTGGACCGAGAGCGGCTCCGTCGAGTACGTCGGACGGGCCGACGGGCAGGTCAAACTCCGCGGGTTCCGCATCGAGCCGGGCGAGGTCGAGAACGCCCTGGCCGCCGACCCGGAGGTGCGCGCCGCGTGCGTCCTGGTCCGCGAGGACATACCCGGCGACCGCAGACTCGTCGCCTACGTCGTGCCCGCTCCGGGCGCCCGGCCGGACGAGGCCGACCTCGCCCGGAGACTGGGGCGCACGCTGCCCGCGTACATGGTGCCGTCCGCGTTCGTCCCGCTCGACGCGCTGCCCCTCAACGCCAACGGCAAGGTCGACCGCCGGGCGCTGCCCGTGCCCCGCGCCGCCGTCACCACGAGCGGTGTTCCGCGCACGGCCTACGAAGAGGTCCTGGCCGGCCTGTTCGCCGACGTCCTGGGCATGGCCGCCGTCGGCGTGGACGACAACTTCTTCTCCCTGGGCGGCCATTCACTGCTGGCCACCCGTCTCATCGGCAGGACCCGGGCCGCCCTGGGCGCCGAACTCGACCTCCGTACCCTCTTCGACCACCCCACGGTCGCCTCGCTCGCGGCTGTCCTCGACACCTCCGGGGTGGGCCGGCCGGCCCTCCTCCCGCAGGACCTGCCCGACGCGGTGCCGCTGTCCTTCGCGCAGCAGCGGTTGTGGTTCCTCAACCGACTCGAAGGCCCCAGCGCCACCTACAACGTGCCGCTCGTCCTGGAACTCGAAGGTCCGCTGGACCCTGACGCCCTGCGCGGCGCGCTGGCCGACGTGGTCGTACGGCACGAGAGCCTGCGTACCGTCTTCGCCGAGGACGACGGGGTCGCTCGCCAGGAAGTCCTGGACGCGGGGCTTGCCCCGTCGCTCGTCCCTCTTGTCGTGGAGACACCTCCCGAAGGGGAGTCCGCGGACGCCTGGGCCGGGGAAACGGTGGACCGGCTGACCGCCGTGCCCTTCGACCTGGCCGGTGACGTCGCCGTCCGCGCCCACCTGCTCCGCCTGGAACCCGCCCGCCACATCCTGGTCCTCGTCCTCCACCATGTGGTCGCCGACGGCTGGTCGCTCGCCCCGCTGAGCCGTGACCTGGGCGCCGCCTACCGGGCCAGGACCGAGGGCGCGCGCGACACGTCCGCTCGGCCGGCGCCGCGTGTGCAGTACGCCGACTACGCCCTCTGGCAGCGCCGTCTGCTCGGCGACGACAGCGACCCGGACAGCCTGGCCGCCCGTCAACTCGCCTACTGGCAGCAGGCGTTGCGCGGCGCGCCCGACCTGCTCGACCTGCCGCTCGACCGGCCGCGCCCCGCCGTGCCCAGCCACCGGGGCGACACCGTC
>NZ_WWJY01000742.1 GCF_009865405.1 Streptomyces sp. SID3212 | reverse complement strand
GCGCCTTGGCGCCGGTGCAGGCCCTTGCGCCGGCGCGCGCCCGCTGTGTCCGCCCGCTGCCGTCCCTGCCCTGTCCGTCGCTGCCCCTTCCGTCCCTGCCCCCTCCGGGCCGGTCCGGAGGCGGGCACTGCCGTACGCCCCCGGAACGCTTCCGCCGCTCCTGCCCGCCCGCACGTGGTTTGGCGGCGTTGTCAGCGGGCCAGTGCACTATCGGGGTGGGAGGTGGCACACGATGGACGGACGCGCGGGCTTCGACTGCGACGTGGTGGTGATCGGCGGCGGGATCGTCGGCCTGTCGACGGCGTACGCGATCACGCGCGCCGCTCCGGGCACCCGCGTGGTCGTGCTGGAGAAGGAAGCGGGGCCCGCGCGGCACCAGACGGGCCACAACAGCGGGGTGATCCACAGCGGGATCTACTACCGCCCCGGCTCCCTCAAGGCGCGGTACGCGGTGCGCGGCTCCGCCGAGATGGTCAAGTTCTGCGCGGAGTACGGCATCGCTCACCAGGTCACCGGCAAGCTGATCGTGGCGACCCGGCGCGACGAGCTGCCGCGGCTGCACGCGCTGGTCCAGCGGGGCCGGGAGAACGGGATTCCGGTGCGGGAGCTGGGCCCGGCGCAGATCATGGAGTACGAACCGCAGGTACGGGGCCTGGCCGCGATCCACGTCGGGACGACGGGGGTGTGCGACTTCACGGCGGTCGCGGAGCAGCTCGCGGAGTCGGTGCGGGCGGCGGGCGCGGAGGTGCGGTACGGCGCGGAGGTGACGGTCGTCGACCGCCGCGCGTGGGGGGTCGCGGTCCGTACGGGCGCGGGGGAC
>NZ_WWJY01000741.1 GCF_009865405.1 Streptomyces sp. SID3212 | reverse complement strand
GGCGCCGAGGTCGACCGTGAGCGCCGCGAGCACCCGCAGGGCGTCGGGCCGCCGGCCGTGGGCGGCGGCGCGGGCGCGGAGCCGCTCGCGGATCCCCGCCGCCTCCTCGGGGCGGGTGGCCCTGAGGAGGACGACGTCCGCGTGGCGCGCCGCGATGTCCTCGCTGTGCTCGCCGGCCGCGTCCACGACCGTGACGGGGTGGCCCTGCGGCGGCCTCGGCACGGTCGCCGGGCCACGGACCCTGAACGTCGTCCCCTCGAAGTCGACAGGGTGGAGCTTGGCGCGGTCGACGAAGCGACCTGTCGACGTGTCGCGGATCCCGGCGTCGTCCTCCCAGCTGTCCCAGAGCCGCGCCGCCACCTCGGCGACCTCGCCCGCCTCCCGCCACACGGCCTCGGCGGGCGCCGCGTGGCGGCGGCCGAAGAGCCGGGCCTGCGCGGGGGTGGTCGACACGTCGACCACCCAGCCGGCCCGGCCGCCGCTCACCCAGTCCAGGGTGGCCACGGCGGAGGAGACGTGGAACGGCTCGGTGTGGGTGGTGGTGACCGTCGCGACCAGCCCGATCCGCTCGGTGGCCGGGGCGACCCGGGACAGGACGGCGAGCGCGTCGAGTCCCGGCCGGGTGAACGAGTCCTGGAGGGTGACGAAGTCGAGGGCGCCCCGCTCGGCGAGCCGGGCGAGGGCGACGTAGTCGGCGGCGTCGTACCGCGGCGGACCGCCGATCTCGGCGGCGAGATGCAGGGGTCGGGTGGCGGACAAGGTCGGGCCTCTCAGCTTCGGTTCAGGAGTCGGAACACCACACGCGCACGCCCTAGGGCGTGTCGGCGAGGTCCCGACGGTCGGTGGGGTCCGGACGGACGGCAGGGTCCCGATGGCCGGCGGGATCCGGACGGACCGCAGGGTCCCGATGGCCGGCGGGATCCCGGAGGAAGGTCAGGACGGCCCGTGCCACGTCGTCGTTCTGCCGGAAGGCGGGGCCGCCGGTGCGCGGCCGGGTGAAGGCACCGCTGGACCGGGCGG
>NZ_WWJY01000072.1 GCF_009865405.1 Streptomyces sp. SID3212 | reverse complement strand
TGCCGTCGGTCACCATCGACGACCACTTCTTCCAGCTGGGCGGCCACTCGCTGCTCGCGACCCGGCTGATCGGGCGGATCCGGGCGATCTGGGACACCCCGGTCACCATCAGGGACCTGTTCCAGTACCCGACCCCGGTGCTGCTGGCCGAGCACATCGGCACGAACGCGGCGGGCAACCCGCTGGAGACGGTGCTGCCGATCCGGGCCGCGTCGGGGACGGGCTCCGGCCCGGGGTCCGAGGCTCCGCTGTTCTGCGTGCACCCGATCTCCGGGATGAGCTGGTCGTACGCCGGACTCCTCCGGCACCTCGGTGACGGGCGGCCGCTGATCGGCCTCCAGGCCCGGGAGTTGACGGATCCGTCGGCCCGGCCGGCGGGTGTCGAGGAGATGGCCGACGGGTACGTGGCCGAGATCCGCGCGGTCCAGCCGCACGGCCCGTACCACCTGCTCGGCTGGTCGTTCGGCGGCCTGGTCGCGCACGCGGTCGCGGCCCGGCTGGAGGAGCTGGGCGAGGAGGTGGCCCTGCTCGCGCTGCTGGACTCGTACCCGCTGCCCGACGGCTTCGTGCCACCCGCGATCACCGGGCGGGAGGTGCTGACCGCGCTGCTCGGCGGGCGCGGCGCCGGACTGGACGTACGGTGCGCCGGCACCGTACCGGACGCGGCGGAGCTGGCGACCGTGCTGCGCGCCGAGGATCCGATCCTGGGGGCCCTGGAGCCGGCCCAGGCCGCCGCGGTGGTCGAGGCGACCGCCGGGAACCTGGAGATGCGCTACCGGTACGTCCCCCGGCGGCGGTTCGGCGGCGACATGGTGTTCTTCAACGCCGCCCGCACCCCTGCCGCGGCGAGTGGCGCCGCGTCCTGGGCGCCCCACGTCCTGGGCCACGTCGAGGAGTACGACGTCGACTGCGCGCACTGGGACATGACCGGGGCGGAACCGCTGCGCGAGATAGGAAAGGTGCTGGCCGAGGAGTTGCGGGGGGCGCGCCACTGACGTCCGCCCCACAGGTGCCCGGGACCGCCGACCACGGCGGTCCCGGGCACCTTCGCGTGCGCCCGCGCGTCCGGCGCACCCAATTGCCCGCCGCCTGCCGCTCCTTGTGCCGGGCGGCGGGTTCCGGCCTGCATAGCGTGAAGCCATCCGCAGGTCACGGCTTCACCGGCAACAGAAAGTCAAGGAAATGGTGGATCATTCCGACTGGCGTGTCGGGGTAGCTTCGGCCCCCGTCCATCATGGCGAGATCCTGCAAGGTGTGTTCACCGGTGACGGTGGGCTCACTCGCGGTCTGGTCACTCTGCCCTGCACCATCCACGCGACCCGTGCGACCTTCATCCCCGCCCCCGGCGCCGAGGTCACCGTCACGCCGGACTGGAAGGGCAAGGCGCGGCGCGCGGCGGAACTCGCCGTGCGGGCCGTCACCCCGGCGGACGCCGGGCCCGTGGGCGGTCATCTGGAACTGACCGGGGACGTACCGCTGTGCCGGGGGTTCGGCTCGTCGACGAGCGATGTCCTCGCGGCCATCTGGGCCGTCAAGGACGCGTTCACCAGCCCGCTGCCGCCGCAGGACGTGGCCCGGATCGCGGTGCGCGCGGAGACCGCGTCCGACTCCCTGATGTTCGAGGAGTCGACGGTGCTCTTCGCCCAGCGCGAGGGCACGGTGATCGAGGACTTCGGCTACCGGATGCCGCCGATGCGGGTCCTCGGCTTCGGCGCCCGCCCGGAGAACGACGGGCGGGGCGTGGACACGCTGGCCTTCGCGCCAGCCCGCTACGACCAGGAGGAGATCGGCCTCTTCACCCGGCTCCAGACGATGCTCCGGGAGGCCATCCAGATGAAGGACGTCGCCCTGCTCGGGTCGGTGGCGACGGCCAGCACGGAGATCAACCAGCGTCATCTGCCCATCCCCAAGCTGGATCTGATCCGGAACGTCGCGCGGGACTCCGGAGCGCTCGGGGTGCAGGCGGCGCACAGCGGAGACATCGCGGGGCTGCTCTTCGACCGGGACGACCCCGAGGTCGAGGAACGTACCGGCCTGGCACAGCGCCTCCTGCAAGCGCTCGGAATTCACGAGCAGTGGAACTACACAACGGGTGACTGACATGACGACGACCACGCTCACGACGACGACCCCCACCACCCCGACGACGGCCGCTTCCGCCCCCCTGACGAGGGCTCACTCCTCGATCGTGGAGGCCACCGAGCTGCCCCGCATCATCAAGGTGACCGACAACCTCTACGCGGCGGCCTTCACCCTGATGAAGCTGCTGCCCGCCCGCTACATCCTCGACCGCGCCGAGGCGGCGGGGCTCATCTCCCCCGGCACCCCCGTCATCGAGACGTCCTCGGGCACCTTCGCGCTGGGCCTGGCCATGGTCTGCCGGCTGCGCGGCTACCCGCTGACCATCGTCGGGGACTCGGCCATCGATCGAGACCTGCGGACACGGCTCGAAATGCTCGGCACGACGGTGGAGATCGTCGAGCACACCGGCCAGCCCGGCGGCATCCAGGGCGCGCGGCTCGCCCGCGTGGAGGAGCTGCGCCGCCGGCACCCGGACGCCTTCGTCCCCGGCCAGTACGACAACCCCGACAACCCGGGGGCGTACAGCGTCGTCGCCGACCTGATCGGTGACACCGTCGGCTCCGTCGACTGCCTGGTGGGCCCGGTCGGTTCGGGCGGCTCCACCGGCGGCCTCGCCGCCGCGCTGCGCCCCGCCGACCCCGCGCTGCACCTGGTCGGCGTGGACACCCACGGCAGCATCATCTTCGGCAACCCGGACGGCCCGCGCACCCTGCGCGGCCTCGGCAGCAGCATCCACCCGGGCAACGTCACCCATCGGGCGTACGACGAGGTGCACTGGGTGACGGCCCCCGAGGCGTTCCACGCGACCCACGAGCTGTACCGCGCGCACGGCCTGTTCATGGGCCCGACCAGCGGCGCGTCCTTCCAGGTGGCGTCGTGGTGGGCGGAGCGCAACCCGCGGAGCACGGTGGTGATGGTGCTGCCGGACGAGGGCTACCGCTACCAGTCCACGGTCTACAACGACACCTGGCTGCGTGAGCAGGGCATCGTCCCGGCCCCCGCGCCCGGCGGCCCGCTGACCGTCGAGCACCCGTTGGACGCCACGGCCGGCTGGTCCCGGCTGCTGTGGGCCCGCCGCGGCTTCGACGACGTGGTGATGCCGGCGGTCGGCTCATGAGCGAGCGCCTGCTCCTCCTGGTGGAGAGCAACACGACCGGTACGGGACGGCTGTTCGCGCGGCGCGCGGCCGACCTCGGGGTGGTGCCCGTGCTGCTGTGCGCGGACCCGGGCCGCTACCCGTACGCCGCCGAGGACCGGCTGCGTACGGTCACGGTGGACACCTCGGACGAGGCGGCGCTGTGGGCGACCGTCGTCACGCTGACCGGTGAGGCCGCGGTCGTCGGCGTCCTGACGAGTTCCGAGTACTACGTGCCGACCGCCGCCGCCCTGGCCCGCCGCCTCGGGCTGCCGGGCCCTGACGCGGAGGCCGTACGGGCCTGCCGCGACAAGGCGGAGCAGCGCCGGGCACTGGCCGCCGCCGGGGTGGGGGGGCCGGGCTTCGCCGTGGTCTCCGAGGTCACCGGCGCGCTGGAGGCGGCCCGGGAGATCGGGCTGCCCGTGGTGGTCAAACCGGTGCAGGGCTCCGGGAGTCTGGGCGTACGGCTCTGCGCGGACCTCGACGAGGTCGCCGCGCACGCGGGGACGCTCCTGGCGGCGACCGTGAACGAGCGGGGCGTCGCGGTCCCGGGCCGGATCCTGGTGGAGGAGTACCTGACTGGACCGGAGTTCTCCGTCGAGGTGTTCGGTACGGAAGCGGTCGTGACGGTCGCCAAGCACGTCGGCCCGCTGCCGGTGTTCGTGGAGGTCGGCCATGACGTGCCGGCCCCGCTGCCCGGTGATCGTGACCGCGCCCTGCGCGAGGCGGCGGTGGCCGCCGTACGGGCCCTCGGCCTCGGCTGGGGGGCGGCCCATGTGGAGCTCCGGCTGACCGGGACCGACTCCGGCGCCGTCAGCGTCATCGAGGTCAACCCCCGGCTGGCCGGGGGCATGATCCCCGAACTGGTGCGCAGGGCCTGCGGGATCGACCTGGTCCTCGCCCAGGTGCAGGCCGCGCTCGGCGGCGTACCGGAGCTGGGGCGGGGCGCGTACGCCCGTGCCTCGATCCGGTTCCTGACGTCCGGGCGGGACGGGGTCCTCGCCCCCGCCGCCGTACTGGCGGACGCCGTGGACCGGGCCCGCGCGGTGCCGGACACGGTGGAGGCGGTGCTGTACCGCGCCGAGGGTGAACGGGTGGGCCCCGCCGAGGACTTCCGGGGACGGGTCGGCCATGTCATCGCCGTCGCCGACCACGCGGGGCGGGCCGCCGGGTCCGCCGACCGGGCCGTCGCCCTGCTGGGCGAGGCGGTCTCGTACACGGATCCCTCCCTCGACCCGTACAGCGGAGGCACGCGCGTGACCACCGGAACGGCGGCGGGTACGGGTGCGGCGCGGGGTGTCGACACCGGCCGGCTCAAGGCCGCGCTGGACGCCGAGGCGCACCGCATCGTCTACGACCAGTACCTCGCGGACAGCGCGGGCGACGGTCTCGGCGAGGAGCTGCGCTGCATCAGCGAGGTCGACCGGGCCCACCTGATCATGCTCACCGAGTGCGGGATCGTGGACGCGGGCCGGGCGGCGGCCCTGCTGCGCGCCATCGAGGAGCTGCGTGGGCAGGACTTCGCACCGGTGCGGGCGACGCCCATGCCGCGCGGGGTGTACCTGGCGTACGAGGGCCGCCTCATCGAGCAGTTGGGCGACAGCACGGGCGGCATCCTGCACACGGGCCGGTCGCGCAACGACCTCAACGCCACCACGACCCGGCTGAAGACCCGCACGCCGTACCTGGCGCTGCTGGACGCCGTGGACCGGCTGGCCGGCGTCCTCCTGGCGAAGGCGTCGGAGTACCAGGACGTGATCATGCCCGCGTACACCCACGGGCAGCCTGCCGTCCCGATCAGCTACGGGCACTATCTGGCAGGGGTCGCGGGCGCGGTGCTGCGCGCGTACGAGGCGCTGCTCGACGCGGGCCGTCAGCTCGACGTCAACCCGCTGGGCGCGGGAGCGATCGGCGGGACGTCCGTCCCGATCGACCCCCGGCGCACCGCCGAACTCCTCGGCTTCACGTCGGCCGCGCCCAACTCGGTCGACGCGGTGGCCTCCCGGGACTTCGTCCTGGACCTGCTGTCGGCGTCCGCCGTGCTCGGGGTGACACTGGCCAGGGCCGGGCGCGACCTGAGCACGTGGACGTCGGAGGAGTTCGGACTGCTGCGGGTGGCCGACACCCTCGTCGGGTCCAGCTCGATGATGCCGCAGAAGCGCAACCCGTTCCTGCTCGAACACATCCAGGGCCGGTCCACCGCGAGCCTCGGCGCCTTCGTGTCGGCGGCCTCCGCGATGACGACCGGCGGCTACACCAACGCGGTCGCGGTGGGGACGGAGGCCGTACGCCACCTGTGGCCGGGCCTGAGCGGCACCACCGACGCGGTGACCCTGCTGAGTCTGGTGGTGGCCGGTACGGAACCGGAGCGCGCGCGGATGACGGACCGGGCCGTGGCGGGGTTCACCTCGGCGACGTACCTGGCGGAGCGGCTCGTCCTGGACGGGATGCCGTTCCGGGCCGCGCACCACCTGGTGGGCGAGACGGTCCTCGGCGCCCTGGACTCCGGGCGGTCCCTGGTGGACGCGGCGGAGTCCGGCGGCGTCGGGAACGGCGGGCTGGCGCCCGACCGGGTCGCCGAGGCGTGTGTGCACGGCGGCGGACCGGGCTCCACGGCGGAGGGAATCCGCCAGGCCGACACCCACCACGCCGCCCTGCGGGCGGAGTCGACGGCGCGGCGCGACCGGTGGTCGCACGCCGGGACCCTGCTCTCGCAGGCCGTGCTCAAGGCGGTGACGTCATGACCGCGCAACTGGAGGAACGCCTCCCCGGCGGGGAGCGCGGGCGCCCCCCGCGCGGCGGGCTGCTGGGCCACCGCGACTTCCGGCTCCTGTGGTTCGGCGAGACGACCAACCGCATCGGCATCAACATCACCGCCGTCGCGATGCCGCTGGTGGCGGTCGTGACGCTGAACGCGAGCACGCTCGCGGTGAGTGTGCTGGCCGCCGCGCCCTGGCTGCCCTGGCTGCTGATCGGCCTGCCGGCCGGTGCCTGGGTGGACCGGATGCGGCGCCGGCCGATCATGCTCCTGTGCAACCTGACACCGCTGCTGCTCCTGGCGAGCGTCCCGGTGGCCGCGTGGCTCGGTGTCCTGACGATGACCCACCTGCTGGTGGTGGCGCTGCTCAACGGTTTCGCGGCGGTGTTCTTCGGGATCTCGTACAAGGTGTACGTGCCGTCCATCGTCGACCGCGAGGACCTCCAGGAGGCCAACGCCAAGCTCCAGGGCAGCGAGTCGGTCGCCCAGGTCGCCGGGCTCGGCGGCGGCGGTCTGCTGGCGCAGGCGTTCGGCGCGGCCTCCGGGCTGCTCGTCAACGCGGGGACGTTCCTGGTCTCGGCGCTGTGCCTGCTCGCCATCCGCAGCAGGGAACCCGTCCCGGAGAAACCGAAGGAACGCCCCGCGCTGCGGCAGGACATCAAGGAAGGGCTCCAATACGCGCTCAGGGACCCGTACCTGCGTGTCCTCACCGCGTACGGCACCGCCACCAACCTGCTCCTGACGGCCCAGTCGGCGATCCTGCCGATCTTCATCATCCGGGAACTCGGGGTGCCCGAGGGCGCGACCGGCTGGCTCCTCGCCTCCAGCAGTGTCGGCGGGATCCTCGGCGCCACCACCGCCAAACACCTCACCGCCCGGTTCGGCACGGCCCGCGGCCTGCTGGTGGCCACCGCCGCCAGTGCCCCGTTCGCCCTGCTCATCCCGCTGGCCGGGCGGGACTGGACCCTGTCCGCGCTGGTCGCGGGGAGCGCGATCCTGGCGCTGGGCGTCGTGCTCGCCAATGTGATCCAGGGGGCGTTCCGCCAGCGGTACTGCCCGCCGCAGCTGCTCGGCCGCATCTCGGCCAGCATCTCGGTCGCCAACTTCGGCGCGATTCCCTTCGGTTCCCTGCTCGGCGGGATCCTCGGCACCGCCCTCGGCCTGCGGCCCACCCTGTGGCTGCTGGGCGCGGGGCTCGCCCTGACCCCGCTGCTGCTCCTGATCGGCCCCATGCGCGGACGGCGGGACCTGCCGGCCGCGCCGGAGCCGGCGTGAGACCCGACCCGCACGTCCCCTCCGTACGAACAGGAGAGACCCCGTGGAACACACCCTGCCGTGGGTCGTCCGTGAGCTGCCACCCCCCGGCTCACCGGCCCTCTGGCTGCTGAGGGTCTCGGATGTCCCCACCGGCATCCTGGACGACCAGGTGCTCGACGCGACCGAGCGCCGGCGCGCCGCCACCCTTATGCGCGCCGAGGACCGTACCCGGTTCACGGCCGCGCACGTCGCCCTCCGCCGGCTGCTCGGCTCCTACCTGAGCCTGCGGCCCGAGGACATCCACTTCGGCCGGGACACCTGCCCCTGCTGCGGTGGGCCGCACGGCCGCCCGACCGTTCTCGACACGGACCACGAGCTGTTCTTCTCCCTGTCCCACCGGGGCGACCTGGCCCTCGTCGGTACGGCGGCGGCCCCCATCGGGGTCGACGTCGAACTGGTGTCGGACCAGGAGAGCACCGCCGAGCTGGCCGCGATGCTCCACGTCGACGAGCAGGCCGAACTGGCAGCGCTGGCACCGGAGTTACGGCCCCGGGCGCTGGCCCGGCTGTGGACCCGCAAGGAGGCCTACCTGAAGGGCCTCGGTACGGGCCTGGGCCGCGACCCCGCCCTCGACTACGTCGGCTCGGGCGGCCCGCGGGGCCCGTACCCGCCGTCCGGCTGGACCCTGCTGGACGTTCCGGTGGACCGGGGCTACGCGGCGGCGATAGCGGTACGGGGCACGCTCGACGTCGGCGGTCCCACCGTCAACAGGCTCTCCGTCCTCGATGTCGTACAGCACACCTGGGAGGCACCGCTGGCGGTGGGAAAGCCGCCCTGATCCCCGCGCACGGTCCGTCGGGCGCACCGCTCCGGTGCCCACCCGGCGGTGGGCACGCACCTCCCGGCCGCCTCCGCGCGGCCCCCGAACACCGGAACGACCTCGCCACCACCCCTACGGACTTTGGGAACCGACGATGCCAGACACCGTGCAGCAGACCCCCGCGGCCCTCCTCCCGCCCCTGCGGGTCCGTACCACCGCGCAGCCCGCCACCGCCGTCGAGCAGGTGACCGGGGCGCAGGCCCTCATCCGCTCGCTCGAAGAGGTCGGCGCGGACACCGTGTTCGGCATCCCCGGCGGTTCCATCCTCCCCGCGTACGACCCGATGATGGACTCGACCCGGCTGCGCCACGTGCTGGTCCGGCACGAGCAGGGGGCCGGCCACGCGGCCACCGGGTACGCCCAGGCGACCGGCAAGGTCGGGGTGTGCATGGCGACCTCGGGACCCGGCGCCACCAATCTGGTCACCCCGATCGCGGACGCGCACATGGACTCGGTGCCGCTCGTCGCGATCACCGGCCAGGTCTCCTCCAAGGCGATCGGCACCGACGCCTTCCAGGAGGCGGACATCGTCGGCATCACGATGCCGATCACCAAGCACAACTTCCTGGTCAGGAACGCCGAGGACATCCCCAGAACCATCGCGGAGGCGTTCCACATCGCGGCGACGGGCCGCCCAGGACCCGTCCTGGTCGACATCGCCAAGGACGCCCTCCAGGCCCGTACGACCTTCAGCTGGCCGCCCGTCAAGGAGTTGGCCGGCTACCGCCCGATCACCCGCCCGCACCCGGGGCAGCTCAGGGAGGCCGCCCGGCTCCTGACCACGTCCCGGCGGCCGGTGCTGTACGTGGGCGGGGGCGTCCTCAAGGCCCGCGCGACGGCGGAGCTGCGCATCCTCGCCGAGCTGACCGGGGCGCCCGTGGTCACCACCCTCATGGCGCTCGGCGCGTTCCCCGGCAGCCACCCGCAGCACGTGGGCATGCCGGGCATGCACGGGGACGTCGCGGCGGTCACGGCCCTCCAGAAGGCCGACCTGATCGTCGCGCTGGGCACCCGTTTCGACGACCGGGTCACGGGCAAGCTGGACAGCTTCGCGCCGTACGCCAAGGTCGTGCACGCCGACATCGACCCGGCGGAGATCTCCAAGAACCGGCTCGCGGACGTCCCCATCGTCGGGGACGCCCGTGAGGTGCTCGCCGGCCTGGCCGCGGCCGTACGCGCGGAACACGAGGACGGGCGGTACGGCGCGTACGCGGAGTGGTGGCGGGACCTGGACCGCT
The DNA here is from genome assembly GCF_009865405.1 of Streptomyces sp. SID3212. Lineage (GTDB taxonomy): Bacteria > Actinomycetota > Actinomycetes > Streptomycetales > Streptomycetaceae > Streptomyces. The sequence continues at coordinate 244 of NZ_WWJY01000072.1, read as the reverse complement.
GGCGCGCCACCTACCGCCGCGGCTACGAGCCGGCCGCCGACCCGGGGCTGCTCCTGCCGCAGCAGGTCATCGAACGGGTCGGCCAACTCGCCCCGGAGGGAACGCTGTTCGCCTCCGGCGTCGGCCAGCACCAGATGTGGGCGGCGCAGTTCCTCCCGCACGAGGAGCCGGGCACCTGGTTCAACTCGGGGGGCGCGGGGACCATGGGGTACGCGGTGCCCGCCGCGATGGGCGCGAAGGCCGG
>NZ_WWJY01000740.1 GCF_009865405.1 Streptomyces sp. SID3212 | reverse complement strand
CCGGCCTCGCGCCCGCGCCCGGCATCGCGCCCCCACCCGGCCTCACGCCCCCACCCGGCGCCGGAGGCGCCCCCGCCTCGTCCGCCGTCACCGTCGTCTGCCAGCCGTGCCGGGACAGCGCCCTGACCAGCGCCTCCACCATGTCCGGGTCGAACTGGGTGCCCGCGCAGCGTTCCAGTTCGGCCACCGCCGTGCCCACCGGTCTCGCCCTGCTGTACGAGCGGGCCGACGTCATCGCGTCGAACGCGTCCGCCACCGCCACCACCCGCGCGAACTCCGGGATCTGCGCCCCGGCCAGCCCGTACGGGTACCCGCTGCCGTCCAGCCGCTCGTGGTGGTGCAGGATCGCCTCCCGCGCCTCCCCGAGGAAGCCGATACCGCGCACCATCTCGTGGCCGTACTCGGGATGCAGCTCGATCACCCGCCGCTCGTCGGGGGTCAGCGGCCCGTCCTTGCGCAGCACCCGCGTCGGTACGCCGAGCTTGCCGACGTCGTGCAGGATCCCGGCGAACCGGAGCACCTCCACCCGGTCCCGGTCCATGCCCAGCTCCTGGGCGATCAACACCGAGGCGCGGCCCACCCGTTCGCTGTGCCCGCGCGTGTACTTGTCCTTGATGTCGACCGCCTGCACGAGCGCCCTGATCGTCGCCTGGTGGGCGGCGGACTCGCGGTGGTACTGCGCGAAGACCCAGCAGGAGATGTACATGGGCAGCAGGACGAAGAGCGCGGAGAGCGGACCGTACGGGCTCCGCCACAGCACCGCCATCATCAGCCCGGCGAGGCCGTGCGCCCCGTGCGGGGCCAGCGAGCGGACGAACAGCCCCCGCCACGCGGTCCGCAGCGGCAGCCGCTCGGCCGCCGCCAGCACCCCGCCGTCGAGCGTGGCGAGAACCAGACAGAAGGCGAGGGTGGCCGCCCCGGCGGGTAGCAACACATAGGGAAAGTCCGGCGTCTTGAGCCCGTAGCCACCACCCCCGAGGGCGACGGGCCCGCCGAACAGGACCTGGATCCGCGCCGCCGCCCAGGTGGCGAGGGAGAGCTGCGCGGCCCGCCAGACCCGGCGTGCGCCCTTCGGCCGCTGCTCGACGCGCCCCAGCAGCGCGCCGGGCAC
>NZ_WWJY01000739.1 GCF_009865405.1 Streptomyces sp. SID3212 | reverse complement strand
CGGGACGGCGACCGCGGCCTCCGCGCCGGGCGTCGCGCCCGGGATCGTGAAGCCTCTGCCCACCGACGTGTTCACCGTCCGGGGCACCAACGCGGAGACGAACTTCGCGGCGCTGCGCTCCACCGGCCTGCACACCCCGGCGAGCCACTTCTTCGTACGCAACCACACCGTGACGCCCCGGATCACCACCGGGGACTGGACGTTGACGGTATGGGGCAGCGGACTGCGCGGCCCGGCGGTCGAGTTCGGTTACGAGCAGCTGCGGGCGCTGCCGTCGGTGACGCGTACCGCGTTCATCGAGTGCGCGGGGAACGGCCGCAGTTACTACACGACCCAGCAGCAGGAGACGGTGAGCGGTACGGCGTGGACGCTCGGCGCGATCGGGGTCGCGCGCTGGCGGGGCGTACGGCTCTCCGACGTCCTGCGCCGCGCGGGCATCACGTCGCGCGCGGTCGACGTCCTGCCGCGCGGCCTGGACGACGAGGTCGTCAGCGGCGGGGTGAACCTCGGCCGGGTCCGCAGGCCGCTGCCGGTGGCCAAGGCGCTGGACGACGTGTTGATCGCGTACGAGATGAACGGGGAGCCGCTGCCGCCGGATCACGGATTTCCCGTGCGGTTGATCGTGCCGTCCTGGATCGGGATCGCGAACATCAAGTGGCTGGGTGACATCGAGGTGAGCGACCAGCCGCTGTACAGCCCGTGGAACACGGACCTGTACCGGCTGTTCGGCGCGGCGTATCCCCCCGAGGGCAGCGCGCCCCTGACCCGGCAGACGCTCAAGAGCGCGTTCGAGCTGGCCCCGGGAGCGTCCCTGGCCGCGCACCGGCGGCAGGTGGTGACGGGCCGGTCCTGGTCGGGCGGGGCGCCGGTGCGGGCGGTGGAGGTCAGTACGGACGGGGGGACGACGTGGCGCCGCGCGCGGTTGCGCGACACACCGCACCGGCACAGCTGGGTGCGGTGGTCGGCGGAGTGGGTTCCGCGAGACCGTGGCCCGGCGGTGCTGCTGGCCCGCGCGACGGACCGCTCGGGCCGCACCCAGCCGGAGGTGGCGGTGCCCAACACGCAGGGGTACCTGTTCGACGCGGTGGTACGGCACGAGGTGACGGTGGTCTAGGGGGCGCGGGCCCGGGGCGTGTCGGGTGCGCGGACCAGGCACGTACGGGATGTACGCGCCTGGTCCGGCCCGGCAGCCGGGC
>NZ_WWJY01000738.1 GCF_009865405.1 Streptomyces sp. SID3212 | reverse complement strand
ACGTGGGCTCGGCCCGGTCGGCCGCGGAGGCCGGCCGTCCCGCCCTCATGACGGCGGGCGGCGCCCGCGTCGCCCAGCTGGCCTACACGTACGACACCAACGGGATTCCGCTCCCCGACGGGCAGCCCTGGGCGGTCCGGGGCATCGACGAGCGGCGGATCGTCGCCGACGCGCGCGCCGCCCGGGCGGCCGGCGCCGACGTGGTGGTGGTCAGCCTCCACTGGGGCACCGAGTGGCAGACGGCCCCCGACGCCCGGCAGCTGGACCTCGGGAGGCGGCTCACGGCGGCGCGGACCGGCGGGCGCCCCGACATCGACCTGATCCTCGGCACCCACGCGCATGTGCCGCAGGCGTACGAGAAGGTCAACGGCACGTGGATCGTCTACGGCATGGGCGACCAGATCGCGGGCTCGATGGTCAACCACGAGGGCGCGGAGGACCCCCGGGGGAACCAGGGTTCGATCGGCCGCTTCACCTTCGCACCGCCCGCCGCGCCGGGTGCGCGCTGGCGGGTGACGAAGGCGGAGTTCGTCCCGCAGTGGATGGACACCGGGGCCGGCCGGGTGGTGGCTCTGCCCGAGGCGCTGCGGCGCTCGCCGGGCCGCGCGGACTACCGGGAGGCACAGGCGGCGATCACGAAGGCGGTCCTGAGCCGGGGAGCGGCGGCGGACGGGCTCAGGATGGGCCGCTGAGGCCTGCGCGGGCCGGGCGGGGGCTCGGTGTTTCTCGGTGTTTCTCGGTGGTTCTCGTCGGTTACGGGACGACCGTCACCGGCCAGCGGCCCGCCTTGACCAGCCGTACCGCCACGGACCCCACGATCCGGTGCCCCGCCGACTCCGACGCGCCCACCACCACCGCGTCCGCGGTGAGTTCGTCGGCGGCGGTGACCAGGCCGCTGTACGGGTCACCGTGGAAGGTGTGGAACTCCCAGCGGACGTCCCACACGTCCTTGAACCGCTCGGTGGCGAGCCGGATCTCGGCGAGCAGCTCCTCGGCGATCTCCCCGGTCGTGCCGGTCGCCGGGGCGCCGAGGGCGGCCCCCGCCCCCACCACGGGCTGGACGTAGACGATGGCGAGCAGGGCCCTCTGCCGGCGGGCGAGACCCGCCGCGTAAGCGGCCGCGCGGTACGAGGACTGCGATCCGTCCACGCCGACGACGATCACCTTCGGGCCGTCGGTGCCACGTTCGAACGAGGTGGGCTTCTGCTCCGTCACGGGCGCAGGCTATCCGCTCCCTCTGAAGACCCCGACGGAGGGCCCGGTATGACGGTCGGATCATGGGCTGGTCCCATCGGGTGCTTTCGCGCGCGCGGCCGTGTCGGTGTCCGGTCCGGCGCATCCGCCGTGCGAGCCATTAGTCATGAAAAAGGAAGAAATGATTCCGGGGCGCCGCGCCCTCCTCCGGATCGCCGCCTGCCTCGGCGCCGCCGTCACGACCCGGGTGTTCTTCCCGGGCGAGGCGCGCGCCCCCGGC
>NZ_WWJY01000737.1 GCF_009865405.1 Streptomyces sp. SID3212 | reverse complement strand
CGCGAACCGGGCAGCCGGAGCGGGCGGGGGCGCAGGCGGGGGCGCCGGGGCCGGGGCGGAAGCAGGAGCCGGGGCGCGCACGGCCGCCGGTCCTCGCAGGGCCGTACCGCGCGGGTAGGAACAGCGGACACCTACCTCCGCGGGCGGTACGGCCCCGCCCGCCTACCTGCCCGCCGCCGCCATCGCCGCGCCCACGATTCCCGCGTTGTTCTGGAGCTCCGCCGGGACGATCTCGGCCTTGATGCCCTCGATCAGCGGAATGAACTTCTCCGCCTTACGGCTCACCCCGCCGCCGATGATGAACAGCTCGGGCGAGAACAGCATCTCCACGTGCGCCAGGTACTTCTGGACCCGGTGCGCCCAGTGGTGCCAGCTCAGGTCCTCGTCCTCCTTGGCCTTCGTCGACGCGTGCTTCTCCGCGTCGTGGCCGTGCAGCTCCAGGTGGCCCAGCTCGGTGTTGGGCACCAGCTTGCCGTCCACGAAGAGCGCGCTGCCGATGCCCGTACCGAACGTCAGCAGGAAAACCGTGCCCTTACGGCCCCGACCGGCGCCGAAGGCCATCTCCGCGACCCCCGCCGCGTCGGCGTCGTTGAGGACGGTCACCCGGAGGTTCAGCTTGTCGCCGAGCAGCTGGCCCGCGTCGACGTCGATCCACTTCTTGTCGACGTTGGCGGCCGTACGGATCACGGACCCGGTCACCACCCCGGGGAAGGTGATGCCGACCGGGCCCGACCAGCCGAAGTGCCGTACGACCTCGACCACGCCGTCGGCGACGCTCTCGGGCGTCGCGGGGTGCGGGGTGAGTACTTTGTGACGCGGTTCGACCAGGTCGCCGCGCTCCAGGTCCACGGGCGCGCCCTTGATCCCCGAGCCGCCGATGTCCACTCCGAAGACGTTCATGGACACAACGTTACGGGCAGACGACCGCCACGCGCGCCGTTACCCCTCGACCGTACGTACGGACTTTCCGGCCGAGCACATGTACGTACGGTCCGATGAGATGTACGAACGGCCCGGTCGCCCGTGTGCGATCAGCCTCGAACCGCGTGTGCGGTCAACGCCGTGCCGCGTGTGCGCACACCTCCCCCCGCGTGTGCGGTCACTTCGCCGTCAGCGCCGCCGCCTCCGCCCGCAGGTCCCGCCGCAGCTCCTTCGGCAGCGAGAAGACGATCGACTCCTCCGCCGCCTTCACGACCTCGACGTCCTCGAAGCCGCGCTCCGACAGGTACTCCAGGACGCCCTCGACCAGGACCTCGGGAACGGACGCCCCCGACGTGAGGCCGACCGTCTCGACCCCGTCGAGCCACGCCTCGTCGATCTCGTCGGCCGCGTCCACCAGGTAGGAGGCGCGCGCGCCGGCGCCGAGGGCGACCTCGACCAGGCGGACGGAGTTGGACGAGTTCTTGGAGCCGACGACGATGACCAGGTCCGCGTCCGCGCCCATCTGCTTGACCGCGATCTGGCGGTTCTGCGTCGCGTAGCAGATGTCGTCGCTGGGCGGCGAGATCAGCAGCGGGAACTTCTCCTTGAGCCGGTCGACCGTCTCCATGGTCTCGTCCACGGACAGCGTGGTCTGGGAGAGCCAGACGATCTTCGACTCGTCGCGGACCGTCACGTTCGCCACGTCGTCCGGGCCGTCGACCAGCGTGATGTGGTCCGGGGCCTCGCCCGACGTACCGATGACCTCTTCGTGGCCGTCGTGGCCGATGAGGAGGATGTCGTAGTCCTCGCTCGCGAAGCGGACGGCTTCCTTGTGGACCTTGGTGACGAGGGGGCAGGTCGCGTCGATGGTGGCGAGGTTGCGCCGGGCCGCCTCCTCGTGGACGACCGGTGCCACGCCGTGGGCGGAGAACATGACGATCGATCCCTCGGGGACCTCCGCCGTCTCCTCGACGAAGATGGCGCCCTTCTTCTCCAGGGTCCGTACGACGTACTTGTTGTGGACGATCTCGTGCCGGACGTAGATGGGCGCGCCGTACTGTTCCAGCGCCTTCTCGACGGCGATCACGGCACGGTCGACCCCCGCGCAGTAACCACGGGGGGCGGCGAGCAGGACGCGTTTGCCGGCGCGGCGCGCGGCGTCTCCACTGGGGGTGGCGGCGGGCGACGGGCGGGACGTGTCAGTCATGCGTCCCATCGTAAGGCCGCCCAGAACAGGCGGGGCGTCGCCCGTGGACCCGACACTGGGCCTACGTGACGGACACGTCACGGGTACGTCACGTACGGAGGGACCCGATGAGCGGCACCGGCGATACCGGCGACACGGGCGACACCGGCGGCGGCAACGGCAACGACACCGGCAGCGGCAGCGGCAGCGGCAACGGCAACGGGGACGACGGACGGCCGGCGGCCGGGGCACCCGTGTGGGGCGGCGGGGCGGAGAGCCTGCGGGAGCCGGCCGACGGGCAGCTGCGGCGGACGCTCGGGTTCCGCGACCTCGTCGTGTACGGACTGCTGTTCATCGCCCCGATGGCCCCGGTCGGCGTGTACGGGACGCTCGACGCGAAGTCGCACGGGGCGGTGGCGCTGGTGTACGTGGTGGCGACGGTCGCCATGGCGTTCACCGCGTTCAGCTACGCCCAGATGGTCCGGGTGGCCCCGCAGGCCGGGTCCGTCTTCAACTACGCGCGCAAGGGGCTGGGTGAGGGGCCGGGGTTCATCGCCGGGTGGATGGCGATGCTCGACTACCTGCTGATCCCGGCGGTGGCGTATCTCTTCGCGGGGATCGCGATGGAGGCGCTGGTCCCGTCCGTGGACCGGTGGGTGTGGACGTCGATCGCGGTCGTGGTCACGACGCTGCTCAACCTGTGGGGGGTACGGGCGGCGGCGCGGGTCGGCATGGCGGTGCTCGCGCTGGAGATCGTCGTGCTGCTGGTCTTCATCGTGGCGGCGATCGTGGTGCTGGCGCAGGACGGGGCGACGCGCGGCTGGTCCACGCCGTTCACGAGTGACCGGGGGTTCTCGCTGACGGCGGTCATCGGGGCGGTGTCGGTCGCGGTGCTCTCGTACCTGGGCTTCGACGCGATCGCCTCCTTCGCGGAGGAGGTGACGGGCGGCTCGCGGAAGGTGGCGCGGGCGGTGCTGTTCTGCCTGGTGCTGGCGGGGGTCCTGTTCATCGCGCAGACGTATCTGGTGGCGCTGCTGGAGCCGGTCGGCTCGGCACGCCTGGCGGCCGATCCGGCGGCCCAGGGCACGGCGTTCTACGACGCGGTGGATTCGGCGGTCGGCACGTGGCTGCACGACCTGGTGGCGTCCAGCAAGGCGATCGGCGCGGCGTTCGCCGCGCTGGCGGGCCAGGCGGCGGCGGGCCGGCTGCTGTTCGCCATGGGCC
>NZ_WWJY01000736.1 GCF_009865405.1 Streptomyces sp. SID3212 | reverse complement strand
GCCGTTGGCCCTGACGGGGCGCGTGCCGTGACGGGCCGGGCGCCGTGACGCGCCGTGGCAGGTGCCCTGACGCGACGGGCGGTGTACCGCGCCGGGTGCCGCGAGGGGGCGGCTGCTGTGACAGGGCGGGTGCCCTGACGGGCCGTGAGCCCACGACGTGTCGCGTGCTGTCAGGGGCCGAGTGTCCTGACGCACTGTCAACTCGAACGCGCCGGACGCTGTTAGGAGCCCGGGTGCCGTCACGAGCGCAGCCCTGACGTGCCGTAAGCCCTGACGCGCCGGGCGCCGTTACGTGCCGGGCCCCGTCGCGTGCCGTAGCCCCTGACGCGCGGGGGTGCCCTGATGGGCCGGCCGCCGTCACGCGCCTGGTGCTGTGACGTGTTGTGAGGCTCACGGGCCGGTGCCGTCGTGTGCTGTGAGCCCTGACGTGCGGGGCGCCGTCACGGGGTGGGTGCCTTGACGGGCCGTGAGCTCCGAGGCGCTGAAGGCCGTTAGGAGCTGGGTGCCGTCGCGAGCGGTGAGCGCCCTGACGGGGTGGGCGCCTTGAGGTGCCCTGGGCCGTGAGGGGGCGGGCGTCCTGACCCGCCCTGCGTCCTGACGGGCCGGGTGCCCCGACCGACCTGTCGCTCTGACGGGCCGTTCGGCGGGGTGCGGGGCCCCGGCCCGGGGTGGTCCGACGTGCGGGGGCGTCGGGGGGCCGTCGTACGGCAAGGGGACTCTGACGCGCCGGTCGGGTGGGCGGCGCTTGGCTGTGGGCGGTCCCGCGCGAACGCGCACGCGCACGCGTCAGGCGCGCCCCCGTGCTCAGGTGTCGTCGCCCGCCGCCGCCCGTACCAGGGCCGCCATGACCCGGGTGTCCTCCGCCATCTCCGGATGCCACTGCACCCCCAGCACCCAGTGGGGCGGGGCCAGTTCGACCGCCTCGACCGTGCCGTCTGGTGCGAACGCGGAGACCGTCAGGCCGTTCCCGAGCCGGTCGACCGACTGGTGGTGCTGCGCGGGTACGGTCGTCTCCTCCGGGACGAGGGATTCGTACAGCGTGCCCGGCACCGGCGTCACCGCGTGCGCGCCGAAGGAGCCGACGACCGTCGAGGTGTGTCCCTCCAGGTGCTGGACGAGGGTGCCGCCGACGGCGACGTTCAGCAGTTGCATGCCCCGGCAGATGCCGAGCAGCGGCGTCCCGGACGCCAACGCCGCCTCGATCAGGGCCAGTTCCCACGCGTCCCGTTCCCGGGCCGGCGGCCCGGTGAGCGGGTGCGGCTCGGCGTCGTACCGTACGGGCTCCACGTCGGGCCCGCCCGCGATCACCAGCCCGTCCAGCCGGGCCACCACGGACGCCGCCGAGGCCGGGTCGTCGGGCGGCAGCATCGCGGCGAGGCCGCCCGCGCGCTGGACGAGCCTCGGGTAGCCGACGGGCAGCAGGGCTGCGGGCAGATCCCAGACGCCCCACCGCGCGGAGTCCTCCAGGTAGGTGCTGACGCCGATGAGCGGCTTCATGTGGGTCGGTCCTCCGTGGGTCTGTGTTGCCGGTGTCGCACCAGTGGATGTGGTCGCGGATGTGGTCGCCGGTGCCGCCGGTGGGCCCCGTCAGCCCCGTCAGCCCCGTTAGCCCCGTTAGCTCCGTCAGCCCCGTTCCAGTTCCGCCTCCGCCGCCGCCAGCGCCGCGAACTCCTCCTCCGGGGCCGCCGCGACCAGCCGGTGCCGACTGTAGAAGGTGAAGTAGGCGAGGGCGACCACGTACACGCCCAGGGCGATGAAGGCCGCGTCCTTGTCCACCAGGAACGTCGCGACCAGCGCCGACAGGGCCAGCACGAAGGCCGTGCCGGAGGTGAGCGTCCCGCCGGGAGTGCGGTACGGCCGGGGAAGGCCCGGCTCGCGGCGGCGCAGCACGAGGTGCGAGAGCGCCATGAGGGCGTACGAGATGGTCGCGCCGAACACCGCCACGTTCAGCATCCGCCCGCCGTCCCCGCTGCCCGCCGCGAGCGCGAAGCCGATCGCACCGGGGATGAGCAGACCGAGGTACGGCGCCTTGCGGCGGCTGGTGAGGGAGAGGAACCGGGGCAGGTAGCCCGCCCGGGAGAGCGCGAACAGCTGCCGGGAACCGGCGTAGATGAGCGAGAAGAACGACGCCACCAGACCGGCCAGCCCCGCGTAGTTCACGAACCGGCTCAGCGCGGTCGGCTCGCCGTCGCCCTGGAGCGCGACCACCAGCGGATTGCCCGCGTCCGCCACGGCGGCCGAGCCGCGCGCGCCGGTCGCGGCGAAGAAGGTGATCAGGGCGAGCAGCGCCAGAACCGCCATGGAGATCGACAGGGCCTTCGGCATCGAACGCACCGGGTCCTTGGCCTCCTCGGCGGCCAGCGGCACCCCTTCCACCCCCAGGAAGAACCACATGCCGAACGGGAACGCCGACCAGATGCCCAGGAGGCCGAACGGCAGCCAGGAGCCCGAGCCGAAGGCGTCCTCGTCGACGGGGATGTCGTTCAGGCCCCCGGTGTCGAACTCGGTGAACGCACCGACGGCGAAGATCAGCAGCGCCGCGACGGCGACGGCCGTCACCACCAGGCTGAAGCGCAGGGCCTCGCCGACGCCCCACAGGTGGATGCCGATGAAGATCACGAAGCAGGCGAGGTAGACCGGCCAGTCGGACGTCAGCCCGAAGAGGCCGAGCGATTCGACGTAGTCGCCGATGAAGAGGGCGATCGCGGCGGGCGCCAGGATGTACTCGATGAGGATCGCCGTACCGGTGAGGAAGCCGCCCCAGGTGCCGAGCGCGCGCCGGGCGAAGCCGTAACCGCCGCCCGCCGTGGGGAGGATGGCGGAGAGTTCGGCGAGGGAGAAGACGAGACAGGCGTACATCACGCCCATCAGGAGGGTGGCGACGGCGAGACCGCCGAAGCCGCCCTCGGCGAGGCCGAGGTTCCAGCCGGAGAAGTCCCCGGAGACGACGTACGCGACTCCGAGGCCGGTGAGGAGCAGCCAGCCGGCGCTGCCTCGGCGCAGCGTACGGCGGCGCAGGTAGTCGGCGTCTTCGGTGCCGGGGCCAGGGCCGGGACTCTGACCGGGGCCTGGCCCCTGACCCGCGCCGGGGACGGAATCGGCCGGGGTGGTGGGGACGCGCGAGTCGGTGCCGTCGCTCATGAGCAGCTCCTGCCTCGGTGGTGCCGGATGAGGGGTGAAGATGGGAGGGCGAGGGGTGCGGGACAAAGGGGTGCGGGAAAGGCGTGAGGGGCAAAGGTGTGAGGCCACACCTTTGCGGGCCGTGCCGCTCCGCGCAAGACCTCCGCGTCAACAGGCTGTTACTTCTTGGTGGTGACGGGTAAGGGCAGCCGGTGATGCCGCCGACGCCCACCGCTCAGGCCAGGAACCCCCGCAGCAGCGCCGCCGTCCCCGCGCAGTGCTCGCGCGTCATCTCGCGCGCGCCGTCCGCGTCCCCGTCGAGCACCGCCCCCACCAGCGCGGTGTGCTGCCGCTGCGAGTGCTCCAAGTTCCGTACGAGCAGCGGGATGCAGTCCAGCAGGTCGTTGACGGTCGCCCGGACGGCCGCGTACTGCGCGGTCAGCGTCGCCGACCCGGACAGCTCGGCCAGGGTCAGGTGCAGCAGGGTGTCGAGCCTGCGGTACTCCGCCAGCGGGGCGTCGTGCGTCGCGGCGAGCGCCGCGCGAAGCCGCTCCGCCCGCTCCCCGTCCAGCCCGTGCGTCGCGCAGAGCCCCGCCGCGCCCACCTCCAGCACCTCGCGGAAGCGCAGGACGTCCTCGATGTCCACCCCGGACACCCGCCGCCGCAGCTCCTCCTCGGCGCCGCCCGCCGGGGTGTCGGGCCGGGGGCGTACGAACGTACCGCCGTACCGGCCCCGGCGGCTCTCCACCAGCCCCTGGTCCTGGAGCACCTTGAGCACCTCGCGCAGCGTCACCCGGCTGATCCGCAGCCGGTCCGCCAACTCCCGCTCGGCGGGCAGCCGTTCACCGGCCGGCACCAGACCGAGCCGGACGACCTGGAGGATCTGCTCCAGGGCCTCCTCGAAACCGTTGCCGGCCCGCACGGGCCGCAGGACCGGGGCCAGCGAGTCCGGGATCGCGCGATCGGAATCGGGGGTGGTCGCTTCGGACGTCGGTTCGGGCCGTGGCTCCAACGGGTCCATCGGCTCGTTCTTCTTCGCCACGTCGCCGTTTCCCCTTCCCAATCAATGGTCTCCAGGAATACCTTATGGCTTCCGGCTGACCGAAGGAGGCTCCATCCCGTGGCAGACCGCACACCCCCGCTGAGCGTCGAGGAACTGCGCATCCTGGTCGAGAGCGGTGACATCGACACGGTCGTCCTGGCCTTCCCGGACATGCAGGGGCGGCTCCAGGGCAAGCGGTTCGCCGCGCCCTTCTTCCTCGAAGAGGTCCTGGAGCACGGCACCGAGGGCTGCAACTACCTCCTCGCCGTCGACACGGAGATGAACACCGTCGACGGCTACGCGATGTCCTCCTGGGACCACGGCTACGGCGACTTCGCGATGCGTCCCGACTTCTCCACCCTGCGCCGCGTCCCCTGGAACGACGGTACGGCGATGCTCCTCGCCGACCTCGCCTGGAACGACGGCTCTCCCGTCGTCGCCGCGCCCCGCCAGATCCTCCGCCGCCAGCTGGAGCGCCTGGCCGAGCGCGGCTTCACGGCGCACGCCGGCACGGAGCTGGAGTTCATCGTCTTCAAGGACACGTACGAGCAGGCCTGGGACAGCGGGTACAAGGGCCTGACCCCCGCCAACCAGTACAACATCGACTACTCCGTCCTCGGCACCGGCCGGATCGAGCCGCTGCTGCGCCGGATCCGCAACGACATGACGGCCGCCGGGCTGGTGGTGGAGTCGGCCAAGGGGGAGTGCAACCCGGGCCAGCACGAGATCGTATTCAAGTACGACGAAGCGCTCGTCACCTGCGACCAGCACGCCGTCTACAAGACCGGCGCCAAGGAGATCGCCTCGCAGGAGGGCGTCTCGCTGACGTTCATGGCCAAGTACAACGAGCGCGAGGGCAACTCCTGCCACATCCACCTCTCGCTCCAGGACGAGCACGGCGCCAACGCCATGGCCGGTGACGGCCCCGGCGGGATGTCGGACGTCATGCGGCACTTCCTCGCGGGCCAGCTCGCCGCGCTGCGTGACTTCTCCCTGCTGTACGCGCCGAACATCAACTCGTACAAACGCTTCCAGCCCGGATCCTTCGCCCCCACCGCCGTCGCCTGGGGCACCGACAACCGCACCTGCGCGCTCCGGGTCGTCGGCCACGGCCGCTCCCTGCGCTTCGAGAACCGGCTGCCGGGCGGGGACGTCAACCCGCATCTCGCCGTCGCCGGTCTGGTCGCCGCCGGGCTGTACGGCATCGAGCACGAGCTGGACCTCCCCGAGGCGTGCACCGGCAACGCCTACACCGCCGACTACGCCCGCGTCCCGACGTCCCTGCGCGAGGCGGCCGAGCTGTGGGAGAACAGCCCCATCGCCCGGGCTGCCTTCGGCGACGAGGTCGTCGCCCACTACCGCAACATGGCGCGGGTCGAGGTCGAGGCCTACGACGCCGCGGTGACCGACTGGGAGCTGCGCCGCTCCTTCGAACGCCTGTGAGGAACGACGTGCCCGAGCTACACCCCACCGAGGACCGGCAGCACTCCGGCGACCGGCAGCACCCCGGCGACCACCGGCCGCACCCGACCGACCACCCACCCCACCCCACCGAACACCGGATCCTCAACCCCGCCACCGGCGAGGTCGTGACCACCGTGGCGGCGACCACCCTGGAGCAGGTCGACACCGCCGTCGTACGGGCCACCGTCGCCCAGGCCCGCTGGGCCGCCGCGGCCCCCGCCGACCGCGCGCG
>NZ_WWJY01000735.1 GCF_009865405.1 Streptomyces sp. SID3212 | reverse complement strand
CGCCGTCGCCGGAACCGGCCGTACCGCCCCCGGTGTCCCCACCGGAGCCGCCGGAGCCGGACCCGGAGCCCGACCCGCCGGCCCCGCCGTTCCCCGAGCCCCCGCCCCCGGACGAAGCACCTTCCCCCGAGGCGTCCGCGTCCGGATTGCCCTTCTCCAGGCGGTCCGCCGCGGCCTCCGTCTGCCGCCGGAGCGCTGCCGGCAGCGGGACGTACCCGGGCGGAAGCTCCCCCGGCCCGTACCCGGGCACCTGCCCCTGACCTGCCGCGTACCGCAGCACACGCGCGTAGTCCTCCCGTACGGGCTTCTCCAGGTCCGTCGAGGCCGCCGCGTAGGTCAGCATGGTCAGCGGATAGGCCCCGCCCCTGGCCTTGCCGGGGTCCGCCGCCTTGACGCCGGCTACGGCCGTGTCCTTCATCGTGCCGACGGCCTTCAACATCGACGCGTCCGTGGGCTTCACGAACCGGCCGTCGGACGTCCGCAGCGCGGCGACCCCCAGCTGGTAGCGCGCGGCGGAGGCCGTGTCGACGATGCCGTACGCCCGCCGGCTGCCGTGTGTCGGCGGGACGCCGACCAGCTTCACCCCTTCGGGCGCCGAGGTGTCCTGCTCGATGCGGGACTTCCCGCCGTTGCTCCCCCGGCGGACGAAGAGCGCCCCCTGGTGCATGTCCGCCACGTAGGGCGCCCAGTCCAGTTGGCCGTACGTGATGTGCTTGCCGTCGCTGGTGAGTTCGGTCTCGGTCGGATCGACCTTGGGGAAATCGACCGGAGCTTTCGAGCCCAGGTCCAGTTTCTTGTAGTACGGATTGACCTTCGTGCCCCACGGATCCGCTTCGCCCTTGAGGAAGGAACGCGCCTCGGGATCGCTCTGGAGATAGCGCCAGACAATGCTGTTCACGTCGGAGACGTCCCCGATCAGCATGATCGCTCCGGCGTTCGCGAGCGGATTCAGGGCGCCTTCCTTGAACTGGGGATTCAAATTCAGGAATTCCGGGTCCACGACGATCGACGCCGCGTTGCCCACCAGGTGCGCGGGGACCGTGGACTCGGCGCCCGTCATCAGCCGCACGTCGTTGATGTAGGACGCGGTGAGGATCTTCGCCAGCAGGCGCGGGGTGATCTTGATGCCCTGGACCGCGGTCTCGCCCTCCCGCTCCCAGAAGAACCCGACCGTCAGTCCGCTCAGCGCCACCGGCGCGTGCACCACGGGCGCGGCGCCCTTCGGCGCCTTGACCGGGTCGATCGTGAAGGCCAGCCCGGGCGCGGAGTCCGTGGGCTCGGTGATCTGCGACCGCGCGAAGTCCTCGCCGGACTGGCTGAACGTGAACCGGGTCTCCCCGCCGGCGCAGAGCCGGGACTGCCAGGAGGTGAGGGCGTCGGTGACCATCTCCGAGCCGATCATGCGGCGTTCGGCCTTGTCGGGCGCGCAGCCGTCGCCCACGGGCTGGAAGCCCATCGGGAACACCAGCCGCTGGGCCCAGTTGGAGGTGGAGAGCGGGGAGCTCTGCAACATCTGGTTGTTGCCGCCGGTGCCGTCAACGTCGTGCTCGCCGCGCGGCACCACCACCAGCCAGCAGTTCCTGACCTTCTCCGAGGCGCCGGTCCCGAGGCGATCGCCGCAGCCCAGATGCGGGGCCTCCCGGGCGGTCTGCACCGGGAAGACCAGGTCGCCCGTGCCGTCGGCCCGGGTGATGCCGAACAGTTCCTCGTTGGTGTCGAGGTTGCTGAAGTACGTGAAGTCGCGGCTGCCGGTCGTGGCGGGTTCCCCGTTGGCCGGGCGGAACGGCACGAACGACTCGGCGGTGCCGTTGTTCACGTACTCGGTCTCCGCGGGGTCCCCGTCGAGCTGCCGCAGTGCTACCAGGCCGCCGCCCTTGTCCCCCTTCTTCGCCACCCCGAACACACACTGCTCACGGTCGGGGCCCTTCGGGTCGTCGCCCCAGCACTGCATCACCTGGAGGTAGTTGTACGACGGGTACCCCGTGGTCGGCTTCCCGCCCGTCCAGCTCACCCGTACCCCCTGCGAGCGGAGGTCCTTCGTCTGGCCCACCGTCACCTTGAGGCCGGAGAAGTCGTCCAGCGTGCCTTTCCTGCCCTGGACGGTGAGCGCCGAGGACGCGCGCTCCTGCCCGGCCGCCTGGGCCTCGTCCCCCGGCGGCAGCGGCAGCACCGCGAGGACGAGGGCCCCGAGCAGCGCGCAGACGCCCGCTGCCGTACGGCGGTCCTGTCGCCGGTCCCCCTCGCGCCGGTCAGGTCCGCGCCTCATCGCTCGTCTCCCTTGCGCCGCGCCCGCCCGGCCAGGGC
>NZ_WWJY01000734.1 GCF_009865405.1 Streptomyces sp. SID3212 | reverse complement strand
TCTGCCGTGCGCCCCGCGTGTGCCGCGCCGTCGGCGGAGTGGGGTCCCGCGTGTGTCTCCTCCAGCCGGGCGCGTTTGTTCGCCTCGGACGCCTTGAGCACCGCGTCCCGCTCGCGCTGCGAGCGCTCGCGCGCGAGCTTGCGCAGCGTCGCGCGCGTGGAGCGGCTCAGCGCGATCGGCTGGAGCAGCGGCAGGCTGTCCGCGATCGCGTCGGGGCCCAGCACCTCGACCCCGGCGGCGACCGAGCGCTCCGCGCCCACCCGCAGCCCTATGGTCGTGAGCAGCTGCGCGGTGTCCATCCGCAGGACGACGTCGCCCGCCGCGATCTCACCGCCGCGCAGCTCGGTGAGGACGACCCTGCCGGAACGATCCACCACCAGGGCGTCGCCGGTGAGCCTGCGGTGCGCGATGCGGCGCGACTGGAGGGCGCTGACCTGGCGCCAGGCGCCGCGCATCAGCTCGTCGGTGATCTCGTCGTCGGCGAGCGCGTCCAGGGACCGGCCGCCGAGGTGCTCGTACACGAGCATGACGGCGTCGGGGCCCAGCTCCGAGGTGGCGATGAGCTTGGGGGCGTTGGCGCCGGCGGCGATGGCCGCGTACGCGAGGAGGGCTTCCTGTTCGAGGGCTTGGCGCAGGGAGGGGATGGATCTGCGGGTGGTGATGGAGCGCAGCGTCAGCTGCCGCCACACGCGGTAGAAGAAGCCCTGCGCCTGCTGTTCGCGGTCCACGACCGTGACGTCGAGCGGGGGCCCGTCCTCCAGGGGTACGAAGTAGCGGCGGCCCCGGTCGCCCTGCTCGGCGGAGTCGGGCACGTCCTCGGCGCGCATGGCGCTGATCGGGCGGAAACCCACCCGGCGCAGACCCGCCATCAGCGTCTGCCCGGTGGGGCGGACGTTGGGCGAGCCGACCGTGTAGAGCGTGCCGTACGCGACGGTCCAGCCGATCAGGACGGTGAGGACGATCGAGAACGGGGTGGTGTACCCGGCGACGAGCATGGCGAAGGCGTCGAGCAGCAGCACGACCCACAGGACGACCCGCCAGCGGGGTCTGCGGGCCATCCCGACGGCCGTCATGTAGGCGATGACGGGGGCGAGATAGCCGTGTACGGGGTCGGTGAGCCCGGCGCCCAGCTGGGGTCTGGTCAGTGCCTCCTGGATGGAGTCGGGCGCGGACCGGGCGACCCAGAGGTCGGTGGCGAGGGTGACGCCGTGCGCGAGGACGGCGGCGAGGACGCCGTCGGCGATGCGCAGTCCGTCGCGTTTGATCAGCCGCTCGATGGCGAAGGCGACCGGGACCAGGAGGACGGCGATGGAGGACGCCAGGCCGGCCAGTTTGACCATGAGGTCGGGGGCCTGTCCGGTGCCCTTGCTGATGTCCTGTTCGAGCCCGGCGGTGGTGCCGTGGGCGAACGCGGAGAGGCCGATGACCAGGGCGATGCCGAGCAGGCCGATCAGCAGGCGGAGCAGGTCGGAGGGGCGGTGCACGCGGGCGGCGAGGAGCGGCTCGTCGCCGGAGAGGCGGTCGACGCGGGTGGCTCCGCCGGAGGTGTCGTCGCCCGAGGTGTCGTCGCAGGCCTTGTTGGCGTAGGCGTCTGCGTGCGCCTTTTCGGTGTCGGGGTGGGACCGGGTGGCTCCGGTGTGCTCGCCGCGGGAGGCGGCGGCGCCGGACGGGCCCTCCGACGGGTCGGCCGGGCCCGACGGGTCGGCGGGATCCGGCGATCCGCGGTGGGACTCGTGGAACTCGTTCGGCGCGGGGGATGCGGGGGAGTCGTGAGACGTGGGGGGTTCGTGGGGCGTGACGGGCCGGTGGGGTGTGGCGGGCTCGTGGGACGGCTCGGGCCGGGGCCCGGGGCCGGCACCCGACCCGGCGGCGGATCCCGTACCGGACTCTCCACCGGACCTCGGACCAGATCCCGTACCGGACTCTCCACCGGATCCCGTACCGGAGCCTGTCCCGGATCCTCCGCCGGATCCGGATCCGGAGCGCGCGAGGGGGCCCGGCCCGGAATGGGCCCGCGCCCGGCCGTCGCCGGAGGACCGTCCCGGTCGCGGCCCGGTGGACGCGTCGGGGCGCGACTCAGCCCCTGAAGTGTCCGCCGCCGCAGGTGGCTGCACGCCCTGCCCCTCCGCCGAGTCCGTCTCTTCTTGATCTCGTATCACCAGTCACCGCCCGCATGATGGTGGCACGAGCGGCCGACAGACGGGGGCATCAGGGTGCATTGCGGGGGCGTGGAGTGTGCGAGATACGTCCCTTTGCGTGTGTATGCACACACGGTGACCGAACGAATGCGCTGGGGCGCGAGGGGGTGACGGGGGCGGGCGGGTTGTCGGTGGCGTGCGGCAGGATGGGTCGGATGAGGTACGAGGAGCGGGACAAGCCGGACACGGCGGCGTCCGGGGAGGGGCCGGAGCGGCCGGGTGACCTGCCCGCGTACGCGGACCGGGTGCTGGAGGTCGTGGAACTGGTCCCGGCCGGCCGGGTGATGACGTACGGCGACGTCGCGGAGTGGCTCGGCGAGGGCGGCCCGCGCCAGGTCGGCCGGGTGCTGGCGCTGTACGGGGGCGGGGTTCCGTGGTGGCGTGTCGTCCGTGCGGACGGAGTGCTGCTGCCGGGCCACGAACTGCGCGCCCTGGACCACTACCGCGACGAGGGCACCCCGTTGCGCGAGGCCCCGCGCAGCGCCGAGGGCCATCTGCCGCGCCTCGACATGAGACGGGCCCGATGGGACGGCGGGGCTGCTGACGCGGACGCCGGCGACGGGGCTCATATATGACAGCTTCCGCCATTCGGCCACGCGGCGGGAGATCCGGCGGCGGGGCGGGGGTCCGGACGGAGTACGGAGCGGTGCGGGCGTACGGCGGTACCGCGCGCGGCCCCCGGTACGGGCCGGAGAGCCCGCGTCCC
>NZ_WWJY01000733.1 GCF_009865405.1 Streptomyces sp. SID3212 | reverse complement strand
CCGGCGTCCACGGCGCCCAGACCCACCCCTGGCCGCGCAGCCTCTCGCGGCTGGAGCGCCGGGGGATGCTCCACGGCCCCCTCGGCTACCTCAAGGCGCGGCTCCGACAGCGCGGGAGCAGGCCATGAGCGGACGCGGTGCCCGCACGAGCCCCCCGATCCCCGTCCTCCTCTACCACGCCGTGACGGACCACCCACCCGCCTGGATCGCCGAATTCACCGTCGCGCCAAGCGACTTCGCGGCGCAGCTGGACGCCGTGGTGGCCAGCGGCCGTACGCCCGTGCCCATCAGCGCGCTCGTCCGCCACCTCGCGGACGGCCGCCCGCTGCCGCCCCGGCCCGTCGTCCTCACCTTCGACGACGGCTTCGCCGACCTGCCCGGCCCCACGGCCGAGGCGCTCGCCGCCCGCCACCTGCCCGCGACCGCGTACCTGACCACCGGGGCCATCACCCCGGGCCGCGTCAGCCTCCTCCCGCCGGCCCCGATGATGCGCCTGGCGCAGGCGCCGCGACTGGAGTCGTACGGCATCGAGGTGGGGGCGCACACCGTCACCCACCCCCAGCTGGACACCCTCTCCGCGCGCGAGCTGCATCGCGAACTTCGGGAGTCCAAGGCGGCGTTGGAGGACGTCCTCGGCCACGAGGTGGCACACCTCGCCTATCCGCACGGCTACAACAGCCCGGCCGTACGGCGCGCGTCCGCCGCCGCCGGGTACGCCTCGGCCGTCGCCGTACGGCACGCGCTCTCCTCGTCCCGCGACGAGCCGTACCGCATCGCCCGGCTCATCCTGCGCCGCCGGCACACCGTGCGGGACGTCGAACGCTGGATGGACGGCAGACCGGCGGAGGGGGAGAGGGCGCGGGTCGCGCCGTTCGACGACACGCTGCCCACGGTGGGGTGGCGGCTGTACCGCAGGGCGCGGGCCCGTCTGCGCGGACCGGGGTTCGCGGGGTAGTACGGGCCGCGCGCACCCCAACTCCCCTGTGCAACAGGGGCGTACGAGAACAACACAAACACGATGACCGTTCTTATACTTCGCTTCAGGGACAGCGGCGTGACGGCCGCGACCACATCTGTGGGGGGAGTCGCACTGTGCAACACCGTGTGTCCACACCGGTCTCGGAGGGCGCCGCGCCGCGCCCCGTACAGGAGCCCGTACCTGACGCGGCGGACACCTCGCTGACGGCGGACGAGCCACTCCCCGTGCGCACGACGAAGAGTCCCTTCCGTTCCGAACGGCTCTTCTCCTGGCTCCCGTTGGTGGCCGGAGCCGGGCTGTGGGCCTGGTCGTTACCCCGGATCGGGTTCCGCGACATCGGGGAGTTCGGGCTCCTCGACCGCTTCCCGGTCGTCTTCTACGTCTCGCTGGTCGTCCTCTCGGCCGGCTTCCTGGTCAGCCTGCGCCGGGCGGCTGCCGCGCCCTGGTGGCCGCCGGCCTACTGCGTCGCCATGCTGGTGGCGCTCAAGGCGCCGCCGGCCCTGCTGTACGACTCGGTGCGCTACGCCTGGGCGTCGAAGCACGACGCCGTGATCGCCCGGCTGCTGGCCGAGGGCACCTTCCATCCGTACACCGAACTGTCCGGCGGGATGTCGGCGTACGACCAGTGGCCCGGCTTCTTCTCCCTCAACGCGGCGCTGATCAGGGCCTTCGGGGTGCAGGGCGCCGCCGCGTACACCAACTGGGCGCCGGTCGCCTTCGGGTTGCTGATGATGCCGGTCCTGGTGCTCATCTACCGCACGTTCACCGACGACCGGCGCCTGGTGTGGACGGCGGTCTGGATCTTCCAGCTCGCCAACTGGGTGGGCCAGGACTACCTGGCTCCGCAGGCCTTCGCGTATCTGCTCTTCCTGACCGTGTTCGCCGTGGTCGTACGGCACTTCGTGCGGCCGGGCTCGGCCGGGCGGCTGCGCGAACGTGGCCGCCTCGACCCGGCGGCGGCGCCCGTGCCGCCGTCCACCACGCGCCGTCAGCGGGCGATCGGGGTGCTGGTTCTCGTCCCGCTGATCGCCGCCGTCAACGCCTCGCACCAACTGACGCCCGTCATGCTCTGCATGACCCTGATGGCGCTCTGCCTCACCCGCCGCTACCGCAACCTCGGGCTGCTGGTGGTGACCGGGGTGGTCATGCTCGTCTGGGACCTGACGATGGGCCGCCCGCTGTTCCTGGACACGCTCGGCACGCTGCGCGACTCGGCGGGACAGCTGCTCCAGAACTCCCGCCCCGGGTTCGCGGGTGAACCGACCGGTCCCGGGCCGGAGTTGGTGGGGGCGGCCAACATCCTGATGGTTGCCGCGCTCGCCGTGCTGGCCGGGGCGGCCGTCCTGCTGCGGCGCCGGCTGACCCACAGTGCGCTGCCGCTGCTGCTGGCGGCGGCGGCGCCGGTGCCGCTCTTCGCGGTCAACGACTACGGCGGCGAAATGCTGTTCCGGGTCTACCTGTTCGGGCTGCCGGGCACGGCGTTCTTCGCC
>NZ_WWJY01000732.1 GCF_009865405.1 Streptomyces sp. SID3212 | reverse complement strand
GCCGTCCTGGCCGGCCGCCACGACGCCGGGGTGAACCTGGGCCGCGCCGGCCGCTGGGCGGAGGCGGAGGAGACCCACCGCGACGTCGCCGCCGAACGCGCCCAGACCCTCGGCCCCGACCACCCCGACACCCTCGCCAGCCGGTACGAGATCGGGCTCGCCCTCAGCGGTACGGGACGCACGGCGGAGGCGCTGCGCGAGTTCGCGAGCGTGACGGAGGGGCGCGAGCGCGCGCTCGGCCCCGACCACCCCGACACCCTGGCGGCGCGCCAGGAGACGGCGTACGCGCTGGGGCGGCTCGGCCGGCACTTCGAGGCCCACGACCTGTACGCCGCGGTGCTCGCCTCCCACGAACGCACGAAGGGCGACGAGCACCCGGACACCCTGCGGTGCCGTCACCACCTGGCGGGCAATCTGAGCAGGCTGGGCCGGCTGGAGGACGCGTACCAGCTGGCCAGGGAGGTGGTACGGGTCCGGGCCCGCGTCCTCGGCACCACCCACCCCGACACACTCGCCACGCGCTGCGAAGTGGCCAGGACCCTGGGGCTGTCGGGGCGCTGGGCGGAGGCGCTCGGCAGCTACCGCGAGCTGGAGGCGGCACGGGCGCGGGCACTCGGTCCCGACCACGCCGACACCCTCGCGGCGCGCTACGAGGTCGGCATCTGCCTGGGCCGCCTGGGGCGCGACACGGAGGCGCTGGAGCTCTACCGCGCGCTGGCGGACGACCTCAGGCGGGTGAGCGGCGGGGCCGACCCGGAGACGCTGCGCGCCCGGCACGGCGTCGGTGTGAACCTGGGGCGGCTCGCGCGCTGGGAGGAGGCGCTGCGGGAGGCCCGGGAGGTCTGGGCGATCCGCGAACGGGTCCTCGGCGCCGACCACCCCGACACGCTGGTGAGCCGCCGTGAGGTCGCCGTCGGCCTGGGGTGGCTGGGCCGCTGGGAGGACGCCCTGGCCGGCTACCGCCAGGTCGCCGGAGCCCGCGAACGGGTCCTGGGCGCGTCCCACCCGGACACCCTGACCAGCCGCAGCGACGAGGCGCACTGCCTGGAACAGCTGGGCAGGAACGCCGAGGCGGCGGAACTGTACCGCCGGGTGGCGGCCCTGCGCGGCGAACGCCAGGTCCCCCACGCGTAGACCCGGAGACCTGGGGCGCGATCACACCGCGACGACGCGTCACACCGCGGCGACGCGTCACCGGCGAGTCGCGGCACGACCCCGGCCCGGGCGCCGGCCGGTGCCCTGGCCCCGGGCTCGTCCGCGTGTTACCAAGAGCCATGCCCGCACTCGCCTCGTACGACGTCGTCATCGTGGGCGGTGGCCACAACGGACTGGTCGCCGCCGCCTACCTCGCCCGCGCGGGACGCTCCGTCCTCGTGCTGGAGCGCCTGGGGAACACCGGCGGCGCCGCCGTCTCCACGCGCCCCTTCGCCGGGGTCGACGCCCGCCTCTCCCGCTACTCCTACCTGGTCTCCCTGCTGCCGGACAAGATCGTCCGGGAGCTGGGGCTGCGCTTCGCCGTACGCAAACGGACCGTTTCCTCGTACACCCCGAAGGGCGACGGCGGGCTCCTCGTGGGCGAGGGGCGCACCCGCGAGTCCCTCGCCGCGCTCACCGGCGGCGACGCCGAGTACGCCGCCTGGCAGGAGTTCTACGGGATGACGGCGCGGCTCGCCCGGCGCGTGTTCCCCACACTCACCGAGCCGCTGCCCACCCGCGAGGAACTGCGCGCGCGGATCGACGACAAGACGGCCTGGCGCGCCCTGTTCGAGGAGCCCGTCGGCGTCGCGATCGAGGAGCGGTTCTCCGACGACCTCGTCCGGGGCGTGGTGCTGACCGACGCGCTGATCGGGACCTTCGCCGACGCCCACGACCCCTCCCTCGTCCAGAACCGCTGCTTCCTCTACCACGTGATCGGCGGCGGCACCGGCGACTGGGACGTGCCCGTCGGCGGGATGGGCGCCCTCACCGACGCGCTGGCCGCCGCCGCGCGGACCGCCGGCGCCGAGATCCTCACCGGCCACGAGGTGACCCGGGTCGACACCGACGGGACGCGCGCCGAGGTCTCGTACCGTACGGACGACGGCGACGGTACGGCCGGGGCCGCCCAGGTCCTCGTGAACGCCTCGCCCCAGGCCCTCGCCGCGCTCCTCGGCGAGGAACCGCCCCCGCCCGCCGAGGGCGCCCAGCTCAAGGTCAACATGCTGCTGCGCAGGCTGCCGCGCCTCCGCGACGCCTCCGTGGACCCGCGCGAGGCCTTCGCCGGGACCTTCCACATCGCCGAGGGGTACGGGCAGTTGGCGACCGCGTACCAGGAGGCCGCCGCGGGCCGGCCGCCCTCCGCGCCGCCGTCCGAGATCTACTGCCACTCGCTGACCGACCCGTCCATCCTCGGCCCGGGCCTGGCGGCGGCCGGGTTCCAGACCCTGACCCTGTTCGGACTGCACACCCCCGCGCGGCTGTTCACGGACGACAACGACGCCGTGCGCGCGGAGCTGCTCGCCGCCACCCTCGCCCAGCTCGACGCGCACCTCGCGGAGCCGATCGCCGACTGCCTCGCCGTGGACGAGGACGGCCGTCCGTGCGTCGAGGCGAAGACCCCGCTCGACCTGGAACGCGAACTGCGGCTCCCCGGCGGCCACATCTTCCACCGGGACCTCTCCTTCCCCTACGCGGAGGCCGGCGGCGGCCGTTGGGGCGTGGAGACGGCGCA
>NZ_WWJY01000731.1 GCF_009865405.1 Streptomyces sp. SID3212 | reverse complement strand
CCGGGTCCGCTGAGCCTGCGGCGGGGGCGAGGCCGGGGGCCGGGCGAGGCGGGCTTGGGCGTTGGCTGGCCCGTCCGCCAGGCCACCGGTCAGGCCGGACCGACGGTCGGCCGCGTGCCTGGGGTCGGCCATGTCCCTGGTCGGCCGTGTCCGTGAAGTCCGCCGGCCCCTCGGGTCCGGCCTGCCCTCGGGTCCAGCCGACTCGTCGGTCCCAGTCCGGCCCGGTGCCGATCCGTCCGCCGGGGCCCGAGGCCAAACCGCCAGGGCCCGAGGCCGAACCGCCAGGGAGTCGCCTGCCGGGGCCCGGCGCCGAACCAATCCCAGTCCGACCCGGCGTTGATCCCTCCGCCGGGGCCCGAGGCCAAACCGCCAGGGTCCGGCGCCGAACCGCCAGAGAGTCGCCTGCCGGGGCCCGGCGCCGAACCAATCCCAGTCCGACCCGGCGTTGATCCCTCCGCCGGGGCCCGAGGCCAAACCGCGAGGGAGTCGTCCGCCGGGGCGGCCCGGCGCCGAACCCGTCCCAGTCCGACCCGGGGCCGGTCCGTCCGCCGGGGCCCGAGGCCAAACCGCCGGGGCCCGAGGCCGAACCGCCAGGGAGTCGTCAAGATTCCGGCGCCGCCGGTCAATGCCGCGTCAGGGCCGTACCCCCTCCACTCCCGCCGGATCTACCTTCCAGGTGTCGGAGTGATTCGGAGCGTCCGGGAGGCACACCATGGAGACGGCCAGAGCAGCAGGAGACGCGGCCGGGACGAGGGTCCGATGACCACCGAGCCCCTCCTCGGCATCAGTGAGTTGAGCGCGGCCACGGTGTGGCCGGAGTCCGCCGTCGTCGCCCCCGGCGGGGACATCGCCGTCGCCGGGGTGTCGCTCGCGGAACTGGCCGAGCGGTACGGCACGCCCACCTACGTCCTGGACGAGGACGAGGTACGCGCCCGTGCCAGGGCCTGGCGCGGAGCGCTGCCGGGCGCCGACGTCGTCTACGCGGCCAAGGCGTTCCTCTGCCGGGCCGTCGTGGACTGGATCGAGGAGGAGGGTCTCGGGCTCGACGTCTGTTCCGCCGGTGAGCTGGAGCTGGCCGCCACCCGGGGCTTCCCCGCCGACCGGATCGTCCTGCACGGCAACGCCAAGTCCCCGCAGGACCTGCGGACGGCGCTGCGCCTGGGCGTCGGCCGTATCGTCGTCGACTCGGCCTGCGAGATCGCCAGGATCGCCGCGCAGGTGCCCGGCCCCGGCCCGCAGAAGGTGCTGGTCCGGGTGCTGCCCGGCGTCGAGGCGGGCGCGCACCCCAAGATCCGTACGGGAGCCGAGGGCCAGAAGTTCGGACTGTCGATCGCGGACGGCGATGCCGCCGACGCGGTGGCCCGTATCCTCGGCCAGCCCTCCCTCGAACTGGCCGGCCTGCACTGCCACCTCGGCTCCCAGATCACCGAGGCGGAACCGTACGCGGAAGCGGTACGGCGGGTCGTGGCCTTCCTCGCCGCCCTCCGGGACCGGCACGGCGTGACCCTGCCCGAGCTGGACCTGGGCGGCGGCTTCGCGGTCGCGTACCTGCCGGGCGATCCGGCCCCCGCGCCCGGCGTGTACGGGCGGTTGATCACCGACACGCTGGCGGAGGAGTCTGCCCGGTACGGTCTGCCCGTCCCCCGGCTGACCGTCGAGCCCGGCCGCTCGATCGTGGCGCAGGCCGGGGTCGCGCTCTACCGCGTCCTGGCGGTGAAGCGCACCGGCGGCCGGGTGTTCGTGGCCGTCGACGGCGGGATGAGCGACAACCCCCGGCCCGCGCTGTACGGGGCGCGGTACACGGTCCGCAGGGTGGGGCGTGCCTCGGCGGCCCCGATGCGTACGGCGATGGTGGTGGGACGGCACTGCGAGGCGGGTGACGTGCTCGCGGAGGCGGTGGAGCTGCCGGACGACATCCGCGCCGGGGACGTCCTGGCGGTCCCGGCCTCGGGGGCGTACCAGGTGTCGATGGCGTCGGGCTACAACATGACAGGACGGCCGCCGGTGATCGCGGTGTCGTCGGGGCGGTCGCGGCTGCTGGTGCGCCGGGAGACCTTCGAGGATCTGCGTCAGCGGGACGTGGGGCTCTGAGCCTGATCCGTCGGGGCCTGATCCGTCGGGTCCGTCGACACGTCCGCGAACCGGATGTCGTACGCGTCGGCCGGGGCCATCGTCGTGAGCAACCGCTCCCCCTCCTCCGCGACGTCGGCGCGCTGCTGCCGGGTGGGCCGCGCGAAGAGCTGGACGGTGAGGGTCGTACGGGACGGGGCCGCCCTTCTTGACGTACCCCTTCCCGCCGTACCGGCCCGGCTCTCCTCCACCCGCCAGATCCCGGCGAGGAATCCGTCGATCAGCAGCGCCCGGTGGGCGATGTTGCCGTGCGAGGCACGCCCCTTGTACGCGGGCGGAACGACCCGGCTCCGGTCGGCGTGCGACAGCAGCAGGTTGTCGAACTCGGGCAGGAAGCGCGGCGGCGCCGGGGTGTCCCCGTCGGGCCTCGGCGCGTCGGGCAGGTCGAACAGCTCGACCCCGTACTCGTCCCGGAAGGTGAGCAGACGGGGCCGCAGCCGCTCGAACACGGCCCTGAGCCGGGTCAGGCCCGACCAGACCTGCATGTCCTTGACCGAGGCGGGACCGAAGGCGCCGAGGTAACGCAGGACGGTGTCGTCGGGCGCGGGCGCGGGCTCCGAGGGCCGGCCGAACCACTTCTCGGCGGTGGTCAGGGTGACCTGCCCGGCGCGGCCCCACAGCCCACGCGGGGTGGTCTGGACGAGCGGCAACAGCCCACGGGCGGCGACGGCCAGGGCGGACGGGTCGGCGTCGGGCCACCGCGCGGCCAGCGCGTCCCGCAGCTCCTTCACAGGCCGTGGCCGCTCCTCGACCAGGTCACGGCTGTAGGCGGTGAGGTGGTCCAGGTCCACACCGGCCAGCCCGGTCCGGAAGAGCCGCAACTCCTTCTCGCGCGCGTCCTGGAGGAGCGGGCGCAGGGTCAGGCAGTCGTCGGCGGTGTGGGTGTGGATGGTCGAACGCATCGTGACGAGCCGGGCGACCTCGCGGGACTCCATCAGGCCCGACAGATCCTCAGGCACGAACCCGGCCAGCCGCGCGGCGAGCTGGAAGTAGGGCGGCTTGACGTTCTGGGCCTGAAGCCCGACGAGGTGCCCGACGACGTCCTTGGCGGACACCCCGGTGGCACGGCGAAGCAGGAGCTGCCGCTCCAGGGTGGCGCGATTGAGCGCGCGGGTGCCGAGGACGGGGTGGTCAGCCTTCAGAGCCACGCGGCAATTCAAGCCCGTCCGGCGTTTGAGGACAACAGTGACCCGCGCGGACCCACCGGCCGGACAATTCAAGCCCGTCCGGCGTTTGAGGACAACAGTGACCGCAGCGGTCACGGCCCGCGCAGGCCCACCCCCTAGCTCACCCGCCGCGACACCCGAGACGGCCGCGTCAACGAATACCCCCCAATACCCGCAAGCGCCCCCAGCACACCCCCGACCGCCGTCCAGATCCAACGATCCGACCACCAGCCCGAGGCCCACCCGCCCTCCGGCTCACTCGCGACCGCCGCCGCCGGCGGCTCGTCGTCCGACCCGTCCCCGTCCGCGTCGGCGAGCACCGCACTCGCGGTCAGGGGTACGGCGAGCGCGCCGCCCACCGCCACGGACCCGCCCTTGTCGGACAGAGACGCTCCCACCGAGGCCCGTACCGGCAGCCCCAGATCCTCCTCCTGCGCGTTCACGACCGTCAGGCGTACGTAGTAGCTCCCCGGCAGCGGATCGTTGGACCAGGGCTCGGCCCAGGCCCGTACCGTCCGCAGCGTGCAGCGCAGCTCCAGCGTGTCCGCGTCGGCCGCGACCGCGCGGGTCCTGGCCCCGTAGACGCACGGCTGGTGGCGGCGCAGCCCGTCGTACACGTCGACCTGCCAGGTCGCGGAGCCCTTCCTGGCGGCCGAGTCGGGCAGGGTGACCTTCGCGGTGACGGTGGCGCGCTGCCCCGTGTCGACCGGGAAGACCCAGTACAGGTAGTCGCCCGTGGAGGCGTCGGCGGTGGCCTGCTGGCCGGGCCGGAAAGCGGTGGCGGTACGGAACGACGTACCGGCCTCCGTAGGCCCGCCACCGGAACCGTCCGCACCATCCGAACCGTCCGAGGACGACGAGGACGAGGACGGCGTAGGGGTGTCGTCGGCGAGAGCCGACCCCGCCGTGGTGAGCAACGCCGTCACCGCCACCAGCAGCGACCCGGTGAGCGCGGACGTCTTGCGGATGCTTCGCATCAGTTGGTCCTCCATACGGCGACACGCCAGCGCGAGACCCAGCCCCACAGCAGCCCGGCCACCAGCCCGGTCAGCACGAGCAGGCCAAGCAGCCACCACCCCCGGCCGAGACCGAACGCGGCGACGTCGGACGGCTCTTCGGGCGAGTCCACGACCTGGATCGTCAGTTCGACGGGCAGGCCCGGGGTGGTCTTCACGGAGTCGGGCGCCGAGAAGGAGTTGCTGACCTGGAGGCACACGGCCTCACCGGCGGACGCGGTGTCATCGTCGTCGTCCGCCTCCGGCTTGGGATAGCGCAGCCCGGTCGAGATCACGTCCGTACGGCCGTCCCCCGCCTCGGAGCCGCGGACGATCTCCCTGCCGTGGACGGTCACCGCGCGCAGGAGCACGCCGTAGTCCCGGTCGACGGCACGGTCGGCGGCGACGCTCACCGAGGCACGCAGTTCCTGCCCGGGCAGGACGTCCACGCGGTACCAGCGGTGCTCGGAGAACTTCTCGCGGTCGCTGTAGAGCCCGGCCTTCAGTACGGGCGCGTCGGCGCACCGCGCGGCGCCGTCGGTCGCCACGGGGGTGACCACGGGGTCGGCGGCGCGGTCCACCAACTGGGTGACGCGGCCGGAGAGTTCGTCGGTGTGCTGCACCGAGGTGTACGTCCCGCCGGTGGCCTCGGCGATGCAGGTGAGCTGCCGTCTGGTCTTCGCGTCGGGCACCAGGCCCAGGGTGTCGATGACGAGGTGGATGCCCTTCGCGGCGATCTCGCGGGCCACCTCGCAGGGGTCGAGGGGGGCGCAGGTGTCCTCGCCGTCGGTGATGAGGACGATCCGGCGGGTCGCGTCACCGCCTTCGAGATCCTTGGCCGCGCCGAGGAGGGCGGGGCCGATCGGCGTCCAGCCGGTGGGGGCGAGGGTGGCGACCGCGGTCTTCGCCTCGGTGCGGTCGAGCGGGCCGACGGGGTAGAGCTGCGCGGTGTCCTCGCAGCCGACCTTCTTGTCCTTCCCCGGATAGTTGGCGCCGAGGGTGCGGATGCCCAGTTCGACCTCCTGGGGCACCGCGTCCAGAACCTCGTTGAAGGCTTGTTTCGCGGCGGCCATCCGGGACTGTCCGTCGATGTCCCGGGCCCGCATCGAGCCGCTCACATCGAGGACGAGGTCGACTTTGGGGGCCGGTTTTCCACTGGGTTCGTCCGCGGAGGCGGCGGGAGGGAAGAGCCCTACGGCCAGGGCGGCCACCAGACCGCACAAGGCGGCTGCCGACCGTTTACTTATGATCATCGCCGGATGATAGTGAGAATAACCCAGGGAGCCAAACGGGAACTGACACCCCGTCAATTGACATCCCGGACCTCGATGTGGGGAGGGTTCTCTTGCCGCAAGGGCCCGATCGGGCCACTGTAAGAGTCACAGACGCCCCATCCGTCACACCCCACGTGACATCCCCACGTCACAGCCCGACCTCACAACCCGCCTTCACAACCTCACGACCTCACATCCCCCCACTCCTGACACCCGAGGTGACCGGTATGAGCAGCAGAAGCACGGGATCGGCAACGGACTCCGGGGGCGGGGGCGGCCTCAGCCGCCGGCGCTTCGTCGGTGTGCTCGCCGCGACCTCGGCGGTCGCGGTCGTGCCCGCGACGGCCGGAGCGG
>NZ_WWJY01000071.1 GCF_009865405.1 Streptomyces sp. SID3212 | reverse complement strand
GGCGGTCCGCCCGGCTGGGGTGCGCCCGGCGGGGTCCCGGCCCGGCGCCTCCGTACGGCCCGGCGCAGCGCCCCCGGCAGGATCGCCACCATCAGCCCGGACGTCACCATGCCGAGCAGCCCCGCCACCACGGCGAGCTTCGGCCACAGCGACACCTCCGGCAGCACGAACACCGCGATGTCCAGGCCGAAAGCGGCCGCGCTGACCACGGTGAGGGCCGCCGCGACCCGATTGAGCCGGGTGTCGAGGGCCTCGGCCCGCTCCGAGGCGGCGGCCAGCAGGGAACTGCTCACGTAACCCAGCAGCTTGTCGGCGCGCTCCTGGGTGTCGTCGAGACCGATGACCTGCCGGGCGGACAGATAGCTCGCCCGGTGCGCCTGGAGAGACTCGATCCGGTAGCTGTCCAGGTGGTGGAAATCGGCCCACAGCCCGTCGAGGAAGCGCCGGAACGCGTGCACGTCGGTGCTCTCCGGATGCGCGTGCGCGAGGTCCGCGAGCACCCAACGCCCGGCGATCAGCGCCCCCGTCAGCAGGGACTGCTGGGCGACGGCGATGTCGGTCGGCTCGGTCATGGTCAGCAGGTCGGCCAGCGCGGTGTCCGGGTCGCGGTCCCAGGCGTACGTGTACGGCAGGAGGATGCGGCAGTCGGGGCCGGAGCTGACCACGGGCACCCGGGCGTCGGGCTGCCACGGTGGCCGCTCGGTGACGAAGTGCGCGTTGTACCGCGCGGACCTGCGATCGATCGGCGAACGGGTGCCGGCCACCGCGAGATCGGGGCGCAGCGCGATGCCCTGGACCAGGCCGCCGGTGACGGCGGCGGACAGCACGGCGGTGAGGACCGGCGCGTCCGCCTCGCGTAACACCCGGTTGACGGCGGCGTCCAGGGCGTCGAGATCGGGCAGGCTCAGCCGCCGCAGGTCCTGTTCGTGCTCCAGCGCGTAGACGACCAGTACGGTGCCGGCGGTCAGAATGCGGGCGTGGCAGGCGACGATCCGCGCGCCGGGCAGGACGATCGCGGGCGCGACGATCCCGGTCAGGTCCAGCTCGATGGTGCTGTCGGGGTTGTAGGCAAGGGAGTTGAGGCCGCCCGTCACCGGCCGCAATTCGCCGTGGCCGGGCACCACGACGATGCCCGGCGAGGCCGTGGGAGTGCGGTGGTGGAGCGGGTAGGCACGGCTTTGCAGGTGCAGTACGGCACTCATCCGGCGGCTCCGGCGGCCCGTCCGGCGGCCCCGGCGGCGCCGCGTGCCCAGGACACGGCGACGTACTCCGGAATCAGTGCGCTCTCGGGCACCACGACCCCGTCCAGGTAGCGCCGCTGGAGATCCTCGGGACCGAGGTCGTCCAGCGGCGCGCCCAGCAGACCGGCCACCTCGGCGTGGGTCAGGTAGCTCGCGTCCTGCGGGACGGACCGGCTGCGGAACCAGGCACGCTGCCGCTCCAGCACCCGGCTGCCCGAGGCGGTCGCGGGCCAGTAGCTCACGGCGCTGACCGTGCTCGTGCCGAACTCCGCGCCGAGCGCGACCACCGCGCGGGCCTCCCGTGGCGGCAGGTAGAACACGACACCCTCGGCGACGTACGCGATCGGGCGGCCGGCGGCGATCTCCCGCACCCGCGCGGCGACCGACGCGCGTTCGGCCGGGACGGCCAGGTCGGCCCCGAGATGGCGCACATCCCGCTTCGCGGCGGTCCCGGCCGCCATCAGCTCGGCCGCACGCCGCCGCTTGGCCTCGGCCATCTCCGGCAGGTCCACCTCCACCGCGACGGGAAAGCGCAACAACCACGGGTAGGAGGAGAAGCCCGCCCCGCACACCACAAGCACCGTCTCGGGGTCGGCCCGCAGTGCTTCGGCGAGCGTGTCGGCGATGACCCGGCCGCGCAGCGACACGACGAGATCGTCGTACGGATAGACAGCCTCGGCGAACTCCTGCCACAGCGCCCTGACTTCGGGCCGTCCGTCCTCGGGGATCCACGCGCCCGCCAATGTGTCCTCGGCGAGGTCGGGCCGGCGGAGGCGGGACTCGTTGACGAGATAAGCGGTCAGTCCGACTCCACCCTGCATCCTTCGAACCGCCCCATTCCCTGACGCTGCGCCGACGTCCCTGTCCCGCGGTCTCCTTGGTATCACCCGGGAACGGGGTGGGCGCAAGAGGCACCCGGCGCCGAATACACGTCCCCCGTGGGGCTGTTGGCCTCGCGTCGTGAAGCGGGTGAAGCGGCGCGGCCGCCGCGGCGCCCCTCGGACGCCGTCACACCTCCGCCGTCACACCTCGGAGATCCGGCCGCCGTCCAGTTCCCGCGCGTCGAGCGGGAGCCGCAGCGCGTTGCGCCTGCTCGCCGTCTCCAGCTCCCGCTGCAACGGCGGGGGCGGCACCGTCAGCACCGGACACGCCGCGTGGGCGACGCAGTACCGCGCCACCGAGGGGAACAGCGCGCGGTGCAGCAGGCCCCGGTGGCCCGTACCGACCACCAGCAGGTCGTCCTCGCGGGAGGCGATCTGGACGAGTGCCCGGCCGGGAGTGCCACGGCTCACGAGCCCGTCCACCGGCACGTCGGGACCGGCGTTCCCGAAGGCGTTCCGCAGGGCCGTGGCCAGCTCCAGGCCCGCCGCGCGGCGGCAGGCCTCCAGCAGCGGGACCGACGGCAGATAGCCGTGCTGGGTGAATTCGCCGGGCGGCGGGTCCCAGGCGAGGACGGCCCACAGCTGCCCGCCCGTCCGGCGGGCCTCGGCGGCGGCCCGGTGCAGGGCCGCGAGACTGCCCAGCGACCCGTTCACCCCCACCACGACACGCCGGTCGCTCGACGGGGGCCTGCCCGATGGGTGCATGGGACTCACACTCCTCGCCGGCGCCGCGTGCGCCGGGGTACCCCTCCATTGAACAGCCGTGCGGTACGGGTCCGCGAGGCGGCAGGCCTGTTCCTGACGCGTCACTGGCGTGTCCGCCCTTCCGTCGGCCTCACTCACCGCAGCGGGAACGCCACACCCCGTTCGGCCTCGGGGCGGGGACCGAAGATCCGGCGCTCGCCCTCCTCGATGGCCACGTCGTTGATGCTGGCCTCCCGGCGCGTCATGAGGCCGTTCTCGTCGAACTCCCACAGCTCGTTGCCGTAGCTGCGCCACCACTGACCCGCCGCGTCATGGCTCTCGTACTGGAAACGCACGGCGATGTGGTCGCCGTCGAACGCCCACAGCTCCTTGCGCAGCGCGTAGTCCAGCTCCCGCGCCCACTTCGCCGCCAGCAGCTCCACGATGGCGGGCCGTCCGGTGACGAACGTGTCGCGGTTGCGCCACCGCGAATCCTCCGTGTAGGCCAGCGAGACCCGCTCCGGGTCGCGGGTGTTCCACGCGTCCTCGGCGGCCTGGACCTTCTGCCGGGCGGTGTCGTCGGTGAAGGGGGGAAGCGGCGGTCGGGTGGTCATGGTGGCGTCCTCGGGGGAGTGCGACGGGTGGCCGGAGGGGGTGTGCTCAACCCTGGAGAACCAGCGTTCTCCCTTCCCTTGATACCGTAGAGAACGCTGGTTCTCGGGTCAAGGACCGAGTGACAAGGAGTGAGTGATCAGGTGAAGGACACGGCCGCGGCCAGGTCGCGGGCGCTGGACGCCGCCGAGCAGCTGTTCTACGGCCGGGGCATCCAGACCGTCGGCATGGACGACATCCGTGGCGCCTCCGGTGTGTCGCTCAAGCGGCTCTACCAACTCTTCCCCGCCAAGGAGCAGTTGGTCGAGGCCTACCTGGAGCGGCGGGACCTCGTGTGGCGGCGCCGGCTCGCCGACCGGGTGGAGCAGGAGAGCGATCCCCGCGAGCGCGTCCTGGCCGTCTTCGACCATCTCCACGCGTGGTTCGGCGAGCCCGGCTTCCGGGGCTGCGCCTGGATCAACGCGTACGGGGAACTCGGCGCCACCTCCGCGCGCGTGGCCGCCCAGGCCCGTACGCACAAAACGGCCTTCCTGCACTACCTGGAGGGGCTGGCGGCCGACGCGGGACTGCCCGCGGGCACGGCCGGCCACCTGCTGCTCCTCGCCGAGGGCGCCATGGTGACCGCCGGCGTCTTCGGGACGAGCGAACCCGCCCGCCAGGCGCGGGAGGCGGCGGCTCTGCTGATGGCGGCGGCGGACCGCTGAGTGCGGTGGGGCGGCCCGCTCGCCGCCTGAGTACGGTGGACCGGCCCGCTTCCACCACCGACAGGAGCCGCGCCCTCCATGAAGATCATTGCCGCCGACGTCCTCGTCACCAGCCCCGGCCGCAACTTCGTCACCTTGCGCCTCACCACCGAGGACGGCGTCACGGGACTGGGTGACGGCACCCTGAACGGGCGGGAGCTGGCGGTCGAGAGCTACCTGCGCGCCCATGTCGCACCGCTGCTGATCGGCCGGGACGCCGGGCGTGTCGAGGACACCTGGCAGTACCTGTACCGGGGTGCCTACTGGCGCAGGGGCCCCGTCACGATGGCCGCCGTCGCGGCCGTCGACACCGCCCTCTGGGACATCAAGGCGAAGACGGCGGGCATGCCGCTCTACCAACTCCTCGGCGGCGCCTCCCGGTCGGGCGCCCTCGCCTACGGGCACGCCTCGGGCCGGGACGTACCGGAGATCCTCGACTCCGTACGCGCCCACCTGGAGCGGGGCTACCGCGCCGTCCGGATCCAGTCCGGGATCCCGGGACTCGACTCGGTGTACGGCGTGGACGGGGCGGCGGGCGAGGCGCCGGCCGCGGTGGGCGGCCACCCGAGGCCCTTCGAGGAGGTCTGGGACACCCCCGCCTACCTGCGGCACATGCCCGGGGTCTTCGAGGCGGTCCGGGCGGAGTTCGGCCCCGCGCTGCCGCTCCTCCACGACGGGCACCACCGGATGACACCGATCCAGGCCGCCCGGCTGGGCAAGGACCTGGAGCCGTACGACCTGTTCTGGCTGGAGGACGTGACACCGGCCGAGGACCCCACCGCGCTGCGGCTCGTCAGGCAGCACACCACCACCCCGCTGGCCCTCGGCGAGGTCTTCAACTCCCTGCACGATTACGGCCCGTTGCTGAGTGAGCGGCTGATCGACTACGTACGGTCGGCGGTCACGCACGTCGGGGGTGTCACCGCCATGCGCAAGCTGCTCGACCTCGCCGCGGTGTACGGCGTCAAGTCCGGCATCCACGGTCCCGCCGACATCTCTCCCGTCGGGATGGCGGCGGCGATCCATCTGGACCTGGCCGTGCACAACTTCGGCATTCAGGAGTACGCGCCGCACTCCGCGTGGACCCTGGAGGTGTTCCGGCCCTCCTACCGGTTCGCCGGCGGTCTGCTGCACCCGTCCGACGCGCCGGGCCTCGGCGTGGAGTTCGACGAGGAGACCGCCGCCCGCTTCCCGTACGAGCCGGCCTACCTGCCCGTCAACCGGCTGGGCGACGGCACGGTCCACGACTGGTAGCACGCGGTCGGGCTCACGGGCGTGTCCGCGAAGTGGTGCCCGGCTCGCGGCCACGCCCTCAGCCCGCTGCCGGTGTCCGTCCCGACGCCAGGACCGCCCGCAGGCCGGCGTGGTCGAGGGCGGTGCGGTCGGCGTACCGCAGCGCGAAGTCGGCGACCGCCCGGTCGAAGGTGTCGGCGCGGCCGAGGTACGCCGCGATGGCGATCCGGTCGCCCGACCTGGCGTGCGCGCGGGCCAGGGCCGTACCGCAGAGCCGTGCGTGGTCCAGCAGGAGCGCCGGTGTCAGGTCGCCGACCTTGCTCGCGCCCTTCACGTCGCGCAGCTGGCGCCAGTAGAAGTGACGGCCCTCCGGCCCTGTCACCCAGCCGAGGAAGGGGTCGGCCGCCGCCTGGAGCAGCCGCTGCCCCGCGACCACCCGATGCCCCTGGTGTTCGTACGCGCCCCTCGGCAGCGGCGGTTCGAGAGCGGAGCGCCCGGCCTCCTTGATCCGGAGGAACAGCGGATCCGCCGAGTCGCGGCCCTCCAGCAGGACGAGGTGACAGCGGATGCCGACGCCGCCGACCCCCACGACCTGCCGGGCCGCGTCCACAAAACGGAACCGGTCCAGGAGCACCCTGCGGTCCTCGGGGAGAGTGCTGCGGTAGCCGATGAAGATCCGCCGCAGCGCCGCCGCGTCGATGCGGCCCACCGGCTCCAGTACGGGCGGGTCGGGCGTGATCCGGCGCCGGCCGCCCGGCGTGTCGGTCAGCTTCTCCAGGGCGGGCAGGCTCGTCCGGGGCCGGGCGAAGGACGGGTCCGGGGAGGCGGAGGGAACCGAGGAGCGGGAGGGGGCGGCGGGGTCGCTGAGATCCACAGGTCCCCCGGTGTCCGCGTCCCTGGGGCCGCGCTGCCCGGCCCGTACCAGCGCCGGCAGGTCCGTGGTGTCCGGATGCCGGTACCAGACGTCCAGTTCGCCGAGGTCCGCCAGCCGCCGCATCCATGTCCGGTACGCCCCCGCGGCGGCCAGGGCGGCCCCCCGCGCCTCACCGTCCGGCTGTCCGTTCTCGCGGGCCGCGACCGCGATGCTCGCGGCGAGACGTTTCACGTCCCATTCGAAGGGCCCCGGCAGCGTCTCGTCGAAGTTGGTGAGGTCGAAAAGGAGCGCGCGTTCGGGAGAGGCGGAAAAGCCGAAATTCAGCAGGTGGGCGTCCCCGCACAGTTGAACGGTCAGACCCGTGCGGGGACTGTGCGCCAGATCGGCGGCCATCACGGCGGCGGCGCCGCGCAGAAAGGCGAAAGGGGAGGCGGCCATGCGCGCGTAGTGCAGGGGCAGCAACTCGGGGATCCGTCCGCTGTTCCGGCCCGCCAGCACCGCGAGCGGATCGGTCCGGTGGGCCGGCGGGATCCACAGGCCGTGCGAGGAGCGGGACGCGCGGTGGCGCGCGGCGCGGCCGGTCAGTGCCCGGTCGGCGGGAGTGGTCATGGCGGCCCCTCTCGCTCGTGACGGCGCCCTGATCGGTCCTGGTCGTTCCTGCCCGGTCCCGGCAAGGCCGTGTTCGGCACTCCCTACGCGTTTCACGACTCCGTACGAGCATCACGCGACAGCGGGCCCGCAGCCCGGCGTGACGGCCGTTCGGGTGACCGGCCGAGTGACCGACCGGGTGACCGCTCGGCTGTCCGTTCGGGCGGCCGGGAACCCGGATTGTTCGCGGAACGGGCCCTACCGCTCTCCCGTGCGTGGCATGCTCGATAAGCGCTCTTACCGCAGCCGCCGCCGCGCGTCGGTCACGGCAGGTTCCGGGCCCATGGGGGAGGTCGAATTGGATCAGTACGGGGAATCCGGGGGTACACCCCCGGCGGCTCTCACGGGACAGGCGCGGCGCGCCCGGCGCCGCGAGCGCCTGCTGGCCACCGCCCTCGAACTGTTCACCACACGCGGCTTCGCGGCCACGTCCATCGAACGGATCTGCGCCGCCGCGCATGTGTCCATCCGGGCGTTCTACGAGGAGTTCGAGAGCCGCGAGGCCCTGCTGATCGCCCTGCACAACGACATCGCCAGGGCCGGTATGGAAGCCGCCCTGGTGGTCCTCGCGGACCCTGCCGTCGGCTCCGCCTCCACCCGCGCCAGGGTCACGGCCCTGTGCCGCGCCTACATCGCGACCGTCACCGCGGACCCCGCCGCCACCCGCGTCGCGTTTGTCGAGGTCATCGGGGCCGGGCCCGCGGTGGAGGAACACCGGCTGCTCTGGCGCAGCCTGTGGACCGACTTCTTCATGGGCGAGGCGGGCCGCGCCGTCGGCCGCGGCGAGGCCGCGCCCCGCGACTACACCCTCGCGGTGGTCGCGCTCATCGGCGCGATCAACGAACTCGTCGCGCACTGGGCGCGCAACAACGCCTCGCTCTCCCGCGACCGGCTCACCGACGAGATGATCCACCACGTTCTCGCCACGCTCGGCACCCCCGCGTACGAAGGGAAGTGACTCGATGGCCGGACTCTGGCACGAGGTGATGCGCACGATGTCCCAGCCCGGGGCGTCCCCGGACGACGACCTGCTCGCGCGGGCCGCGGCGGACATCGCCCTGCGCGACCACCCCCATCCCCCCGCCGACGCCGAGGTGGTCCTGGAGATCGCCCGTACCGAATTCGCGGCGGTCCTCTCGTACCGGCAGGCGCGGGCCGCCCTCGACAGCGCGCGCCGGCCTCCGGAGAGCGACACCGCCCCCTGACCAGGGCCCTCCCGGAGGTGTCCACCCGGTCGCGCGGCGCACGCGTGCGGCCACGGGGGCTAGCCTGGGCGGACCATGAACCGTTTGACGACTCTCTGGGGCGAGTTCGGCCTCACCCGATTTCCCGAACATCCCCGCGAGACGCTGCGCGCGTGGGACAGCGCCGACGAGTATCTGCTGCGGCACCTCGCTGGAACGGAAGGTCCACAGGCCGGGCCGGACACCGCGCCGGTCCCGGACCCGGATCCGGTCCCGGACGCCGCCCCCGGGGACGGCGCGCCGTCCGGGCCGGACGCCCTCCCGGAGCCCGGCACCGGCCCCGGTGCCACGGACCTCTCCGGCACCGTGGTGGTCGTGGGGGACCGCTGGGGCGCCCTGACCACCGCCCTCGCCGCCCGCCGGCGGGGGAGCGCCACCACGGGACCCCTCGTACAGATCACCGACTCGTACCTGACCCAGCAGGCGACGCTGGCCAATCTGCGCCGCGACGGCGCGGCGGCGGACGAGGTACGGCTCCTCTCCGCCCGGGACACCCCGCCGGAGCGCGTCGACGTCCTGCTGATCCGGGTGCCCAGGAGCCTCGCGCAGCTGGAGGACCAGCTGCACCGGCTCGCGCCCGCCGTCCACCCGGACACCGTGGTCGTCGGTACGGGACGGGTCACCGAGATCCACACCTCGACGCTCAAGCTGTTCGACCAGATCCTCGGCCCGACCACCACCTCGCTGGCGGTCAGGAAGGCCCGGCTGATCTACACCTCGCCCTCGCCGGGCCGGGTACGGACGCCGTCGCCCTGGCCGCACAGCTACGCCCTGCCCGACGGGCTCGGAACCGTGTCCGGCCGTACGGTCGTCAATCACGCGGGCATCTTCTGCGCGGAGCGCCTCGACGTCGGCACCCGCTTCCTGCTGCACCATCTGCCGCGCCGCGAGGGCGCCGACCACGTGGTCGACCTCGGCTGCGGCAACGGCGTGGTCGGTACGGCGATGGCCCTGGCCAATCCCGAGGCGCGGGTCACCTTCATCGACGAGTCGTACTCCGCCGTGGCGTCGGCGGAGGCGACCTTCCGCAAGAACGTCGACGCCGGAACCGAGGCCGCGTTCCTCCTCGGTGACGTCCTGTCGGACGTCCCGGCCGAGTCGGTCGACCTGGTGCTGAACAATCCGCCGTTCCACACCCATCAGTCGACGACCGACGCGACGGCCTGGCGCATGTTCGGCGGATCGCGCGCCGCGCTGCGCCCCGGCGGCGAACTGTGGGTCATCGGCAACCGCCACCTCGGCTACCACACCAAGCTCAAGCGGCTCTTCGGCAACTGCGAGGTCGTGACGAGCGACCCGAAGTTCGTGATCCTGCGGTCCGTCAAGAACTGACCGGCGGGCGCCGGGTGGCCGCGATGCCGCCCTGATCCGGTCAGCCGGTCCCGGTGGTGAGCGGGCCGCCGTCGGCGAACGCCAGCCGCGCGAAGTTCTCCGCGATGCGGCGGTGTCCCGCCGGGTCGGGGTGGACCCCGTCGGGCAGCGGGAACTCGGCGTGGTCCTTCTCGCCGTACAGCTCACGGCCGTCGAGGTAGTGCAGGTTCGGGTCGTCGGCCGCCCGCCGCGCGACGATCCGGGCGAGTTCGTCGCGGATGACGTTGAGCGTCAGGCGCCCGGCGGCGCGTTCGGCCGGGTCGCCGGTGGCCTTGAACCGCAGGGTGCCGCCGTCGACGTCGGGGGCGAGGGGGCCGGGGGTGTCCTCCTGGACCGGGCACAGGAGGGCGGACACGACCAGCAGCGGGGTGGCCGGGTGCCCCTCGCGGACGGTGTCGAGGAAGCCGTCGACCGCCGGGCCGAAGGCACGCAGGCGCATCACGTCGGCGTTGACGATGTTGATGCCGATCTTGAGGCTGATCAGGTCGGCGGGGGTGTCCCGTATCGCCCGGGCGGTGAAGGGGTCGAGCAGCGCGCTGCCGCCGAACCCCAGGTTGACCAGCTCCACCCCGCCGGCGGCCGCGGCCAGGGCCGGCCAGGTGCCGGTGGGGTGGGCGGCGTTCGAGCCGTGGCTGATGGAACTGCCGTGATGCAGCCACACGCTCCGCCCGCCGTCGGGCGCCGGCTCGACCGGGGCGTCGGTGCGCAGGGCGATCAACTCGGTCGTCTCCGTGTGCGGAAGCCAGATCTCGACGTCCTTGTCGCGCGCGGGCAGACCGGTGAACCGGGCGGTGCCGGAAGGCCCCTCGGTCAGTTCGGCGGACTGGGTCATCATGTCGACAATCGTGCGGACGTTCCCGCCGGGCACGGTCGCCTGGGCGGCGAGGCGGCCGTCGACCAGCAGGTCGTACACGCCGTCCGCGGGGGGCGGGAACCCCCGGTACGCCCGCTTGGTGGGCAGGGTGTCCAGTTCGACGGTGGTGGCCCGGGTGCGGAAGACCAGGCGCACACCGGAGGGTTGGGCCTCGGCCATGGCCAGTTGGTCGTCGGGTATCTGCCGGCGGGCCTGGGCGGGCAGCCGGTGCGGGAGCAGGCCGTACGGGGTCCGCTCCAGGTCGAGGAAGCCGCGCAGGAGGTCGGCGGTGACGGGGGTGGTGACCCAGTGGTGGTCGGTGGTGTGGTTCTCGTGGTCGGTGCTCATCGGTCCAGCCTGTTGATCAAGAGGTGTGGGATGCCCGGGCACGGAGCAGCGCGTCGAGGGAGTCCAGGGTCCAGGCCCAGGACTCCTGCGGGTCGACGGCGGTGTGGCTGAAGCCGCCCGCCATCTCCAGGCTGACGTAGCCGTGGAAGACGCTGCCCAGCATCCGGACCGCGTGGGTCTGGTCGGGCTCCCCCAGG
Source organism: Streptomyces sp. SID3212 (assembly GCF_009865405.1). Lineage (GTDB taxonomy): Bacteria > Actinomycetota > Actinomycetes > Streptomycetales > Streptomycetaceae > Streptomyces. Next base: position 3,361 of record NZ_WWJY01000071.1, on the reverse strand, counting down.
TCGTAGCCGCGCAGGATCGCGCGGGTCATCTGCGCGTGCCGCACCCCGGCACTGGCCGCCGCCGTCTCGGGGTCGAGCCGGAGGCGGGCGGCGTCGTACCGGCCGGGGTGCTCGCGGGCGTAGTCGCGGTACGCGTCGGCGAAGGCGGCCAGGGCGTCCTTGCCCGCCCGTCCGGCGACCGCGGCGGAGACCCGGTCGGCCAGTTCCTCCAGCGCGAACAGCGCGATCCTCGTTCTGAGGTCCTGCGAGTTCCTCAGGTGCGAGTACAGACTCGCGACCTTGACGTCGAAGCGCCGCGCGAGCGCCGAGACGGTCACGTCGTCAAAGCCGACCTCGTCGGCCAGTTCCGCCCCCGCCCGCGTCAGACGCTCCGGGGTCAGCCCCGCGCGAACCATAACCTTCCTCCCTTTCGACGATAGCCATCATGCATTTGCCTAACAGTTTTAGGCAAATCGGCCCGTCGTCATGCCGGAAGGCGAGCGGTCGGCCCTCAGAGGGTGGCGAGGGAGACCTCGGTCGACTTGATGAGCGCCACGACGTAGGTGCCGACCACCAGGCCGAGATCCGTGACGGCGTCCGTCGTGACGGCGGACGTGAGGAGGCCACCCTCGACCGCCACCTTGACCCCCGACATGGCGCCGCCCGACGTGATCTCGGTGATGGTGCCGGGGAGGTGGTTCCGGATGCTCAGCCCCTCGACCGAGCCGGTCGCCAGCGCGACCTCGGTGGACTTCGCCAGGGCGCGTACGGGGGTGCCCGGCGCGAGGCCCAGTTCCGCCACCGCCTCCTGGGTGACGGCGGCGGTGATCTCCTGACCGCCCGCCAGCCGCACCTTGACGGCGGCCATGACCTCTCCGGGCGAGATGGCCGTGACGGTTCCGGAAAGCTGGTTCCGGATGCTCAAGCTCATGGGATGCGCCTCGCAGAAGGGGGTGAAATGCGGGTTTTGTCCATCAAATGTCACCGCACTCTAGTCACACGCGGCGTCGGCACGGCGACACCGGGTGGCCTGTGCCTTCCTCCGGCAGAACTCGCATCTGCCAGAGAGATCCCACCAAAGAATTGTGAATGCCAGGGAAATCGGCCTATCTTGTCGCACATGCAGTCCTACACAATCGGTCAGGCGGCGCGCCTCCTCGGGGTGAGTCCCGACACCGCGCGCCGCTGGGCCGACGCCGGCCGGGTCGCCACCCATCGTGACGAGGGCGGCCGGAGGCTCATCGACGGCGCCGATCTCGCGGCGTTCTCCGTCGAGGTCGCGCAGGGCGGTGCCGGCGAGGACGACGTGTCGTACACCTCGGCCCGCAACGCGTTCCCGGGGATCGTCACCGCCATCAAACTCGGCGATGTCGCGGCCCAGGTGGAGATCCAGGCCGGCCCGCACCGGCTGGTCTCCCTGCTGACCCGGGAGGGTGTCGAGGAGCTGGGACTGGAGGTCGGCATGCAGGCCACCGCCCGCGTGAAGTCCACCAGCGTGCACATCGACCGCGCCTGACCGTTCGGCCTCGCGATCCGCAGCCCTGCCTGATCTTCCTGCTCTTCCTTTTCCTGCTTTTCCCGCTCTTCCTGATTCCTCCCGCACCAGGTCCGTTCCGCGCCACGTCCGTCGCGCGCCAGGTCCGTTCCGTCCCTGTGGACCGCAGGGACGCACCGCCAAGGAGCCCTCGCCCTCATGACCTTCACCTTCAGCCGTCGCCGCGCCGCCGCCGCGCTCGTGACCGCCGCCTTCCTCGTACCCCTGACCGCATGCGGCGGTGACGACGACGGCGACAAGAAGCCAGAAGCCGCCGCGACCACGTCCGGGGCGGCCTCCGACGCGCCCGCCTCGGCGGACCTGACCGTGCTGGCCGCGTCGTCGCTCACCGACGTGTTCAAGACGGCCGGTGCCGCGTACGAGTCGTCGCACCCCGGTACGAAGGTGACGTTCTCCTTCGCCGGTTCGCAGGAACTCGCCGCCCAGGTCAAGCAGGGCGCCCCCGCCGACGCGCTGGTCACCGCCGACACCAAGACCATCGACGGGCTCAAGTCCGACACCGGCACCCCCACGATCATCGCCAAGAACCGGCTGGTGATCGCCACGGGTGAGGGCAACCCGGACAAGGTCGAGAACCTCAAGGACCTCGCCGACCCCAAGCTCAAGGTCGTGCTGGCCGCGCCCGAGGTGCCGGTCGGCCGCTACAGCGAACAGGTGCTCGACGCCCAGAAGATCGACGTCAAGCCCGTCTCCCAGGAGCCGAACGTCCGCGCCGTGCTGAGCAAGGTCGAGCTGGGCGAGGCCGACGCGGGCATCGTTTACAAGACCGACGCCGAGACCGCGCCCGACAAGGTCGACGCCATCGAGATCCCGGACGCGCAGAACGCGATCGCGCAGTACCCGGCGGCCACGCTCAAGACGTCCAAGCACGCCGAGGCCGCCGCCGCGTTCGTGGCGTGGCTCAGCGGTCCCGAGGCCCAGAAGATCCTCCAGGACGCCGGGTTCCAGAAGCCGTGACCTCTCCCGACGAGGGGCGGACCGCCTCCGGGAACGCCCGGTGAACCGGGCGTTCCCGGGCGGACGCCTCCGCCCCCGCGGCGCTCCCCTCACCCTGCTCCTGCCCGCGCTGGTCGCGATCGCCTTCCTGCTGCTGCCCCTGGTCGGGATCCTCGCCCGTACGGAGTGGAGCAGGCTCGGCACGCACCTGACCGAACCCGACACGGTCGAGGCGCTGAAGCTCTCGCTGATCGTGTCCTTCTGGTCCCTGGGGCTGTCCCTGCTCTTCGGGGTTCCGCTGGCCTGGCTTCTGGCCCGGGTGCGATTTCCCGGCAAGACCCTGGTGCGCTCCCTGGTCCTGCTGCCCATGGTGCTGCCGCCCACCGTGGGCGGGGTGGCGCTGCTGCTCGGCTTCGGCCGGCGGGGGCTGCTCGGGCCCTGGCTGGAGGACAGCTTCGGCATCACGCTGCCGTTCCACACCTCGGGCGCGGTCCTCGCCGCGACGTTCGTGGCGATGCCCTTCCTGATCATCAGCCTCGAAGGCGCTCTCGCCGGTCTGCGGCCCGCCTACGAGGAGACCGCCGCGTCCCTGGGCGCCTCGCCGGTACGGGTGTTCCTCACCGTCACTCTCCCCATGGTCGCGCCCGGGCTGGCCGCGGGCGCGGCGCTGACCTGGGCGCGGGCGCTCGGCGAGTTCGGCGCGACGATCACCTTCGCCGGGAACCTGCCCGGCACCACCCAGACCCTCCCGCTCCGGGTCTACCTGTTGCTCCAGGACGACCCCGAGGCGGCGACCTCCGTCTCCCTGCTGCTGCTCGCCATCGCCATGGCGGTCCTGATCGCCCTGCGTGGCCGCTGGACGGGCGGCGGCACCCGCGAGCGCGCCACCCA
>NZ_WWJY01000730.1 GCF_009865405.1 Streptomyces sp. SID3212 | reverse complement strand
GCCACCTCGGCCACCGCCGCCTCCGGGTCGTCGCCCCGCTCGCGCGCCGCGCGGGCGACCAGGCGGTCGGCCTCCTCGCGGAGTTCGACGGCACGGCGCTGGACGCGCTCCAGCTGCTTGGTCAGGTCGACGGCCTCGCGCTCGGCCTGCTTGGCCGCGTTGTTCGCGGAGTCCGCCTGGACCTCGGTGAGCGAACGGGCGCCGGTGATCTCGGCGACCTCCGGCTCGAACACGCCCGCCCCCGCGACGATGTGGCGCGAGGCGTCGACGCCCGCGTCCTCCATCATCCGGAAGATCTGGCGCCGCTGGTGCGGCAGCGCCAGCGAGACGACAACACCGGACTTGCCGGCGCGCGCCGTACGGCCCGAGCGGTGGAGGTAGTCCTTGTGGTCCCCGGCCGGGTCCACGTTCAGCACCAGGTCGATGCCGTCCACGTGGATGCCGCGCGCGGCCACGTCGGTCGCGACGAGCGCGTTGACGTACCCCTTCTTGAAGTCCTCCAGCACGCGCGTACGGGCGCCCTGCGTCATCCCGCCGTGCAGCGCGTCGGCCTTCACGCCCGAGTCGCTGAGCTGCTCGGCGATACGGTCGGCGCCGAGCTGCGTCCGTACGAAGATGATCGTGCGGCCCTTGCGGGCGGCGATCGCGGCCGTGACCGGCGCCTTGTCCTTCGGCTTCACCACGAGGACGTGGTGGGTCATGGTCGTGACGTTGCCCTGGGCGCTGTCGACCTCGTGGTGCACGGGGTTGGTCAGGTAGCGCTTGACCAGCGTGCTGATCTCGTTCTCCATGGTGGCGGAGAAGAGCATCCGCTGGCCGCCGCTCGGCACCAGGTCGAGCAGCTCGGTGACCTCGGGCAGGAAGCCCAGGTCCGACATCTGGTCGGCCTCGTCGAGGATCGCGATCTGGACCTGGTCCAGCGAGCACGCGCCCCGGTTGATGATGTCGCGGAGCCGGCCCGGGGTGGCGACGAGGACGTCGACCCCGCGCTCCAGCGCGTAGATCTGGTTCTGCATGGACGTACCGCCGCAGACGACCTTCATCTTCAGGCCGAGCACGTCGCCGTACGGCTGGAGCGCGTCCGCGACCTGCATCGCGAGCTCACGCGTCGGGGTGAGGATGATGCCGCGCGGCTTGCGCTTCTCGGTGTGGCCGCCGGCCAGCGTGGCCAGCAGCGGCAGACCGAAGGAGAGGGTCTTGCCGGAGCCGGTACGGCCGCGGCCCAGGATGTCCTTGCCGGCCAGGGCGTCCGGGATGGTCGCTTCCTGGATCGGGAAGGGCGCGGTGACACCGTTCTGTCCGAGCTTGCGGACGATGCCCTCGGGGAGACCGAGGTCGCCGAAGGTGACGCCGGGCGGGCCGGCGGGGACCTCGGGGAGCTCAAGGGCGTCGGCGGAGAGTTCGTCGTCGGAGAGTCCGCCGAGGTCGGTGGTGTCCGAGGCCTCGGTGGTGTCCGAAACAGCCTCGGTGGTGTCCGGGGCCTCGGTGAGGGTCTCGGTGGAGCCCGTGGTCTTCGTCACCCCGGTGGAGTCGGAGTCGGCTGCCTCTTCGGCCGCGTCCTCCACGATCTCCACGATCGCGGTGATCTCGGCGGAAACCTCGGTGGTGATTCCCGCGACGGTCCCGTCGGACTCGTTCTCGGGCATGACGGTGTGGTCAGTACTGGAAATGGACATGCGAAATGCGAAACCTTCCGGAGTCTCGGCACGCGCCCAAACTCCGTGATTCGCAAATCGACCGCCTCAATGCGGTCAGCCACGGCAAGGGAGAGTACGCGCCACGCGGCGCTCTTCTGTGTCGGCGCCAGGCAATGATCAAACGATCTACTACCATACGCACCCTCCCCCCACTTAGGCAAACCAGCAGGCCGGCGAGCTGGTGCGGGCCTCCCGTCACACCGGCCCCACCTGCGGAGACGCCGTCGGCATCTTCCGCATTCCGGTTCCGTCGCCCGGAAACATCTCGCCCGCCCGCAGATTGGCCGCGGGGGACGCGGACGGCTGTACGGTCGGTTCCGGATCGGGCTCCGGCTGGGGCTCGGGACTCGGGGGCGGCGGGGGCGGCTCGGACGGCGGCGGGGCCGGGCGGGTCGGCTCCTTGGTCGGCAGCGGCTCGTTCCACGGCGGCGGGGTCGGCTTCCCCGGCTGCGGCGGTACGCCCTTCGACGGCGCGGGAGAAGCCGCCCGGTGCGAGGAACTGGGCGTCGGCGAGACCTCCTTGGCCGTGCCCTCCCGGTCCGCGTGGACGCGGTCGCCGCCGCCCTGTTCCGTACGCCCCGGTTCTCCGCCGGAGCCGCCGGGCGCCTCGCCCGTACCACCGTCCGGTGACACCGCGGCGCCGTGCCGCCCCGCCGAGCGCGAAGGGGCCGGTTTCCCCGCGTCGTCGCCGACGCTCATGCATCCCGTGGAGGACGCGACCGCCAGGGAGGTGACGAGGCCGACGACAAGACGGCCTGGGGCGGACAACTGGCGCACGAGAGGCACCTCCGGGGACACGGGACGGAGCCCTCCGCCGACGGGGGAGGGAAGGGTTCACTGCTTTTCCCGTCCAACTCCCTTTGCGCCGCGAGGGACACGGCCGTGAGGACGCGACCGGTGCCGACACGGCCGCGGGGGCGCGACCGGAGCGACCGGCCCGACCGGCGCGCGCGGACGCGCCTATCCCACCCAGCTCCGTGCCAGCTCCACCCCGAGGAGCACCGCGCCGAGGCCGGCCAGGACCGACAGGGCCACGTTCACCGCCGCCAGGAACCCCCGGCCGAGTTCGACCAGCCGGAGCGTCTCGTACGAGAAGGTCGAGTACGTCGTGAGCGCGCCGCAGAAGCCCGTACCGATCAGTGCGAACGTCCCGGAGGAGACCGCCGCGCCGGACACGAGGCCGAGGACCAGGCTCCCGCCGGCGTTCACGGTGAACGTGCCCCAGGGGAAGACCTCGCGGCCGGTCCACCGCGCCTGGACCGTACGGTCCGTCAGATACCGCAGGGGCGCGCCGACCATGGCGCCCACGATCACGAGCAGCCAGTTCACCGGACCGCCCCGCCGCCGGGCCGCGGCGAACCGCCGCCGGGTCGAGCCGTACCGCCCCCGTGCCGGACCACCCACCGGGTCGCGAGCGCCGCCGCCCAGACCGTCGTCATCGCCCCGGCGAGGGTCCCGGCCGCGTACGCCACCGCCATGGCGTCCTCGTGACGCCTCAGCAGGTCGTGGAAGTCGAGCGAATACGTCGAGAACGTCGTGAACCCGCCCAGTACGCCCACCCCGAGGAACGGCCGTACGAGCGGATGCGCCGACCGGCCGTCCTCGGTGATCAGGACCATCAGGACGCCGATCAGCGCGCAGCCGAGGACGTTGATCCCGAAGGTGGTCCAGGGGAAGGAGCCGGCGGCGGTGGGCCAGAGCACGTCGGCGCCGTACCGCGCGGAGGCCCCGGCGGCGCCGCCCACCGAGATGACGGCGAGCACCGGCCCCCGCCGCCCGGCGCCGGTCTCGGCGCGGTGGGCGGGCAGGTGCAGGTCGACGTCCGGGTCCATCGGCCCCGGCCGCGGCGGCTCGCCCCCGGGCTCCGGACCGACCGGCTTCGGACCGCCCGGCTCCGGACCGCCCGGCTCGGGACCGACCGGCTCCGGACCGACCGGCTCGGGATCATCCGGCTCCTGACCGGCCGGTCCCGAAGCGGGCGGACTCATGCGGACCCCGCCGCGGGCGAGGTCGGGGGACGTACAGCCATGACCGTCATTGTGCTCGCCCTCGTCCCGCTCGTCCCGGCCCCCCCCACGACACGCGATCTTCACGGACAATGGCCGGGTGCTGGAGATGACGCGCGACGCGTTCGAAGAACTGGTGAGCCAGGCCCTGGACCAGATCCCGCCGGAGCTGACCCGGGTCATGGACAACGTGGCCGTGTTCGTCGAGGACGAACCCGCCGCCGACGACCCCGAACTCCTCGGCCTCTACGAGGGCACTCCCCTGACCGACCGCGGCGAGTGGTACGCGGGGGTCCTGCCGGACCGCATCTCCATCTACATGGGCCCGACCCTCCGCTACTGCGAGACGACGGAGGACGTGGTGCACGAGGTGGCCGTGACCGTGGTCCACGAGATCGCCCACCACTTCGGCATCGACGACGAACGCCTCCACGAGCTCGGCTGGGGGTAGCGCCGCGCATGGCGCGACCCGGCCTTGGGCATACGCGCCCAATGGCCCGTGATGCAGACCGTTCCCCCGTCCGCGCCACGCCCACCGGCATCCGGGGCCGGCTCGCACGCCTCGTCCCGTCCCGCCCCGAGCCCGGCCGCCCCACCCGCACCCACACCCTTCTCCCCACCCCGCACCCCTTCACCCGCTCCGTCGCCCTCCTCGCCGTCGTCCTCCTCGGCGCCTGGCTCGGCCTGCTGGCGGTCGGCGGCGTCAGGACGCCCATCGGCCCGATGGACACCAAGATGGCCCTCCGGACGTCCCTGACCGGCGGCACCAAGATCAACGTCTCGCCCCTCGGCTCCCTGGAACTCGCCTCGCACCACGGGCCCCTGCGCCTCGACGTCGACGTCGACCGCCTCGACCCGGTCCGCTCCCAGGCCCTCGTCGACCACCCCGAGCGCCTCTCGGGCCTCCAGGAGGAGGTCGCGCACGACGTCGGCGCCGGTGCGACCGAGCTGGCCGTACGGTCCGGGGTCGCCGTCGTCTCCGGCGCCACCGCCCTCGGCCTCGCCGTCTACCGCCGCCCCCGCCGCGCCCTGGCCGCCGGCGGCCTCGCGTTCACGCTGCTGGTGGCGTCCGCCGCGGGCGCGTACGCCACCTGGAACCCGAAATCGGTCCTGGAGCCCAGGTTCTCCGGCCTGCTCTCCTCGGCCCCGCAGGTCGTCGGCAGCGCGCGCTCGATCGTCACCGACTTCGACGTCTACCAGAAGGAGCTGGCGCGGCTGGTCACCAATGTGACCAAGCTGTACGACGCGACCGCGACGCTCCCCGCCTATGCGCCGGACCCCACCACCCTGCGGGTCCTGCACGTCTCCGACATCCATCTCAACCCGGCCGCCTGGCACATCATCGGGTCGCTCGTGGAGCAGTACGGGATCGACGTCGTCATCGACTCCGGGGACACGATGGACCACGGTTCCGCCGCCGAGAACGGCTTCCTCGACCCGATCGCCGACCTCGGTGTCCCCTATGTCTGGGTTCGCGGGAACCACGACTCCCTGACCACCCAGCGCTACCTCGGGCGGATGAAGAACGTCCGGGTGCTGGACGACGGCCGGGCCGTGACCGTCGGCGGGGTCCGTGTCGCGGGCATGGGCGACCCGCAGTTCACCCCCGACCGCTCGGTGAAGGCGCAGGGCGACCCGGCCGAACGCATGGCGGGCCTCCGCTTCGCCTCCGCCCTTCGCGACCAGCAGCAGGCCGGCACCCCCGTGGACATCGCGGTCGCGCACGAACCGGTGGCCGCGCGGGAGACGGACGGCCTGGTCCCGCTGGTCCTGGCGGGCCACGTGCACCACCGCGAGACCGAGATCATGCCGCTGGGTACGCGCCTCAAGATCGAGGGGTCGACGGGCGGCGGCGGGCTGCGCGCCGTCCAGAACGAGAAGCCGGAGAAGGTACGGGCCTCGATCCTCTACCTGGACCGGACGACCAAGCGGCTCCAGGCCTGGGACGAGATCACGCTGGGCGGGCTCGGGCTGACGACGGCGGAGGTGAGCCGCCACCTCCCGAAGGAGGCGGGCACCCCGGGCGAGGGCCCGTCACCGAGCGCGTCACCGAGCACCCCGGCCGGCCCGTCGCCGAGCACGCCGCCCGGCACCGCGACCACCTCCCCGACCACCCCCTCAAGGCCCCCCGCCCCCTCCCCCTAATACGTTTTGGCGATATCTCCGCGATCCCATATGCTTCTCACGTCCCCGACGCGCTGCCGAAGCGCCCAGGCGGGCCCATTAGCCCCCATCGTCTAGTGGCCCAGGACGCCGCCCTTTCACGGCGGTAGCACGGGTTCGAATCCCGTTGGGGGTACGTGTCACCGTGTGCGAGACTCGCTCTCGCACATTGCTTGGTCCTGTGGAGCAGTTTGGAGTGCTCGCCACCCTGTCAAGGTGGAGGCCGCGGGTTCAAATCCCGTCAGGACCGCTGCGGCCGTGAGGCCGCGTGGCTGGGTAGCTCAGTTGGTACGAGCGATCGCCTGAAAAGCGATAGGTCGCCGGTTCGATCCCGGCCCCAGCCACCACCGGAAAGCCCCGATCCTCGATCGGGGCTTTTCCCGTCGGAAAACACGTTCGCCGACTTCCGGCCCGGGGTGAGATCCTGGGCTCGGTATGTCTACTTCCTTCGCCGACCTGTCGACCCTGCTGGACGAGGTCTCGCTGCGCGACGCGCAGCGGCTCGGCCGCCGGCTCGAAGGCTCCCGGCGCATCCGCAAGCCCGAGGCGCGGCAAGCCGTACTCGACGAGATCGCCCGCGAGGCCGAGAAGGCCGCCGGGCGGACGCGGGCACGCGGCGCGCGTGTGCCCGCGGTCTCGTACCCCGAGCAGCTGCCCGTCAGCCAGAAGAAGGACACGATCCTGGAGGCGATACGCGACCACCAGGTCGTGATCGTCGCGGGCGAGACCGGGTCGGGGAAGACGACCCAGATCCCCAAGATCTGTCTGGAACTGGGCCGTGGCGTCCGGGGGATGATCGGCCACACCCAGCCCCGCCGGATCGCGGCCCGCACGGTCGCCGAGCGGGTGGCCGAGGAGCTGGACACCCCGCTGGGCGAGGCCGTCGGCTGGAAGGTGCGCTTCACCGACCAGGTGAACCAGGACACGACGTTCGTGAAGCTGATGACGGACGGCATCCTGCTCGCGGAGATCCAGACGGACCGCGACCTGCTGGCGTACGACACGATCATCATCGACGAGGCCCACGAGCGGAGCCTCAACATCGACTTCCTGCTGGGGTATCTGGCCCAGCTGCTGCCCCGCCGCCCCGACCTCAAGGTCGTCATCACGTCGGCGACGATCGACCCCGAACGCTTCTCGCGCCACTTCGGCGACGCGCCCATCGTGGAGGTCTCCGGCCGTACGTACCCCGTGGAGGTCCGCTACCGCCCGCTCCTGGAGGAGGAGGGCGACGACGGCGACCGCGACCAGATCACCGCGATCTCCGAGGCCGTCGACGAACTCCAGGCGGCGGGCCCCGGCGACATCCTGGTCTTCCTCTCCGGCGAGCGTGAGATCCGCGACACCGCCGACGCCCTGGAGAAACGCAAGCTGCGCGGTACGGAAGTGCTCCCCCTCTACGCCCGGCTCTCGCACGCCGAGCAGCACCGCGTCTTCCAGCGCCACAGCGGTCGCAGGATCGTACTGGCGACCAACGTCGCCGAGACCTCGCTGACCGTCCCCGGCATCAAGTACGTCATCGACCCGGGCAACGCCCGCATCTCCCGCTACAGCCACCGCACCAAGGTCCAGCGGCTGCCCATCGAGCGGATCTCGCAGGCCAGCGCCAACCAGCGCAAGGGCCGCTGCGGCCGTACGTCGGACGGCATCTGCGTCCGGCTGTACTCGGAGGACGACTTCGACTCGCGCCCCGAGTTCACGGACGCCGAGATCCTCCGTACGAACCTGGCCTCCGTCATCCTCCAGATGACCGCCGCCGGGCTGGGCGAGATCGAGAAGTTCCCCTTCCTGGACCCGCCGGACCACCGCAACATCCGGGACGGCGTGCAGCTGTTGCAGGAGCTGGGCGCGTTCGACCCGGAGCAGAAGTCCGCCCAGGAGGGGAAGAAGGGGCAGAAGCTCACGCCCCTCGGGCGCAAGCTCTCGCAGCTCCCCGTCGACCCGCGTCTGGCGCGGATGGTCATCGAGGCCGACCGCAACGGGTGCGTACGGGAAGTGATGGTGATCGCCGCCGCGCTCTCCATCCAGGATCCGCGCGAGCGCCCCGCCGAGAAGCAGACCCAGGCCGACCAGCACCACGCCCGCTTCCGCGACGAGACGTCCGACTTCCTGGCCTTCCTCAACCTGTGGCGGTACGTACGCGAGCAGCAGAAGGCCCTGTCGTCCTCCGCGTTCCGCCGGATGTGCAAGTCGGAGTTCCTGAACTTTTTGCGGATCAGGGAGTGGCAGGACATCTACTCCCAACTGCGTACGGTCGCCAAGCAGATGGGCCTCCGGCTGGGCGACGACGACACGAACGCGCCCGACCAGGCCGTCCATGTCTCGCTGCTGGCGGGCCTGTTGTCGCACATCGGCATGAAGGACGTGAAGGAGGCCGGGCGCGAGACGGGCAAGGGCGCCTCGGTGAAGAACGAGTATCTGGGCGCCCGCAACGCCAAGTTCGCGATCTTCCCCGGTTCGGCGCTCTTCAAGAAGCCGCCGCGGTTCATCATGTCCGCCGAGCTGGTGGAGACCTCGCGGCTGTGGGCCCGGGTCAACGCCAAGGTCGAGCCGGAGTGGATCGAGCCGCTCGCCGGCCACCTCCTCAAGCGGACGTACAGCGAGCCGCACTGGGAGAAGGACATGGCGGCCGTGATGGCGTACGAGAAGGTCACGCTGTACGGCGTGCCGATCGTCGCCCAGCGGAAGGTCAACTTCGGCCGGATCGACGCGGAGGTCTCCCGCGAGCTGTTCATCCGCAACGCGCTGGTGGAGGGCGACTGGCGCACGCACCACCAGTTCTTCCATGACAATCGCAAACTCCTCGGCGAGGTCGAGGAGTTGGAGCACCGCGCGCGGCGCCGCGACATCCTCGTGGACGACGAGACGCTGTACGACTTCTACGACGAGCGGGTGCCGGACGACGTCGTCTCGGGGGCGCACTTCGACGCGTGGTGGAAGGCGAAGCGGCGGGACGAGCCGGAGCTGCTCGACTTCGAGCGGTCGATGCTCATCCGGGAGAAGGCCGCCGGGTCCGTCACCAAGGACGACTACCCGGACTCGTGGGCGCAGGGCGCCCTCAAGTTCCGGGTGACGTACCAGTTCGAGCCCGGCGCGGACGCGGACGGCGTGACCGTGCACGTACCGCTCCAGGTCCTCAACCAGGTCACCTCGGAGGGCTTCGACTGGCAGATCCCCGGCCTGCGCGAGGAGGTCGTGGTGGAGCTGATCCGCTCGCTGCCGAAGCCGATCCGCCGGCACTACGTACCGGCCCCGAACTACGCGAAGGCCTTCCTGGAGCGCGCGGTGCCCCTCCAGGAGCCGCTGCCGGTCACGCTGGCCCGGGAGCTCCAGCGGATGGTCGGGGTGCCCGTGCGGGGCGAGGACTTCGACCTGTCGCGGATCCCCGACCACCTCAAGATCACGTTCCGGATCGTGGACGAGCGGCGCAAGCGGATCGCCGAGGACAAGGATCTGGACGCGCTCAAGCTCCAGCTGCGCCCCAAGGCCCGCCAGGCCCTCTCGAAGGCCGCCGCGGCCACCGCGGAGCGGGACGGCGGGGAGGCCATCGAGCGGTCGGGGCTGACGGACTGGACGATCGGTTCGCTGGTACGGATCTTCGAGACGCGGCGGGCCGGGCAGCCGGTCAAGGCGTATCCCGCGCTGGTCGACCAGGGCGCGTCCGTGTCCGTACGGCTCTTCGACACGGAGGCCGAGCAGCAGCAGGCGATGTGGGCGGGGACCCGGCGGCTGATCCTCCTCAACATCCCGGTGAACCCGGCCAAGTTCGCCTCGGACAAGCTGACCAACCAGCACAAGCTGGCGCTGTCCCGCAATCCGCACGGCTCGGTGCAGGCGCTGTTCGAGGACTGCGCCACGGCGGCGGCGGACAAGCTGATCGCCGACCACGGGGGCCCTGCCTGGGACGAGGAATCGTTCCGGAAGCTGTACGACAAGGTCCGCGCCGACCTCGTCGACGCGACGGTACGGACCGTCGGCCAGGTGCAGGAGATCCTGGCGGCCTGGCAGGCCTGTGAGCGCCGTCTGAAGGCCACGAACAGCCTGGTCCTGATCAACAACGTGCAGGACGTCAGGGACCAGCTGGCGGCCCTCGTGCCGGCCGGCTTCGTGACGCGTACGGGACTGCGCCGGCTGCCCGACCTGATGCGCTACCTGGTCGCGGTGGACCGGCGGTTGCAGCAGATGCCGACCAACGTCCAGCGCGACACGACGCGCATGGAGAAGGTCCACGAGATGCAGGACGAGTACGCGTGGCTGCTCGAACAGCTGCCGCGCGGGAGGCCGGTGCCCCGGGAGGTCCTGGACATCCGCTGGATGATCGAGGAGCTGCGGGTGAGCTACTTCGCGCACGCGCTGGGGACGTCGCAGCCCGTCTCGGACAAGCGCATCGTGAAGGCGATCGACGCGGCGGCCCCGTGACCGGGGCCCGGCCGCCGGTCAGTTCGACCGCACCCTCCGAGCTGCTGTAGAGTCTCGTTTCGCAGCCGGGTGAACCGGTCGCGAATCTGGTCCTGTGGAGCAGTTTGGAGTGCTCGCCACCCTGTCAAGGTGGAGGCCGCGGGTTCAAATCCCGTCAGGACCGCAGTATCGAGAAGGCCCCGCGTCGTGGACGCGGGGCCTTCTTCGTGTGCGCGCTTCCCGGCCGGTCCTCACGGGGTGGGCAAGCGGTCCTCTCGTACGGGAAAAGGCCCGTCAACGCCGCAGTCACGGAAGGTCCAAATCCGCCGCCGGCCCTCCGAGCCGCCTTGACGACGTCTTCGGGCGGGGGTACCTACAGATGAGGGTCCCCTTCACGCGGCCGGGGACCCGCACCGGGGGTGGTGGGCGTGGCGGCACCGACGACAAGGCAGCCGGGACAACCGAGACATGAGACAGGGGCGCTGCTGCGCGCCCATCTGGCGGCCGCGTCCGGCCACCGGCACCTCACCAGGCGCTGTGCGATCTGCCACCGCCTCCAACGGCTCGCCATGGAACCGGTGTCCGCGACCGTCACGGATGCCGATCCAGACACGGAAGAGTGACTCCAGGACTGAATCATGGTGATCGGGGCAGGTGCCGAACCGTCGTTGGCAAGGCTCCAGAAGTGTGACGGGAGTCACCGAACCATTTTCTACCAGAGGGTCACTTACGCACGCCCTACAATCCGGCAATTTAATATGTGCAATTGCACCCTCCTCCGAACCCCTCCAGAAGCATCCGTCACACCCTCCACACAGCATCCCGACAGGGACCTGACAGCCCGTTTCCGGGGCACAAAAAAGACCGCGCTGAACTCGGCGGAGTCCAGCGCGGCCGACGACTCGCCCACATGGTGAGGGCATGGGGCCTGTTGGGGCAGGCACCCGTCGCGTGGAGCTAAGGGGGCGGGAGACCGAGTTGGGGGCCCGGCTGTTCCCTGGTTGGTCGGTACCTGACGGTGAGGTCAGGCGGTTGAGCCCTGATCGGTTGGTCAGGCCTCGCTGCGCTGCTGCGGAATACCCGCAAGCAGTGCGCGAACCTCTGCCTCGCGATACCGGCGATGCCCACCGAGCGTGCGGATGGACGTGAGCTTGCCGGCCTTTGCCCAGCGTGTGACCGTCTTCGGGTCCACACGGAACATCGTGGCAACCTCAGCCGGGGTCAGCAGCGGCTCGGCGTCAGGGGTGCGAGCGGTCATGAGCGGCCTCCTCGGGAGAACCGAACCATCTCGGTTCTTTCCTCTAAATTCTGCACCTTGACCCACGTTGCCCGAAATGGCAGACGCAGGCCGAGTCGGTTATAGGACGAACGGCTTGTCCTCGGCACTACAACTACACCATCCGTCCAGCCACGTCGGCCAAACCGATGGAATTGCCCTCTGAGGTGTTCATCAGCGGCGGAAGCCGATGGACCATGCCATAGCGGACAGTCATGCCCCAGTGACGATCAGTCACAGAGTCATCGGGAGTCACCAACACCCCCCGCATAGCGTGCAATGCTGAGCATTCCGCCCCGACTTGGACGGAAGGAGACGGAAGGAGCCCTCCCCGGACTCCTTGTCCTATTTTGACACGAGGAGGGGTGATGGGCGCAAGAGCCCCGTTAGTGCGGTCCGTCACGCTTGGGGGGTATAGGCCCGGATCGGGACTTCCGGCCTGGACAGGTGCAGACATGACCACACCTGTCTGAACCAAGGAGCGCGCCCCGTTCCGCGCGTCAGTTCGCGAACTGCATGTCCCGGATCGCCTTCCAGCGCTCGGTGAGCCGCCCGTACGCCTCCCCCGCGCCCGCCCCGTCCCCGTCCCGCAGCGCCGCGATCCCGGCCGCCACGTCGGCCGCCGAGCGGTCCCCCGCCAGCTGTGCCTCCGACAGGACGTACACCAGACCGCCGTAGTCCAGCTCGACCAGCGAGCGCGGGTGGAACTCCTCCAGCCACCGCCCGACGTCCACCAGACCGTCGATCAGCGGCCCGTCGTCGACCGACTCCCGCAGCGTCTTCAGCGCGCGGGCCAGCCGCCGCCGCGCCTGGACCATCTCGGTCCGGTAGCGCATCACGGGCGCGCCGTCGCCGGCCGGCTCGTACAGCCGCTCGGCGTCCGAGAACAGCGTGAACCACCGCACCGGCACCTGCCAGACCGCCGTCCTGATCCACGGCCGCGCGTCCGGGTTCCGGTCCCGCCAGCGCTCGTAGTCCGCCGCCGCCTGCCCGCGCACCACCGGCGGCAGCACGGCGTCCAGCAGCGGCAGCGGCAGGACGTCCCCCAGCTCCTCCAGCGCCAGCCAGCCGCGCAGCCGGGTCCGCCACGGGCAGACGCACACCACGCCGTCGACCTCCGTCACGAAGGCGTCGCCGCTCTCGTGGACCGGTACGGGGACCGGGGGCGTGGGCAGCAAGTCGGCCAGGGAACGCCGTAGTTCGTCCTGTGCGGTCGGCGTACGGTCCCGCCGGGCATATCGCGCCCAGTGGCTCCGTTCGGGCTCGGGAAAGGCGGCCAGCGGCTCGTACACCCGCAGGTAGGACGCGTAAGGGACAAGTACAGAAGACACCGCCGGCATGACGGGATCGTCCCATGCCCGCACCCCCCGGGAGGGTGATCCTGGGCACTGCGGCCGAACCACACCCCCCGGGGGACTTACCCTCGTGCCCAACTGGTCCCTCCCCACCCGCCGGAGGGGCTTTCCGCCGCTTCGTACCTTGGGAGTCACCACCGTGACCGATGTGACCGACGGCGTCCTGCACACCCTGTTCCGATCGGAGCAGGGTGGCCACGAGCAGGTCGTGCTCTGCCAGGACCGCCGCAGCGGCCTCAAGGCCGTCATCGCCCTCCACTCGACCGCCCTGGGCCCCGGCCTGGGCGGTACCCGCTTCTACCCGTACGCCTCCGACGAGGAGGCCGTCGCCGACGCGCTGAACCTCTCCCGGGGCATGTCGTACAAGAACGCGCTGGCCGGGCTCGACCACGGCGGCGGCAAGGCCGTGATCATCGGCGACCCCGAGCAGATCAAGACCGAGGAACTGCTCCTCGCGTACGGGCGGTTCGTGGCCTCGCTCGGCGGCCGGTACGTGACCGCCTGCGACGTCGGCACGTACGTGGCGGACATGGACGTGGTGGCGCGCGAGTGCCGCTGGACCACCGGCCGCTCCCCGGAGAACGGCGGCGCCGGCGACTCGTCCGTGCTGACGGCCTTCGGGGTCTTCCAGGGCATGCGGGCGAGCGCCGAGCACCAGTGGGGCGACCCGTCGCTGCGCGGCAGGACCGTGGGGGTCGCGGGCGTCGGCAAGGTGGGGCACCACCTGGTCGGGCACCTGCTCCAGGACGGGGCGCGGGTGGTGGTCACGGACGTACGGGACGAGTCCGTACGGCGCCTCACGGACCTCTACCCGGAGGTCGGCGTGGTCGCGGACACCGACACGCTGGTCCGTACCGAAGGCCTGGACATCTACGCGCCCTGCGCGCTCGGCGGCGTGCTGGACGACGCCACCGTGCCCGCCCTCACCGCGACGGTGGTGTGCGGGGCGGCCAACAACCAGCTCGCCCACCCGGGGGTGGAGAAGGACCTCGCCGACCGCGGGATCCTCTACGCGCCCGACTACGTGGTGAACGCGGGCGGTGTCATCCAGGTCGCCGACGAGCTGAACGGGTTCGACTTCGAGCGGTGCCGCGCGAAGGCCGCGAAGATCTTCGACACCACTCTTTCCATCTTCGCACGTGCGAAGGAGGACGGGATTCCGCCGGCCGCCGCGGCCGACAGGATCGCCGAGCACCGGATGGCCGAAGCCCGCCCCTGGTGAGCGTGGAGGGGCGGCCGTACCCCGGCGGGGAGACGAGACTCACCCCCGGTCGGCGGGTCGCCCCTCAATAAGAGGTTAAAATCGCAGCTGACCAGCGAGGACGGCGCGCTTCGCAGGTCCGGAGCCGAGGCGCGTCCTGCGGGCGGCGTACCGTATGGCCGCGGAAGCAGGTACCGTTGAAGCCTACGGACGGGTCTCTCCGCGGAGAGCTCGTTCTGAATTATGAACGCGTGTCAAGACTCTGGGGCCGTCGAGCCCCGTCACCGAGGGGGTCGAGCCATGGGGCGCGGCCGGGCCAAGGCCAAGCAGACGAAGGTCGCCCGCCAGCTGAAGTACAACAGCGGCGGGACAGATCTGTCGCGTCTGGCCAACGAGCTGGGCGCATCACCTACGAGTCAGCCACCGAACGCGGAGCCGTTCGAGGATGACGACGAGGAAGATGACCCGTACGCACAGTATGCGGATCGGTACAACGACGACGAGGACGAGGACGACGAGTCCGGGCCCTCGGCGCAGCGCCGCGGCGCTTGACGTCCGTACCCGCTTGACGTCCGTACCTCCGACGTCCGCGTATCTCCGGATCTCTCCGGCGGTTCTCACCGACCCGGTCCAGGACTTCGGTCCCGGACCGGGTTCTGTGCTGCCCGGTGCCGTACCGGCCGGTGCGGTGGCCGATACGGGCCGGTGGAGTGGCTGGTTCCTGACCGGCCTCGGGCCTCAGCTCGCGTAGGCCCTCAGCCTCAGCTCGCGTAAGCCCCCGGAACTCAGCTCGCGTAGTCACCGGACAGCGCCGCGCCGGTCGCGTGGCCGCCGCGCTCGGTGATCTCGCCCGCGACCCAGGCGTGCACGCCCCGGTCGGCGAGGGTGGTCAGGGCCGCGTCGACGGACTCCCCGGGGACGACGGCGATCATGCCGACGCCCATGTTGAGCGTCTTCTCCAGTTCGAGCCGCTCGACGTTCCCGGCGCGGCCGACGACGTCGAAGACCGCGTCGGGCGTCCAGGTCGAGCGGTCCACGCGGGCGTGCAGCGCGTCCGGGACGACCCGGGCGAGGTTCGCCGCGAGGCCGCCGCCGGTGACGTGGCTGAACGCGTGCACCTCGGTGGTCCTGGTGAGCGCCAGGCAGTCGAGCGAGTAGATCTTCGTGGGCTCCAGCAGTTCCTCGCCGAGGGTGCGGCCGAACTCCGGGACCTCGCGGTCCAGGGACCAGCCGGCCCGGTCGAAGACCACGTGCCGGACCAGCGAGTACCCGTTGGAGTGAAGACCGGAGGACGCCATCGCGATCACCGCGTCACCCGTACGGATACGATCCGGCCCCAGCAGCTGGTCCGCCTCGACCACCCCCGTACCGGCGCCGGCGACGTCGAAGTCGTCCTCGCCGAGCAGCCCCGGGTGTTCGGCGGTCTCGCCGCCGACCAGCGCGCAGCCGGCCAGGACGCAGCCTTCCGCGATGCCCTTGACGATGGCGGCGACCCGCTCGGGGTGGACCTTGCCGACACAGATGTAGTCGGTCATGAAGAGCGGTTCGGCACCGCAGACGACCAGGTCGTCCACGACCATGCCGACGAGATCGTGACCGATCGTGTCGTACACGCCCATCTTGCGCGCCAGGTCGACCTTCGTCCCGACGCCGTCGGTGGCGGAGGCGAGGAGCGGCCGCTCGTAGCGCTTGAGGGCGGAGGCGTCAAAGAGGCCGGCGAAGCCGCCGAGGCCGCCGAGGACCTCGGGACGCTTCGTCTTCTTCACCCACTCCTTCATCAGCTCGACCGCGCGGTCACCGGCTTCGATGTCGACGCCCGCGGCGGCGTAGCTGGCACCAGTGGTCGTATCGGACATGGCTGAGTACTTTCCTGTCGTCATGCGGTCGTCATGCTGTCGTCGTTCGGTCGTCGTTCGGTCGTCGTGGTCGGCAAACGGACGCGGACCTGCGGCGGATGCGGAACTACGGGCGGCGGAGCGCCTCGGCCGCGGCGTTGGCCGGTCCCGCCGCCAGCTCGGTCTCCAGCAGCTGCTTGCCGAGCAGCTCGGGATCGGGGAGGTCCATCGGGTACTCGCCGTCGAAGCAGGCACGGCAGAGGTTCGGCTTGGCGATGGTGGTCGCCTCGATCATCCCGTCGAGGGAGATGTACGAGAGGGAGTCGGCGCCCAGCGAGACGCCGATCTCGTCGATCGTCATGCCGTTGGCGATCAGCTCGGCGCGGGTCGCGAAGTCGATGCCGAAGAAGCAGGGCCACTTGACCGGCGGGGACGAGATCCGGATGTGGACCTCGGCGGCGCCCGCCTCGCGGAGCATCTTGACCAGCGCGCGCTGGGTGTTGCCGCGGACGATCGAGTCGTCCACGACCACCAGGCGCTTGCCCCGGATGACTTCCTTGAGCGGGTTGAGCTTCAGCCGGATGCCCAGCTGGCGGATGGTCTGGGACGGCTGGATGAAGGTCCGGCCGACGTAGGCGTTCTTGACGAGGCCCGAGCCGTACGGGATCCCGCTCGCCTCGGCGTAACCGATGGCGGCCGGGGTGCCGGACTCCGGGGTCGCTATGACCAGGTCGGCCTCGACGGGTGCTTCTTTCGCGAGTTTCCGGCCCATTTCCACGCGGGACAGATACACGTTCCGACCGGCGATGTCCGTGTCGGGACGCGCCAGGTAGACGTACTCGAAGACACAGCCCTTGGGCTTCGCTTCCGCGAATCGCTGGGTCCGCAGACCGTTCTCGTCGATGGCGATCAGCTCGCCGGGCTCGATCTCGCGGACGAAGGAGGCGCCGCAGATGTCGAGGGCGGCGCCCTCGGAGGCGACGACCCAGCCGCGCTCCAGCCGGCCGAGGACGAGCGGGCGGATGCCCTGCGGGTCACGGGCGGCGTAGAGGGTGTGCTCGTCCATGAAGACGAGCGAGAAGGCGCCCTGCACGTCGGGCAGGATCTTGGCGGCGGCTTCCTCGACCGTGAGGGGCTTGCCGTCGTCGTCCGTCTGGCCGGCGAGGAGCGCCGTGACCAGGTCGGTGTCGTTGGTGGCGGCCACCCGCGTGGGCCGGCCGTTCTCCTTGGGGAGGTCGGCGACCATCTCGGCGAGCTGCGCGGTGTTGACCAGGTTCCCGTTGTGGCCGAGCGCTATCGAGCCGTGGGCCGTGGCCCGGAAGGTCGGCTGCGCGTTCTCCCACACCGAGGCTCCGGTGGTGGAGTACCGGGCATGGCCCACCGCGATATGACCGAGGAGGGAGCCGAGGGAGGTTTCGTCGAAGACCTGCGAGACAAGGCCCATGTCCTTGAAAACCAGGATTTGGGACCCGTTGCTCACTGCGATGCCCGCGGACTCCTGTCCACGGTGCTGTAGGGCATACAGTCCGAAATAGGTGAGCTTGGCGACCTCTTCGCCCGGGGCCCAGACTCCGAAGACGCCACACGCGTCCTGGGGGCCTTTCTCGCCGGGGAGCAGGTCGTGGTTGAGTCGTCCATCACCACGAGGCACGCCACCGAGTGTAGGCGAGATCGACCACTGGTCCGAATTGGGGATGGGACGTGGCCGGATATCGCCCCTCTGGACCTTACGTTCCGTGGTGCCCGCACTCCGTTGCGTATCCGGCCGGAGGCATCGGCGCACGGGTGCCGGTGGCGGTGGGCCACCCGTGCGGGCGGGTGCGGAAGCCCTGGCAGGCGGTGACTAGGCGGTTGTGGCGGGCAGGGCGGCGAGTCCGCCGTCCGCCCCGGTCAGCCACAGCCCGCCGTGGTTGACCTCATACGTGACCTTGCCGCGCAGGACCTTCAGCAGGTGCTTCTCGACCGCCGCCCGAGGGCCGGTACAGGCCATTTTTGTCGAGATCACCCGGCTGAACGTGAGGGTGTCGCCGGAGACCTTCGCACGGGCGCTGAATCCGTTGCAGCCCAGATTGCCCCGTACGGAACCGTCGGCGGCCAGCGTGAAGGACGCCGAACCGTCAGTCCCGGCCGGCAGACGGGCGGCGCTCCCGTCCGAGGCGAGGGCGTTCACGGTCCACTTCGTGCCGGTCAGGGGCGCGGGAGGCCCGCTGGTCAGGGCGAGGACGTCGCCGTCGGAGGAGGTCAGCGTCAGCCGGTCGCCGGTCACCTTCGACGTGAGCTTCCCCGCGAAGGCCGCGTCCAGCGCCTCGTTCAGCGCGTCGAGATTCAGCACACAGTCGGCGGTCGCCGTCATGCGCTTCTTGCCGACGGTCACGGTGTCGTCGGCGACGGACACATCCACCTCGTACTCGTCACAGCCCGTGGCCAGCGTCGCCTGCGTCGTGTCCCCGAACTCCAGCGAGGTCCCCGCCACCCCGGCGGTCCTTCTCCCGCCGACCGTCACGCTCTCCACGTTCCAGCGCACCCCGGTGAGCGCCGACTCCCGCACGGAGGCGTCCTCCCCCGAAGCTCCCGTGGTCGTGGTCGAACTGGTCTCGGTACCGCACGCCGCCAGGGCGAGCAGCGCGAGTGCGGTGATCGCGGTGACTGCGGTGCTCTGCTGTTTCTGCATGGGGGTGGGACGGATCACACGCGCGGACGGTTCCGTACGCGTGCGCGCACGGGGAGGGATCAGCCCATCAGCGGCAGGAGGCCGGACAGGTCCGCGCGCTCCCCGCTCGCGCTCACCTTCGCCGAATCCAGGGCCGCCGCCCAGGTCGTGCGGCCCGTGGCCAGGCGGATCCAGGTCAGGGGGTCCGTCTCCACCACGTTCGGTGGGGTGCCGCGGGTGTGGCGAGGGCCCGGCACGCACTGGACCACCGCGTACGGCGGGATCCGTACCTCGGTCGATGCCCCGGGCGCCTTCACCGCGAGGCCGTCGGCGAGCAGTCGCGTGCAGGCGGCGAGGGCCTGGCGGTCGTACGGGACGGTCAGGCCGGTCGCGCGGTTCAGGTCGTCGGTGTGGACGACCAGCTCGACGGTCCGGGTGACCAGGAAGTCCGCCAGCCGCATCGTGCCCACCCGTACCGGCACCAGCCGGTCGTCCGCCGCGCCGGAAAGCGCCGCCACCACCCGGTCCGCGGCCCGCGCGAAGACCTCCTCGACCGGCCCGGACGCGGCGAGCGCCCGTACGTCCTCGCTGATGTCGTCCGCGTACGCCGCCGTCGCGAACGGCCACTCGTCCAGCCCGACCACCGGTCCGCCCGGCGCCACCTCGGGCCCTTCCGCGGCGCGGGTGACCGACTCGACGACCATCGCGAGGTGCGCGGCCAGGTCCCGTACCGTCCAGCCGTCGAGCCCGGTGGCCGGCAGCGCCAGCCGCTCGTCGGTGAGCCCGGCGACGGCTTCCCGTACCGCCGCGAACTGCGCCAGGACGGCGGCTCGGATTTTCTCGGAGTCGTACTTGCGCGTGCGCTTCTTGGCCGGGGGCATGACCGCGAGGCTAACGAAGGGGGCGGACGGGGGCGGAAAGGCCCTGAGCCTCCGGCCGGTGGGTCCGGGCGGAGGCTCAGGGCCTTCTCACAACATCGGCCTCACGCCTGGCGCGGGCGCTCCAGCGTCAGCAGCAGGCCCTCGACGGCGCCGGGGCCGATGCGGCCCTTGACGTCCGCCGCGGTGATGGCCTTGAGGGCCCACCCGTCCTCGGCGTGCTTGTTGAGCGTCTTCTCCAGCTTGTCGCTGTCCAGGGCGTCGCCGATGAGCGATTCCCGGAACGTCACGACCTTGTACTCGAACGCCATACGGTCCATCCCTCGGTCCTGCGTGTCCTGTGCGCACGGCGGGACGCGTACGCACGTCCGAACACGTGCGCGCCCAGCCAACCACGGCCGGATTCAGCCGAAGAGCGCGGGGATCGTGCTCCGGTGCGCCTCGGCGACCTCGCTCAGCGGGATGCCGAACTCGCCCTGGACCTCGATCTCCTCGCCGTCCACCACACCGATGCGCGTCGCGGGCAGACCGCGTGCCCCGCACATGTCGGTGAAGCGGAGTTCCTCGCTGCGCGGGACCGACACGACCGCGCGGCCGGCCGACTCGCTGAACAGGAAGGTGAAGGCGTCGAGACCGTCGGGCACGACCAGCCGGGCGCCGTTCCCGCCGCGCAGGCAGGACTCGGTGACCGACTGGATCAGGCCGCCGTCGCTCAGGTCGTGCGCCGCGTCGATCATGCCGTCGCGGGACGCCGAGATCAGGATGTCCCCGAGCAGCCGCTCACGCTCCAGGTCCACCTTGGGCGGCAGGCCGCCGAGGTGGTCGTGGACGACCTGCGACCAGGCCGAACCGCCGAACTCCTCGTGGGTGTCACCGAGCAGGTAGAGGAGCTGGCCCTCTTCCTTGAACGCGATCGGCGTACGGCGCGCCACGTCGTCGATCACGCCGAGGACGGCGACGACCGGCGTCGGGTGGATGGCCGCGTCGCCCGTCTGGTTGTAGAGCGAGACGTTGCCGCCGGTGACGGGCGTGCCCAGCTGGAGGCAGCCGTCCGCGAGACCGCGGATCGCCTCCGCGAACTGCCACATGACGTCCGGGTCCTCGGGGGAGCCGAAGTTCAGGCAGTCGGAGATCGCGAGGGGCTTGGCGCCGGAGGCGGCGACATTGCGGTACGACTCCGCCAGCGCGAGCTGCGCGCCGGTGTACGGGTCCAGCTTCGTGAAGCGACCGTTGCCGTCCGTGGCGATGGCCACGCCCAGGCCCGTCTCCTCGTTGACGCGGATCATGCCCGCGTCCTCGGGCTGGGCGAGCACGGTGTTGCCCTGCACGAACCGGTCGTACTGGTCCGTGACCCACGCCTTCGACGCCTGGTTCGGCGAGGCGAGGAGCCGGAGGACCTGCTCCCGCAGCTCGGCGGAGGTCGCGGGCCGCGGCAGCTTGTTCGCGTCGTCGGCCTGGAGGGCGTCCTGCCAGGACGGGCGGGCGTAGGGGCGGTGGTAGACGGGACCGTCGTGCGCGACCGTACGGGGGTCGACGTCCACGATCTTCTCACCGTGCCAGAAGATCTCCAGCCGGTCGCCGTCCGTGACCTCGCCCACGACGGTGGCGATGACGTCCCACTTCTCGCAGATCGCGAGGAACCGGTCGACCTTGTCGGGCTCGACCACGGCGCACATGCGTTCCTGCGACTCGCTCATGAGGATCTCCTCGGGCGAGAGCGTGGAGTCGCGCAGCGGTACGTCGTCCAGCTCGACGCGCATGCCGCCGGAGCCGTTCGACGCCAGCTCGCTCGTCGCGCAGGACAGGCCGGCCGCGCCGAGGTCCTGGATGCCGACGACGAGCTTCTCGGCGAAGGCCTCCAGCGTGCACTCGATGAGGAGCTTCTCCTGGAAGGGGTCGCCGACCTGGACGGCGGGACGCTTCGACGGCTTCGTGTCGTCGAAGGTCTCGGAGGCCAGGATGGAGGCGCCGCCGATGCCGTCGCCGCCGGTGCGGGCGCCGTACAGGATCACCTTGTTGCCGGGGCCCGAGGCCTTGGCGAGGTGGATGTCCTCGTGCCGCATCACGCCGATGGCACCGGCGTTGACCAGCGGGTTTCCCTGGTAGCAGGCGTCGAAGACCAGCTCGCCGCCGATGTTCGGCAGGCCGAGGCAGTTGCCGTACCCGCCGATGCCCGCCACCACGCCGGGCAGGACCCGCCGCGTGTCGGGGTGGTCGGCCGCGCCCATCCGCAGCGGGTCCACGACCGCGACCGGGCGGGCGCCCATCGCGATGATGTCGCGGACGATGCCGCCGACGCCGGTGGCCGCGCCCTGGTAGGGCTCGACGTACGACGGGTGGTTGTGGGACTCGACCTTGAAGGTGACCGCGTACCCCTGGCCGACGTCCACGACGCCCGCGTTCTCGCCGATGCCGACGAGCATGGCGTCGTTGGCGGGGACCTTGTCGCCGAACTGCTTGAGGTGGACCTTGCTGCTCTTGTACGAGCAGTGCTCCGACCACATGACGGAGTACATGGCCAGCTCGGCGCCGGTCGGCCTGCGGCCGAGGATCTCGCGGACCCGGAGGTACTCGTCCTCCTTGAGGCCGAGCTCCTTCCAGGGCAGTTCGACGTCGGGCGTGCCGCTCGCGTGCTTGACGGTGTCGAGGGTCATCAGGCGCTTACCAGCTTCTTCAGGATCGAGGTGAAGAATCCCAGGCCGTCGGTACGGCCCGTACCGATCAGCGGCTCCACGGCGTGCTCGGGGTGCGGCATCAGGCCGACGACGTTGCCGGCCGCGTTCGAGACGCCGGCGATGTCGCGGAGCGACCCGTTCGGGTTGCCGTCCAGGTAGCGGAACGCGACCCGGCCCTCGGCCTCCAGCTCGTCGAGCGTGCGCTCGTCGGCGACGTACCGGCCGTCGATGTTCTTGAGGGGGACGGAGATTTCCTGGCCCGCGGAATAGTCGGCGGTCCAGGCGGTGTCGGCGCGCTCCACCCGCAGTTTCTGATCGCGGCAGATGAAGTGCAGGTGATTGTTGCGCAGCATGGCGCCCGGCAGCAGATGCGACTCGGTGAGGATCTGGAAGCCGTTGCAGATTCCGAGGACCGGCATACCGGCCTTGGCCTGCTCGATCACCGTGGCCATGACCGGCGAGAACCGGGAGATGGCCCCGGCCCGCAGATAGTCGCCGTAACTGAAACCGCCGGCCAGGACGACCGCGTCGACCTGGTGGAGGTCCTTGTCGCGGTGCCAGAGCGGGACGGGCTCCGCGCCGGCGATCCGGACGGCCCGCAGGCTGTCCCGGTCATCGAGCGTGCCGGGGAAGGTGACGACTCCGATACGAGCGGTCACTTCGACTCCTCGACCTTCACGACGAAGTCCTCGATGACGGTGTTGGCGAGGAAGGTCTCGGCCATCTCGTGGATACGGGCGAGGGCGGCCTCGTCGACCGGCCCCGCCACCTCCAGTTCGAAGCGCTTTCCCTGACGGACGTCGGCGATCCCCTCGAAGCCCAGCCGGGGCAGCGCGCGCTGCACCGCCTGGCCCTGCGGGTCGAGGATCTCCGGCTTGAGCATGACGTCGACTACGACGCGTGCCACGGGCACTCCCGGTGGTGTGGTGCGGCTGTGTTCCGCCGCGTTCTGCTGTGTTCTGCCGTGTTTCTCCAGGGGAATCCCCCTCGACCCCCCGAGCTCCCCTCAGAGTACCCGGCCGGAAAATCTACGCGAGTAGATATGAACAGGGATACGCTGCCCCCGAAGCCCCGCCGCAGATCAGGCCATGATTTCCGGAGGGTGGTACGCCAGGGAAAATCCCGGGAAAAAGTCGGGTTCCCCCATTGCCGCGAGACACGCTGATGCAATTGGCTGGGCTTCACAATGCCGGGCCGACCGCTGTACAAAGGAATACAGCGGAAAGCTGCATTGTCCCTTAACAGCCGGAAGGCCGGTATCGCCGCACGTCAGCCGTGTTTCCGTACGGCCTCGGGCAAGGCGATACCGCAAGAAAGGACCGATATCCGTGGCGCAGCGCGTAGTGGTCACACTCTCCGACGATCTCGACGGCGGAGAAGCGGCGGAAACGGTCGCGTTCGGCCTGGACGGGAAGTCGTACGTCATCGACCTCAATCCCGCCAACGCGAAGAAACTGCGCAAGGCCCTGGCTCCCTACCTGGCCGCGGGCCGCAGGCAGACGAACGCCGCCAGGAACGGCAAGAACCGCGTCACCTACCGGCACACCGCCCTGGCCCCCGATCCGGCGGCCGTCCGGGCGTGGGCGCTCTCCCACAAGATGGCGGTACCGGCCAGGGGCCGGATCCCCAAGCGCGTCTACGAGGCTTTCAGAGAAGCGAGTTGATGCCCGGGGCACCGCCCGGGTGCCGGGCCGGAGGCGGTCGCCGGCACCCGTGGGCGGTGCCACGTGGCGGCCGGACGACGCGGCGGCGAACCGAGTTGGAACCACCCTCGCTGATCGGCTAGAGTCTGGAGCACGCCGAAGGGCAAGGCCGAAGGGCCGAACCCCAAGCAGCGTGCGGGTGTAGTTCAGTAGTAGAACGCCCCCTTTCCAAGGGGGAGGCGCAGTGTGCAATTCCTGTCACCCGCTCTGCATCGCTCGATCTTCGGTCCACTCCGGTGGATCAGGTAGAGTGATGCGAAGTACGCATCGATTGCTTGATCTCGGTGCCGTGCGGACGTAGCTCAGTTGGTAGAGCGCAACCTTGCCAAGGTTGAGGTCGCCAGTTCGAACCTGGTCGTCCGCTCAAGAAGGGGAAGCCCCCGGTCATTCGACCGGGGGCTTCTTCGTGGGTGGGGCTACTTCGTGTGCGTGGATACGGGTCCCGTGCTCGATGACAAATGTCATCTGCGGCGATGACAGCGCGCACTGCCGGGTGCCCGGGTCCGGCGGAAGCCTGGAAGACATGACACCGACTTCCCACCCCGACGACCCTGTCATCGAGACCGACGAGCTGCGCCGTACGTACAGCGGCGGCTTCACCGCCGTGGACGGCGTCTCCTTCTCCGTCGGACGCGGCGAACTGTTCGCCCTGCTCGGCACGAACGGCGCGGGCAAGACCTCCACCGTGGAGGTGCTGGAGGGCCTCGCCCGCCCGAGCGGCGGAGCCGTACGGATCCTCGGCCACGACCCGTACACCGAGCGCGCCGCCGTCCGCCCCCGGATCGGCGTGATGCTCCAGGAGGGCGGCTTCCCCTCCGACCTGACCGTCGCGGAGACGGTACGGATGTGCGCCGGCTGCACCAGCGGCGCGCGGCCGACCGACGAGGCACTCGGCCTGGTCGGGCTCACCGCGCGGGCCCGGGTCCGGGTCAAGCAGCTGTCGGGCGGCGAGCGGCGGCGCCTGGATCTGGCGCTGGCGCTGCTGGGCCGCCCCGAGGTGCTCTTCCTCGACGAGCCGACGACCGGGCTGGACGCCGAAGGGCGGCGCGACACCTGGGAGTTGGTACGGGAACTGCGGGACGAGGGCACCACCGTGCTGCTGACCACGCACTACCTGGAGGAGGCCGAGGCCCTGGCCGACCGGCTGGCGATCATGCACCAGGGCCGCATCGTGACCTCCGGCACACCGGCGGAGGTGACCGAGGCGCGGCCGGCCACGATCCGGTTCGTCCTGCCCCACGACGTCCTGCCCGAACAGCTGCCGCTGTCGCTGCGGGCCGCCGCGGAGGGGCGGCGGATCGAGATCCGTACCCGGCAACTCCAGGAGGATCTGCACGAACTCCTGCGGTGGGCGCGGGAGTCGGACGTACAGCTGGCGGAGCTGGACGCGCGGTCCGCCTCGCTCGAAGACGCTTTCCTCGACATCGCGGCGCGCAGCGCGGAAACGGCGGGTGCACGATGAAGACGGCGGAGACAGTGACAGCAGAGACAGCGGGGACGGCAGGGACGGAAGCGGCCGGTGGCGGTACGGGCCGGCTCACCACGGCCGCCGGGCGGCTCACCGCCCTCGGGCGGGCCGAGCTGACGCTGCTCGTACGGAACAGGACGGCGCTGTTCACCGCCCTGTTCGTGCCCATCGCGATGATGGGCTCGATCAAGGTCTCACTCGAAGGCACCGACCTGGGCGGGGCCGGGGTGACCGTCGCCGAGGCGGCCCTGACCGGTGGCGTCGGGACGGTGCTGCTGATGGTCGTGTACGCGAACCTCGTCTCCGCGTACACCTCCCGGCGCGAGGAGCTGGTGCTCAAGCGGCTCCGCACGGGCGAGACCGCCGACCGCGAGATCCTCGCCGGGACCGCGCTGCCCGCCGCCGCGCTGGCGCTCGCGCAGTGCGTGGTCCTCGTGGCGGCCGGGATCGCGTTCCTCGACGTGGGCGGGGTCCGGCGGCCCGATCTGCTGGCCGCCGGGCTGCTGGCCGCGATCGTGCTGCTCACGGCGCTGGCGGCGGCGACGTCCGTCCTCACCCGTACCGTGGAGAGCGCGCAGATCACGACAATGCCGATGTTCCTGGTCTCGCTGCTCGGCTCCGGCCTGTTCGTCCCGCTGGACACCCTGCCCGACCGGGTGGCGTCCGTGTGCGAGCTGCTGCCGATGACCGGAGTGATGACGCTGGTCCGGGCAGGCTGGATCGGCGGGGTGGACGGGCCGGATCTGCTCGGCGCGGGTATCAGTGCCGTGGTCTGGACGGTGCTCGCGGTGTACGCCGTACGCCGCTGGTTCCGCTGGGAGCCGCGCCGCTGAGGCGGGGTCCGGGACCGACGAGGCTGAGGCGGGGCCCGGGAACGACGAGGATGAGGCGGAAAGGACGCGATGTCCCGGCTGATGGACCGATGGCACCGGAAGAGCAAGCCGGGCAAGGTCGAGAGCTACACCCGGTGGACGTTCCACACCTTCGGCCTGGTCGAGGTCAGCCTGGTCTGGAGCGTCGACCCGCTCCGGGGCTGGCTGGTCCTGCTGGCGGTCCTGCACGCCGCGATGTGCGTCGTCCTCCAGGACCGGGCGCTGGACTGGCGGCTCGGCAGGCGCGAGCGGCCCGTACGGCTCGGTCTGGCGACGGCGGCCCTGACGGTGGCGAGCGCCCTGGTGGTGCTCGTCCTGATCAAGGCCGGTGCCGTCGCCGACGACGGGTCGGCCGCCGTGCTGCTGGTCGCGTTCGCCACCTACGGCCTCGGGGCCATGTCGCTGACGCTGCGTACCTCCTGGCACATGGCGTACGCGCTGCTGGGCACGATCGTCACCACCGGGGTCGCGGCGACGGCGCTGCGGCTGTCCTCGGTCCACGTGTTGGGCCTGGTCCTCGCCGTCACGTCCGCGGGCGCGGCCATCGTCGTCACGTACATCCTCTCGGTGTGGCTGCTCAACACCGTCTGGGAGCTGGACGCGGCCCGCGAGCTCCAGTCCCGGCTCGCGGTCGCGGAGGAGCGGCTGCGTTTCGGCCGTGATCTGCACGACGTGATGGGCCGCAACCTGGCGGTGATCGCGCTGAAGAGCGAGCTGGCGGTACAGCTCGCCGAGCGCGGGCGGCCGGAGGCGGTGGCGACGATGACCGAGGTGCAGCGGATCGCCCAGGAGTCGCAGCGGGAGGTACGGGACGTGGTGCGCGGCTACCGGGAGGCGGATCTGCACACCGAACTGGAAGGGGCGCGCGGGGTGTTGAGGGCGGCGGGCATCGACTGCCGGATCGAGGGGGACGACGGGGGCGGGCTGTCGGCGGACGTGCAGTCGGCGCTGGCGTGGGTGGTGCGGGAGGCGACGACGAACGTGCTGCGGCACGGGGACGCGCGGCGGTGCACCGTACGGCTGACGGAGGCGTACGAGGACGGGGACAAGGACGAGTGCGGGCACGGCGAGTCGCCGGCGGCCGTTCTGGTGGTGGAGAACGACGGGGCGGGGGAGGCCGCCGAGGTGAAGGCGGATGCCGGTGCCGGTGGCCCGGGGGGCGGTGGGCGGCGCGAGGTGCGGAAGGGGTCCGGTCTCGACGGGCTGCGGGAGCGGCTGGCCGTGCTGAACGGGACGCTGGACGCGGGGCGGGTGGACGGCGGCCTGTTCCGCCTGACGGCGCGGGTGCCGCTGCCGCTGCCGGGGCCCGTACCGGCATCCGGGCCCGTACCGGCGTCCGGGCCCGTCGCGCCCACCGGAGAGGCGGCGGCGTGACGGACGACAAGGACGAGCGCGTACGGGTGCTGCTCGCCGACGACGAGCACCTGATCCGGGGCGCGTTCGCCGCGCTCCTCGCCCTGGAGGACGACCTGGTCGTGGTCGCCGAGGCCGCGTCGGGCCCCGAGGCCCTGGCCATGGCGAAGGCCCACCGGCCGGACGTGGCCGTCCTGGATCTCCAGATGCCGGGCGCCGACGGTGTGAAGGTCGCCACATCTCTCCGTACCGAACTGCCCGGCTGCCGGACGATGATCGTGACCGGCCACGGCCGCCCCGGCCACCTGAAACGGGCGCTGGCGGCGGGGGTGCGCGCCTTCGTCCCGAAGACGGTCAGCGCGCGCAGGCTCGCCGAGATCATCCGTACCGTCCACGCCGGAAACCGCTACGTGGACCCGGATTTGGCGGCCGACGCGATCTCCGCGGGGGACTCGCCGCTGACCGCGCGGGAGGCGGAAGTGCTGGAGCTGGCCGCCGACGGGGCGCCGATCGCGGAGATCGCGCAGCGCGCCTCGCTGTCCCAGGGAACCGTACGGAACTACCTGTCCTCGGCGGCCTCCAAACTGGGCGCGGAGAACCGGCATACGGCAGTGCGTCTCGCACGGGAGCGAGGTTGGGTATAGTAGTTCTCGCGCCGAGGCGCTTGCGGACGTAGCTCAGTTGGTAGAGCGCAACCTTGCCAAGGTTGAGGTCGCCAGTTCGAACCTGGTCGTCCGCTCAAGAAGGGGAAACCCCCGGTCATCCGACCGGGGGTTTTCTCGTGCCTGCCGTCCTCCTCCGTCTCCGGCTACGTCCAGCTGAGGCCGGTGAGACGTTCGTACGCCTCCACGTACTTCGCGCGGGTGGCGTCGACGATCTCCTGGGGGAGCGGCGGGGGCGGCTGTTCGCTCGCGCGGTCCCAGCCCGAGGCGGGCGAGGTCAGCCAGTCGCGGACGAACTGCTTGTCGTACGACGGCTGGGCGTGCCCCGGCTCCCAGGTCTCGGCCGGCCAGAAACGGGAGGAGTCGGGGGTCAACACCTCGTCCGCGAGGATCAGTCGGTCGCCGTCGTAGCCGAACTCGAACTTCGTGTCGGCCAGGACGATCCCGCGTTCCCTGGCGATGTCGCGGGCCCGCCCGTACACGTCGAGCGTGGTCCTGCGGAGCAGCGCGGCGGTCTCCGCGCCGACCTGGCGGGCGACTTCCTCGTACGACACGTTCTCGTCGTGCTCGCCGACGGCGGCCTTCGTGGCGGGGGTGAAGATCGGCGCGGGCAGCTCGGAGCCGTCCACGAGGCCTTCGGGGAGCGCGAGCCCGCAGACCGTACGGCTCTCCTGGTACTCGGCGAGTCCGGAGCCGGTGAGATAACCGCGGGCGACCGCCTCCACCGGGACCATGTCCAGGGCCTTGCAGACGAGGGTGCGGCCTGCCCAGTCGCCGGGGGCGTCCGGCGGGAGGTCCGTGGAGATCACGTGGTTCGGGACGAGGTCCGCGAGCTTGTCGAACCACCAGAGCGAGAGCTGGGTGAGGACCCGGCCCTTGTCGGGGATCTCGGTGGGCAGGACCCAGTCGTACGCGGAGATGCGGTCACCGGCGACCATCACGAGGTCGCCGGCCTCGTTCCGGTACAGGTCGCGCACTTTGCCGGTGTGCAGATGCACGAGGCCCGGAACCTCCAGGGGCTCGGGCTTTTCTACGAATCCGGACACGGTTCCTCCGAGGGGTGGGTCTTCAAGATCGCCTCGATTCTCCCGTACACCGGAAGTCGCGGCGTCCAGGGGGGGCGGGAATCCCCGCCGCACACGGGCGGGAACCCCCTCCCTTCTCCCATCCTCTCGCCCCTCAGTCCCGTTTGCAGATGCGGTCCAGGAGGTTGGCGGTGGCGCGCTGCACGCGGGGGTCGACGTGGCCGGGCCGGTCCAGTTTCGGCGACCAGGCGAAGGTGCCCGAGGCGAAGACGAGGGCGCCGGAGGGGGCGCGGTAGAGCGAAGTCTCCTGGTGTCGGCGGGCGTTCTCGCTGTCGCGGTACGGGGAGTGCGCGAGCAGGATGCGGTCCTCGTGCTCGGGGAGGGAGATCCGGGGGTAGTACCGGTCGGCCTCCCCCGCCACCAGCCCCTCGATCTCGTCGCCCTCGGCGGCGCCGGTGGCTTCCCAGAGCCAGTGCCCGGCGTTCCGTACGACCAGGGGGTGGGGTTCCGGGACGCGGCCCGCGTACTGGATACCGAGCAGTTTCTGCTCCGGCCGGTCGATGTCCCGCCAGAGGGCCGAACGGCCGGGGCCGCGGCGTTTGAGGCAGGTGAGGAGGCGGTCGGGGACGCCGGAGGCGGAGGGGCCCAGCTCCACCTGCCAGTACATGGTGTTGGCGGAGAGGAAGACGAGCGAGGTGCCGTGGTCGCGCGCCTGCTCGACCGTACGGCGCATGGGCACGGACCAGTACTCGTCGTGGCCGGGGAAGACCAGGCCCCGGTAGCGCGTGGGGTCGACGCGGCCGGCGTGCAGGTCGCGGGCGTCGGCGTACGCGAGGTCGTATCCGTACCGCTCGGCCCAGCGGATGAAGTCGTACGCGTGCCCGACGTGCAGGGGCAGGCCCGCGCCCGCGTACGGGCGGTCGAAGGAGACGGTCGTGGCGGCGTCCTCCTCGCCGAGGAGGCGGCCCTGGTCGTCCCAGGCGTGGTAGAGGCTGGCGCCGGTGTGGCCGTCCTCGGGGTAGAGGTTGTACGCCTGCCAGGTGATGTCGGGGAGGAGCAGGAGGAGGTCGGCGGGGCGGTTGTCGCGGATGGTGAAGGGGATGTGGGAACGGTAGCCGTCGATGGTGGTGAGGACGGCGACGTAGGCGCCGAGCGCCCAGTACGAGGGGATCTGGAGCCGCCAGGAGAGCCACCAGTGATGGCAGGAGACCGTACGGTCCGCGGCCAGGGGCGGGGGCTGGACGATCCCGGAGAGCCGGGGGCTGGTGGTTATCTTGGAGGCGCCGTCGCCGCTGTAGTGCCCGATCCGGTAGATGTCGACGGAGAACTGCTGGGGCGGGTCGACCGTGATGTGGAAGTCGATGGACTCGCCGGGGGCGGCGGCGCCGGTGGACGCGAAGCCCTTGATCTGGCGGCGTACGTCGTCGGCGGTACGGGGGCCGGGGCTGCGTTCGCGGCCGAGGGTGGGGGCGGCGTACCAGGGGACGACCTGGCCGGTGTCGTCGAAGTAGTTCTCACTGCCGCGCAGCCACGGTAACGGGCCCTGTCCGAAGGGGTCGCTGACCGCATGGGCGAGAGCGCCCGATTCCCATCGCCGGATCTGCTCCGCCACCATGGTGCGCCCCTCTTTCGAGCCCCCGAGCCCCCGAGACAACTGCTGACAACTGGTGATAACTGGCGAATGGGACCGCTGGTTCGACCGCCGGGGCTCAGGTGAAGGCGGCCGGTGCCCGGCCGGTTCTGCGGTCGACTGTCAGCGCCGGTCCCCAGCACATCACATAACGCACTCACTCCGTCACCGTTCGTCGCGAATTGCCGAGAGTGGAAGCCTCAGGTCCGGATGTGGGTGGGGGCGGGGGGAGTTGG
>NZ_WWJY01000729.1 GCF_009865405.1 Streptomyces sp. SID3212 | reverse complement strand
GGAAAGCCGCCGCGCCGCTGGCCCGAGCAGCGGCCGGCCCGCACCCGCCGCTGGACCGCCGTGTACGCGGTCACCTCGCTGCTGCTGAGCCTGCTGCCGTCGCTGGCGCTGCTCCCCGGCCTGCTGGTCCTCGCGGCCTTCGTGCGCGGCGCGCACAACGCGGGCACCGCGCTCACCCACGCGCTGACCGCCGTACCGCTCGCGACCCTCGCGTCCCTGCTCTGCTACGCGCTGTTCGTCGTGGTCGGCGTACGGGCCCTCGGCCTCGGCCTGCGCGAAGGCTGCCATCCCGTCCACGGCCGGATCGCCTGGCAGGCGTGGGCCACCGAACGGCTGATGGACATGGCGCGGGTGCATCTCTTCCCCCTGTACGCCAGCCTGTTCACCCCGGTGTGGCTGCGCGCGCTCGGCATGAAGGTCGGGCGCGGGGTGGAGGCGTCGACCGTCCTGGCGCTCCCCTCCATGACGACCGTCGGCGACGGCGCGTTCCTCGCCGACGACACGATGGTCGCCCCGTACGAACTGGGCGGCGGCTGGCTGCGGATCGCCCCGGCCCGCATCGGCAAGCGGGCGTTCCTCGGCAACTCGGGGATGGCGTCCGGTGGTCACTCGGTGCCCAAGCGGGGCCTGGTGGGCGTGTTGTCGACGGCGCCGAAGGGCGCCAAGGCGGGGAGTTCCTGGCTGGGGATGCCCCCGATGAAGCTGCCCCGCGCGGTGGAGACGGACGACCTGAGCCGTACGTACAGCCCGCCCCGGCGGCTGCGGTGGGCGCGTGCCGCCGTCGAACTGTGCCGGATCGTCCCCGTGATGTGTACGGTCGCGCTCGCCGTGATCGTCCTCGCCGCCTTCGAGGCCGTCGCGGACCGCTGGGGCTTCGGCGCCGCCGTGGCGGCCGGCGGGGCGCTGCTGCTCGCCGGCGGGCTGGTCGCGTGCGCCGTGGCGTGTGTGGCGAAGTGGCTGCTGGTGGGGCGGTTCCGGGCGGTCGAGCACCCGCTGTGGAGCTCGTTCGTGTGGCGCAACGAACTGGCGGACACGTTTGTGGAGGTGCTCGCCGTGCCGTGGCTGGCCGGCGCGGTGGGCGGCACGCCGCTGATGAGCCTGTGGCTGAGGAGCCTCGGCGCGCGGATCGGCGGGGGCGTGTGGTCGGAGACGTACTGGCTGCCGGAAGCGGATCTGGTACGGATCGGCGACGGCGCGAGCGTCAACCGGGGCTGTGTGGTGCAGACCCACCTCTTCCACGACCGGATCATGCGCATGGACGAGGTGGTCCTGGGCCGGGGCGCGACTCTGGGCCCGCACGGGATCGTGCTCCCCGGCGCGACGATCGGGGCCCGTACGACGGTGGGACCTGCGTCGTTGGTCATGCGCGGGGAGACCCTGCCCGAGGACTCGCGCTGGCTCGGCAATCCGATCGCGTCGTGGCGGGAGGAGACGGTGAACGTACCCTCTCCGGGGAAGACGCGGAAGAAGGCGGCCGGCCCCGCGACGGGCATGAAGCGCCTGAAGCGTGTGAAGCCGGTGGGAAGTACAGCGAAGACGGAGGACGCCACAGCGTGAGCAGGGGCAAGAACGGCCGTGCGGGAAGCCTGTCCAGTCGTGTCCGCGCCGCGGTCGGCACGGCGGTCGACGCGGTGGTGGAGGCGACGGCCGGACCGGTGGCACGGGGGGAGACGGAGGCCAAACCGGACACCGGGACGGACACGGCCACCGGCACCGGCACCGGCACCGGCGCCGACACGGACTCCGTGGCGGGACCGGCCGCGGACGCGGAACCGGTGGCCAATGCCACGCCCCGCGTGCTCGCTCCCGCCGACTCGTACCTGCCCGCCCACGGCAACACCGGTTACGGCGTCGAGCGGTACGACCTGGAGTTGAACTACCGCCCCGGCACGGGCCGCCTCTCCGGCCGCGCCACGCTCTCGGCCGTCGCCGACCCGGTCCTTCCGGGTGGCGCCCTCACGGCGTTCAGCCTCGACCTGCGGCCCTTCCGCGTCGACGGTGTGCTGGTGAACGGCGAGCGCGTCGCCCGCTACACGCACCGGGCCGACAAGCTGCGGATCCGGCCGGGGCGGCCCCTCGCCGCCGGAGAGCCGTTCACCGTCGAGGTGCGGTACACCGGGACACCCCGGCCGGTGAAGACGCGGGACTGGGGCGACCTGGGCTGGGAGCAGTTGGAGGACGGCGCGCTGGTGGCGGGGCAGCCGATCGGGGCGCCGTCCTGGTTCCCGTGCAACGACCGGCCGGCCGACAAGGCCGCGTACCGGATCTCGGTGACCGCGCCCTCGCCGTACACGGTGGTGGCGAACGGGACGCTGGAGTCACGCACGATCGGCGCGTCCACGACGACCTGGGTGTACGACCAGCCGGAGCCGATGTCGACGTACCTCGCAACCGTCCAGACCGGGCTGTACGAACTGGTCGAGCTGGCCGATCCCGGCGCGCGTCCCGTGCCGCAGTGGGCGGCCGTACCGCCCCGGTTGCAGGCGCGCTTCGACCATGACTTCGCCCGGCAGCCGCAGATGATGGCCGCGTTCCAGGACCTCTTCGGGCCGTACCCCTTCGGTGAGTACGCGGTGGTCCTTGTGGACGAGGAGCTGGAGGTCCCGGTCGAGGCGCAGACGCTCTCCATCTTCGGGGCGAACCACGTCGACGGGCGGCGCGGCTGTGAGCGGCTGGTCGCGCACGAGCTGGCGCACCAGTGGTTCGGCAACAGCCTGAGCGTCGGCGACTGGCGGCACATCTGGCTGAACGAGGGCTTCGCCAAGTACGCGGAGTGGCTGTGGTCCGAGGTGTCGGGCGGCGCCCCGGCGGCGGCGATCGCCGAACGGACCAGGGCGAGGCTGGCCCGGCTGCCGCAGGATCTGCGGGTCGCGGACCCGGGTGTACGGCGGATGTTCGACGATCAGGTCTACCAGCGCGGGGCACTGACGCTCCACGCGCTGCGCACGGTGGTCGGCGACGACGCGTTCTTCTCGCTGCTGCGGGAGTGGACGGCCGCGCACCGGCACGGCACGGTCACGACCGAGGACTTCACGGAGCTCGCCGGGCGCCGCAGCGCCCACGCCCTCGACGACCTGTTCATGTCCTGGCTGTACAGCCCGCACCTGCCGGAACTCCCCCGTCCCCGCAGCAGCTGAGAACGTCTGGCTAGTCCGTACGGCAGGCGGGGTGGCCCCAACCCTCCGCGTTCTTGGCGATGGGCTCACCGGCGGCGTACGCCTGGCCGCACCGGCAGCGGCCGGGGAATTTGGCGTTGAGGGTCCGCGCGGAGCCGGACGTCTTCCTGGCGGAGGTCTTCGTGGCCGTCTTCGTCCCGGATCCGGACCCTGATCCGGAGCCGGACCCCGACGCGCCGGAGGAACGCCCCCGGCCGCCGGACCGTACGGTGTCCGGCGCGGCCGGCGGCTCCGGGGAGCCGTACGCGCTGCCCGCCGGTTCCTGGACGATGGCCGCCCTGCTCGCGGCCCGGTCGGCGAAGTCGTTGAGCCGGTCGCCGTCCACCTGGTGGGCGGGCACGTAACGGAACTCCACGGAGCGGCCCGTGAGCAGCGCGTCGATCCGGACGACCAGGTCCTTGTTGGCGACGGGGCTGCCCGACGACGTCCTCCAGCCCTTGCGCTTCCAGCCGGGCAGCCAGGTCGTGACCGCCTTCATCGCGTACTGGGAGTCCATCCGGATCTCCATCGGTACGTCCGGGTCGACGGCGGCCAGGAGCCGCTCCAGGGCGGTGAGTTCGGCGACGTTGTTGGTGGCGGTGCCGAGCGCGCCCGCCTCCCAGCGGTCGGGCAGCTCCGACCCGTCGGCGATGACCCAGGCCCAGCCGGCCGGTCCCGGATTTCCCTTCGACGCCCCGTCACACGCGGCGATCACACGTTCAGCCATACCGCCGATCATGCCAGTGCGGCGCCCGGCCGGGGACCCCGGCCCGTACGGGCGCCCCGGCTCCGGGGGAAAACCCGGTGCCCCCTCCCCGGACCGGCTGTCAGGCTCCCGCGCATGACTACGTACGAAGCACTCCTCATCGGAGGCCGGTCGGGCGTCGGCAAGTCCACCGTGGCGTGGGAGGTCTCCGCGCTGCTCCAGGAGGCGGGGGTCGCGCACTGTCTGCTGGAGGGCGACTACATGGGGCAGGTGCATCCCGCCCCCGCCGACGACCCGCGCCGCTCGGCGATCACCGAGCGCAATCTCACGGCGGTCTGGGCGAACTTCGCGGCGCTGGGGCACCACCGGCTCGTCTACACGAACACGGTGAGCGTGCTGGAGAGCGCGATGTTCCGCCGCGCGCTGGGAGGGGGTGACACGACGCGGATCGTACGGGTCCTGCTGACCGCCGGGGACGCGGCGGTCCGGGACCGGCTGGCGCGGCGCGAGACGGGGTCGCGGCTCGCGCTCCACGTCGAGCGCAGTGGCGTGGCCGCGCGGCGGTTGGAGCGGGAGGCGCCGGCGGGCACGGTCCGGGTGGGGACGGACGGCAGGTCCGTCGTGGAGGTGGCGCGCGAGGTGGTGGCGGCGACGGGCTGGTAGGCCGCCGTGCCGTCCCGGCCGGGACGTCGTGTGGTTCTGGCCGGGGTGTCGTGCCGTCCCGGCCAGGACGTCATGTGGTCCGGCCTGAGTCGTCGTGTCGTCCTGGCTCGGCGG
The DNA here is from genome assembly GCF_009865405.1 of Streptomyces sp. SID3212. Classification (GTDB taxonomy): domain Bacteria; phylum Actinomycetota; class Actinomycetes; order Streptomycetales; family Streptomycetaceae; genus Streptomyces. Next base: position 1,921 of record NZ_WWJY01000729.1, on the reverse strand, counting down.
TCGTTGAACGCCCATGTGATCGTGGTGAGCAGCCTCGCACCGGGCAGGACCGGCGTGCCCGGTGATCCGTCGTGACCGCCGAGGGGGGCGGCGCCGAGCAGTCCGTGGTGGTCCGACGCCCCGCGCGAGGGGGCATGTTGCTCTCGCACGCGCGGACGTGGCGGGTGTACGAGTCCGCCACCTACGGGCTGCTGGGGCTGGCGGGGGCGTACGCGGGAGGGGTGGGCGGAGGCCGCGCGCCCGGGCCGGAAGAGCTCCTAGGGGTGTGGGGCGTGTGCACGCTCGGCGGGATCGGCGGCGCGTACCTCGGGGACTACCTGGGCCGTGACATCGACGCGGCGGCCAAGCCGCACCGGCCCATCCCCTCGGGCGCGTTGCCGCCCGCGCACGCCCTGGCCGCCGCCGCGGCCTGCATCGCGACCGCCCTGGCCTGGGCGCTGGTGCTGGACTGGCGGGCCCCGGTGGTCCTGGTCGGCGCGTTCGGGCTGCATCTGGTGTACCACCGGCGGCTCAAGACCGCCGGTCTCCTCGGGGACGTCACGGAAGGCACCGCGACCCTGGCGGGCCTGGTCCTCTTCGGCGCCGCGGCCGTCCATCAGCTGTCCTCGCCCGCGGTGTGGCCGGTGGCGGGGGCGGCGGCGGTCCACGGCACGCTCTACAACCTGTTCCTGGCCATCGGTGACGAGGACGGCGACCGCCGGGCCCGCTGCCTGACTCTGCCCGTACGGCGCGGGACCCGGGTGGCCACGCGGGTCGCCGCGCTGCTGGTGGTGCCCTGGCTCGGGGCGGTCGGGTGGGCCGCGGCGGTGGCCGGGCCGACGCCGGGGGCGGCCACCGCGGCGGCCTGGCTCTGTCTGGGCCTGGCGACCGGCTGCGACGCCGTGTCGGTGGCCCGGCTGGTCCGGCAGGCCCGTACACCCGACGGCCCGACGCGCCGATCGGCCCTGTTCGCTGCGGAGTTGAACCTGGCCGCCCGGGCGCTGGCCGTCTGCGCCTATCTGTTCCTCGCCGGGGGCACAAGCGCGGGATCGGTCGCGGCGGTCGCGGTGCTCCTGGTGGTCCTGGCGGCCGGGCGCCATCAGATGACCCGTTACGAACTGGGCGTACCGCCGCCGGGTCCGGGGTAGGGTGCGTCATACGATCCGAACCGGGTCGTATTCAAATGGACCGGTGGCCGCGAAGACGGACGGACCGGATCGAGCGACGACGGGGGACGGCGTGATGCGGGTCAAGGATTTCGATCATCTGGTGCTCAACGTGCGGGACGTGGAGCGCGCGCTGGACTTCTACTGCGGGTCTCTCGGCCTGGAGCCCGTGCGGGTGGACGAATGGCGGGCGGGCAAGGTGCCGTTCCCGTCGGTACGGGTGAGCCCGGTGTCGATCATCGACCTGGTCGACCGCCCGCGCGGCGAGTCGAACGTGGACCACATCTGCCTGGTCGTCGACCCGCTGGACTGGCAGGAGGTCATCGACGCGGGCACGTTCACCGTGCTGGAGGGTCCGGTCGGCCGGTACGGCGCCCGGGGCGACGCCCAGTCGATCTACGTGGCGGACCCGGACGGCAACCCCGTGGAGCTGCGCTGGTATCCGCAGGACGCCGGGCGGTGAGCCCGGCCGCCGGACGGCCGCGCGACCCGGCGATCGACGCGGCGGTGCTGACGGCGACCCTGGACGTCCTGCGGGAGCGCGGCTACGCGCGCCTCGCCCTGGAAACGGTCGCGGCCCGGGCCGGCACGACGAAGGCGGCGATACGGCGGCGGTGGCCGGTCCGGCAGAACCTGGTCGTCGACGCACTCGCGTCGGTCCTGGTCACCCCGCCCGTGCCGGACAACGGCTGCACCCGGTGCGATCTCGTCCAGAGCGTGCGGCTGCTCGCCACCGCGCTGGACGAGCGGCTGCCCGGCGGGGTCCTCGCCCCGCT
>NZ_WWJY01000728.1 GCF_009865405.1 Streptomyces sp. SID3212 | reverse complement strand
CACAACCAAGCCCGTCCGGCGATTGAGGACACACTAGGGGCAACCCCTCCCCGACGGGGCGCACCGCGTCATACGGGGCGTGCGCGAAGGCGCGGGGGAGGAAAGAGGGGGGACGGAACGACAAGGCGCGCCGCGACGGACACCGCCCGGCCCCCCGGAATGCCCGGCAAGGGCAACCGTGTTGACCGGACATGCCCGACCACACCACCACCCCGCTCCGGTACACCGCCTTCTCCGCCGACCCCGCCGGAGGCAACCCCGCCGGCGTGGTCCTCGACGCCGCCCACCTCGCCGACACCGACATGCTCGCCCTCGCGAAAGACCTCGGCTACAGCGAGACCGCGTTCCTGTCCGCCCCGCCCGACGGCCTCGGCGAGCCCGGACGCGCCTACACCGTCCGGTACTTCAGCCCCCGCGCCGAAGTACCGTTCTGCGGCCACGCCACCGTCGCCACCGCCGTGGCCCTCGCCGACCGCATCGGCCCCGGGGACCTCGTGTTCGCGACCCGGGCCGGCACCGTGCCGGTCACGGTCACCCGTACGCCGGACGGAACCTTGCGCGCCACGCTGACCAGCGTCGAGCCGTACGTCACGGACGTGGCCGACGCCGACGTCGAGGAGGCCCTCGCCGCGCTCGACTGGCCGGCCGCCGATCTCGACCCCGCCCTGCCGCCCCGTATCGCCTTCGCCGGCGCCCGCCACCTCGTGCTCGGCGCCGCGACCCGCGCCCGCCTCGCGGACCTGGCGTACGACTTCGACCGCCTCGAAAAGCTGATGCGGCGCCTCGACCTGACGACCGTTCAGCTCGTGTGGCGCGAGTCGGCGGACGTGTTCCACGTGAGGGACCCGTTCCCCGTCGGCGGCGTCGTGGAGGACCCGGCGACCGGCGCCGCCGCTGCGGCGTTCGGGGCGTACGCACGGGAGTTGGGCGTCGTACCGGACGCGGCGACCCTCACCCTGCACCAGGGCGCCGACATGGGCCGGCCCGGCGTGCTGACGGTGGAGCTGCGGGCGGGCGACGCGCGCGTCCGGGTGGGCGGCACGGGCGCCCTGATCCCCGGTGAGACCGGGGCCGACGACGGGGCACGGGCCGACCACACGAACAAAGACGCCGAGTAGGTAGCCGCCTACGCCGCCAACAGTTCCGCGATCTCCGTCAACTGCCCTTCCTCCAAAGGACCGTACGCCAGCGCCCCCGCGTTCTCCTCCGCCTGGGCCACCGACCGGAAGCCCGGTATCGGTACGGTGCGGGGGCTGCGCGCCCACAGCCAGGACAGCGCGCCCTGTGCGAGCGTGCGGCCCCCGCTGGTGAGGATCTCCCGTACGGCCTCCACCCGCGCCGACCACTCCGGCACCGGCACCCCGCCCTCACCGAACCACTGGAGCCACGCCGGCGGCACCGCGCGGATGTCACCGGCCCCGCCCCGGCCGCCGGTGCGGTACTTCTCGGTGAGCAGCCCCATCGCGAGGGGGCTGCGGTTGACGCTCGCGAGGTCGCGCTCCTCGCAGAGGGCGAGCATCGCGGGGGCGTCCAGGAGGACGTTGCACGCGTGCTGCACGGCCGTGCAATGCGGCCCGTCCGCGAAGAGCGCCGCGCGCTCGGGATCGTCGGTGCTCCACGCGTACGCGCGGATCAGCCCTTCCCGTACGAACTCCTCGCACGCGTCCCGCAGTTCGGCGGCCTGCGCCAACGGGGCGTCCGACAGGTGCAGTTGGAACAGGTCGACGCGATCCGTGCCGAGCCTCCGCAGCGACGCCGTCAGCGCCTGACGCGCGAAGGCGGGCGAAGTGTCGCTGCCGGTCACGGTCTTGGTGGACTCGTCGAAGACGTTGCCCCACTTGGTCGCGATCACGACCTCGTCGCGCCGGCCCCGCAGCGCCCGGCCGAGGACCCGTTCGCTGTGCCCGGCACCGTACACGTCCGCGGTGTCGAAGAAGGTGATACCGAGGTCGAGCGCCCGGTGGACTGCGGCGACGGACTCGTCGTCGTCCACCGCGCCCCAGCCGAGCGGATTGCCCTGGCCGTCCTGCCACTCGCCGCCGATGGCCCAGCAGCCGAAACCGAGTGCGCTGACGGTGATCCCGCCGCGTCCCAGCGGCCTGGTCTGTATCGCTGTCGCTTCCATGAAGGGGAGCGTACGAGGTGGAGTGCGGGCGAAGTCCAGGGCATGGGGAAGGAAGGCCGGGGCGTAGGGAGTCCGGGGCGCGGGGAAGGCCGGGACGTGGCCTGGGCCGCCCGGCCGCCGCCCGCGCGGGCTCAGGCCCCCTCGACCGCCGCCTTGATCCGCTGGGCGAAGGCCGGCGCGTCCTTACGGGCCGAGCTCAGCGCGACACCGACGAGGAGCTTGCCGATGCCGTGCCCCTCCAGCACGTTGTAGATCCGCACCCGCGTCCTGCCGCCCTCGATGGACTCCAGGTCGTAGCCGCCCTCGGTGGCCGTGACGGTGTTCTTGGAGGTCTCGGTCCAGCGGATCCGGGTGGGGGCCACCAGCTCCCTGATGCGGAATTCCCGCTTTGTTGTCATCCCGGCGTCCTTGACCGTGCTGAGGAAGACCGTGTCGACCCCGGTGGCGCCCTCCGGGGACTTCACGATCTGCTGCACCCGGGGGCTGAACTTCGGGTCGTTCGTACCGTCGGCAAGGAACGCGAAGACCTCCTCGATGGGACGGTCGATCTCCGTGGTCGCCTCGAACTGTCCAGCCATGATCACTCCTAAGTCGCTCAAGCAACGTGGGGCGGAAAAGACCCCGGCCCGGCGTGAACGGCAGCCCGCGGGAGCGGGCCGGTGCCGTACCCCCCATTCTCGCGGGTCCACACCCTCCCCCACCACCCGAAACGGCCGACACGCCGCCCGGGCCCCTTCCCGTAAGGGATGCCGGAGCCCGTACGGTACGGCCCGGCGGGTGAAACCGGGCCACGTGCTTCCGTTCTGGGCTTACGTTCTCCGTTTCAGCCCCATGCTCCAGTCCCTCGCTTTCGCCTTTTGGCCCCGCCTTTTACCTTCCGCCCATTTACGGCAGAGTCTTCTTCGCCGCGACCGGGGAGTCCTCCCGGTAGAAGATGTCGATGTCGACCTCTTCGCCTCCGACGATCATCGTGTCCCACGCCCCGCTCTCCAGCAGGGTCCGCAGCGTAGAGCTCTTCATCGTGCGCAGGTGGTCCTTCAGGACCGTGTCGTCGGGCATGCCGGGAATGCGCGGCGCCAAGCGGTCGCGGATCGCGCGCAGTTGGTCCATCAGCGCCTCGATGTCGGCTTCCTTGTCCAGGCCGTCCGCCGCCTCCGCGCTCTCCGCCGCCGCGATGCTCTGCGCGATCTTGTCCTTGATCGCGGAGGTGATCCCGTCCTCGTCGGTGGTCACCATCGCCTTCCAGGCGCGGCTCTTGTGCCGGTACTGGAGCATCGACATGGCCGCTTCGTGGCGTACGAAGTCGGCGTCGCGGAAGGGCCTCCCCTTCCAGCTGTTCTTCAGCGAGCGCGCCAGCGAAATGGCTGACGCCAGGCCGCTGTTGAGCCCGCGCCCCGGCCAGAAGTGGATCGCGTTGGCGGCGTCGCCGAGGAGGAATCCGTACGTTCCCGGAGTGGTCGACGTCGCCGAGTACAGGTGGGCGGTGAAGCGCGGGCGCTGCACCATGTCCAGCCGGAACGCGGTGACGGCGCTGAGGTTCCCCTCGGAGATGGCGAAGAGCGCCAGTCCCTCCGTCACCCGCTTCCACAGCGCCGAGCCCCTGACCAGCGCGGGCAGGAACAGCGTGCCGTGGGTGGAGCAGTGGAAGTCGCCGTCCTCGTCGCGGCCCATCACACAGGGGCGCGAGGCGATGCAGTCCTCGAAGACGTGCCGGACGGGGTCGATGCCGACCACTTCCTTGGCCTCCGCGTCGGTGAGGCGCATGTTCAGGAAGCCCTCTCCGCGCAGGGCGTTCAGCAGGAAGCGGTTCTGGGCGACGGTGAGCAGGACGGTCATGGGGTCGGTCAGGTCGGACTTCACCCGCAGGCCCAGCACGACGTCCTGGACGTGGTGGCCGTCCAGCGAATAGATCGACGTGTCGGCGTTGCCGAATTTGGACGTGAAATGCTCACGCGTCCGGGACCGGCCGCCCTCGCAGATGGCGAGCACATGGTCCTTGACGAGGCTGTCGTGCTGCTCGGTCGGATCGAATTTCGCGGGAACGAGGGTGATGTGCTCGGATTTCTCGTTCGCTATTTCGAGCAGTTTGTCCTCGACGTGCGCGATCCGGATGTTCCGGGGATTGAATCCGCGAATCGAATCCGGGCCGGCGGGCCACATCTCGGAATACGCCTCGGGGGTGAAAAGGCGCGCCTGGATCTCTTCGGGGAGATTCAGGTACTGGCGGCTCTGGACCGTGACGACCTGCTGCCGCCGTACGTTCCCCTGGCCCTGGTTCTTCCATACGATCCGCTCGTCCTCCTGGACCCAGCGGCCGTCGTACACCGTGATGGCCACCTGGGAGCCGAGGAAGTGCTCCAGCAGCAGGGCGAGGCTCAGTCCGACCGGTCCGCCGCCCGCGATCGTGACCTTGAGGACCGGGCCAGGTTCGACGGCCGGGGTGGAGGCGATGAGCGACTCGATCAGGGAGAGATCCATGATCGTCTCCATGGCGTCGGCGACCTCGAAACAGAACGTCTCGTCGCCGATCTTGATCAGGTCGCCGGGCCGCAGCACGTGGGAGGTCACGCGCTTCCCGTTGACCAGGGTGCCGTTGCTGCTCCCCCGGTCGTGCAGGACGTAGCCGTCGGCCTCGCGGATCACTTCGGCGTGGAAGCGGGAAGCGCTGCCGCCCGTGATGACCACGCTGTTGTCGCCCTTGCGCCCGAAGGTGATCGGCTGTTCGCCGACCGGGAAGCGTCGTCCGGCGAGAGCACCTTCACGCCCAACTATTTCGGGTGGCACAGGTGACTCCTTCTATGGTTCGTAGAGTTCGTAAAGAGGGATGGTGGAACTGCTCGGATCGGTCCGAGGGACGGCTGGGATCGAGGGGCGCCCGTCGCCTCCGAGCCGCGCCGGGCGGGGCGTCACGTAACGGGCCGGCCAGGTCCCCCCGCATGATCTGATTCCGCTTCGGAGCCGGGTCGTCCCTGTTCAGCGCATGCGCCAGGGCCTCCAGCCAGTCGGCAGCATAGCCCCCGGCCCGGCCGGTCCTGAGGCCATGTCAGCGCCCGCGCGTGGCGAGCCGTCAGGACCGGTCCGGTCCGGCCCGCGCAGGGTCGTACCGCCTCCCGGACACACGAGATCCGCGCCCGTCGCGTTCACCCGTCACTTCCCCCGCCTCCGCCTCACCGCTCACGGCCCGGCCCCGCGTCCGAGAGGGCTCGCTGAGGGGCAATCGAACACACGCCATTATTGCCCCAGGAGGGCCTGAATCGCTCCGGTCGTACGGAGGGCGGAAGGGCATCGGAAGGAGGGACGGGAATGACAGCCGAGGATGGTATAACTCCTCAGACAAGCGGAGGAGCCGTCGATGCCGTCACCCATCCGCCGCCACCCCCTGGCGGCCCAGGTCGCCGACGTCCTGCTGGAGCGTCTCCGGGCGGGCGAGTGGCCGCTCGGGCACAAGCTGCCCGGCGAGACGACCCTCGCGACCCAGCTCGGCGTCGGGCGCTCGACCCTGCGCGAGGCGATCCGTGAGCTGTCCGGCAAAGGGATCCTCGACTCCCGTCAGGGCTCCGGGGTGTACGTCACCGCGCTCGACGTGCCCGAGGACCGCGAGGCCGTCCTGCGGCACGCGTCGATCGTGTCGGTGATCGAGGCCAGGATCGCGATCGAGGCCGAGGCCGCCGGCCTCGCAGCCGCGCGCCGCACCCCGGCCGACCTGCGCACGATGCGACGGGCGCTGCGGGAGCGCCGTACGGACGGCCGGAGCATCGACGCCCACGTCGACGCGGACATGGCATTCCACCGCACGGTGGTGCTGGCGGCCCACAACGACGTCCTGACCGAACTCTTCGACGGGTTCGTCCCGCGCGTACGCACCGCGATGATCGACATGCTCAGGCTGCGGCCTCTCGCCTCCGAGGAGGCCGATCACGCGATGCACGAGGCGCTGGTACGGGCCGTCGCGGACCGCGACCCGCGGGCGGCCACGGAGTCGAGCCGCTCGCATCTGACCGCTCTGAAGGAGGCGTTCGCGTGACAGAGGCGACGGAGGCGGCGAGGCCCGGGCATGTCCCGGTGGTGGAGCTGGACGACGTGACGTTCCGGCGCGAGGGCAAGGAGATCCTGCACGGCATCAGCTTCGCCGTGCGCGAGGGGGAACACTGGGCTCTCCTCGGCCCGAACGGCGCCGGGAAGAGCACCGTGCTGGGCTTCTGCGGCGCGGTCACGCACCCGACGTCCGGAACGGTCCATGTCCTGGGCGGCCGGCTGGGCCGGGTCGAGCTGCAAGCGCTGCGCCGTGCGATCGGCCACGTGAACCCGCGCCACCCGTTGCGGTCCCCGCTGACCGTCCGCGAGGTGGTCCTGACGGGTCTCACGGGGTCGATCGAGAGCCCGCCGAGGTGGCGACCCGGGCCCGGTGACCTGGACGCGGCCGACTACCTCATCGACACCCTGGGCCTGGCGGGCCGTACGGACGCGAAGTGGCCCACCCTGTCGCAGGGGGAACGCGGGCGGGTCCTGATCGCCCGCGCCCTCGTGTGCGACCCGCGCCTGCTCCTCCTGGACGAACCGTCGACGGGCCTGGACGTGGCGGCCCGCGAACAGCTCCTCGAAACGATCGACCTGCTCGACAGCACCCATCCCACCCTCGCGTCGATCCTGGTCACCCACCACCTCGAAGAACTGCCGACCTCGACCACCCACGCCCTCCTCATCGACGACGGTCGGGTGGTCGCCTCGGGCGCGGTGGAGTCGGTCGTGACGACGGAGAACGTCTCGGCGGCCTTCCACCACCCCATCAACGTCCGGCACGAGGACGGCAGATGGGCCGCGCGGGCGGTCAGGTGGGGCGGATCGGTCCCGGTGGGGCGATCCGGACCAGGTCGGCGACCAGCTCGCTGAAGCGCGCCTCGCCCAGCGCCGCCCGCCAGGGCGCGACGGCCTCCCGGGCGGCCTGATCGGCGGCCCGGGTGGCGGCCCACCCGGTCTCGGTCAGCTCCAGCAGGCGGGCCCGGGCGTCGTGGGGGTGGGGGCGCCGGACGACGTACCCCTTGCGGACCAGTTCCTCGACGGACTGGGCGGCGGCCTGCTTGGTCACCCCGAGGTGCTCGGCCAGGTCGGCGGTGGTGGCGCCGCCCCGCGAGATGCGGACGAAGGCGAAGCCGTGCGCCGGCCGCAGATCCTCGAATCCCCGCTGGGACACGCGCGCGTGGATCTCCTGCACCAGCTGTCCGGAGAGGGCGAGTACGAGGCCGGAGAAGGCGAGCGCGTCATCCATGGGCTTGACTATAACTCGTCAATCAGCTTGTCTATATGGACAAGCCGCTTGCCCATGAGGAGGAGCACCCCCATGCCTTTCATCCGTAGCGACGAGGCCGTCGTGCACGAGATCCACGGCGTCCGGTTCGTTTCGTACGTCCGCCCCGGTACGGGCAGCCAGGACCTGGCCGCCTGGCGCGGCGAGGTCGCGGCGGGGACGGTGGCCCCGGCCCATGTGATCAGCGAGGAGGAGACGTTCTACATCCTGTCCGGCCGCCTCCGCCTCACCATCGACGCCGAAACGGCCGAACTCGGCGCGGGCGACGCGGCGGTGGCTCCGGCGGGCTCCGAGGTGGCGGTCGCCAACACCACGGACGACCCCACCCACATGTGGGTCACCACACGCACCGGACTCACGACCCGCCTGACGGACGGCACCACGATCACACCCCCGTGGGCCCACTGACCGAGAACGCGGACCGGCAGGGAAACGGCTCACCCCACCGGTCAGAGGCTCGCGAGAAGCCCGTCGAGCGGGGCGGGTACGCGGTCGAGGTCCAAGGCCTCGACCAGGACGCGGCCGTACTGAATCTTGCGCCCCTTCTTCGTCCCGAGGAAGCGCCGCAACTGCTGTGTTGAGGTACGGCCCTGCTGCGCGGGCTGACGCAGGAAGGTCTGGAGGGCACGCAGATCGCCCTCGGCCTCGACCAGTTCGGCCACCCGATCCGTCCCCAGGGCACGGATCACTTCATCCTCCAGATCAGCCGCACAAACGAAAAACTCCTCCGGAGCCGCACCGGCCCGCTCCAACCCCCGGGCATAGAACAAGACTTCCGCCTCGTCGCACAACCCCACGAGCCGCAACCCAAGCCCGGGCGGCCCAAGGAGCTGAGCAAACCGCCCCACACTCATGGCACCCCCCATGGCCAGCACACAAACACCTTGGCGGCCCAGATCCCGACCACGCCGCGCGGCCAACGCACTCACCGCGGCCTCATCGCTGGGCCCTTCCACCAGAACGACAACCCGAACCCCCACCGCCCCGGCCAACTCCCGCGCCGGCTCCCCGGAACCCCCCACATCCCACGCGCGAACCGCGTCCCGGAACATCCCCATGTCAGCCACGCCACGAGTCTCCGCCCATCCGGCCCCCGACGACAGGCAATTTCCACGGCCACGAGATCCGCTGGATACCAAGAAGGGCCCTTGACCAGGACATTCGCTGGTCGGGGGCCCTGAGTGGCAGACGAGTCGGGCTGTACGCCGGGTTCTGTCGCCCGGTTGCCTCGCGGCGGCCGGGGAGACGGCCATCCATCTAGGGCCGGCGTTGCCGCCGGCCTCGTGCGGTCTACCCGCGGACATCGGGCGGGCAGCCCTCGAGCGTCCGCGCAGGGTCTCGTTCGACGGAGACCCCTCTTGACCTTGCTCCGGGTGGGGTTTACCTAGCTGCCCAGGTCGCCCTGGGCACTGGTGGTCTCTTACACCACCGTTTCACCCTTACCGGGGGCCGAAACTCCCGGCGGTTTGTTTTCTGTGGCACTGTCCCGCGGGTCACCCCGGGTGGCCGTTAGCCATCACCCTGCCCTGTGGAGCCCGGACGTTCCTCGGCAAGATCGGAGATCTTGACGCGGCCGTCCGCCCGGCTCGTCTGCCGTGTCGACCATGTTACCCGGTGTGGCGGTCGCCCCCGCACGCTTGACCTTGTCGCGGCGTCAACGTTTCTACTGGGCGTATGCGGATCGGAGAGATCGCCGCGCTGGTCGGGGTCACCCCGCGGGCGGTACGGCACTACCACCACCGGGGCCTGCTGCCCGAGCCCGGGCGCCGGGCCAACGGTTACCGTGAGTATTCGGTACGGGACGCCGTCCTGCTCGCCCGGATCCGCCGGCTCACCGAGCTGGGGCTCGGTCTGGACGAGGTACGGGACGTGCTCGCCGACGACGCCGGGCGTGAGCTGGCCGAGGTGCTCGCGGAGCTGGACGCCGATCTGGCCCGGGAGGAGCGGGCGATCCAGGAGCGGCGCGCCAGGCTCGCCGAGCTGAGGGCGGGCCCGCTGTCCGGCGGCGTCGGGCCGGTGTCGCCCGCGTTGGCGCGGCTGCTCGGGACGCTCCCGGCCACGGACTCCCCCATGGCCGCGAAGGACCGGGAACTGCTCACGCTCTTCGACACCGCGAGCGGCGACCGGCGCGTGTACGAGGCCCTTCATCCCCTGACGCACGACACCGAAGTGCTCGCGCTCTACCGGCGGTTGGACGACCTGGCCGAGGCGCCGCGCGACGATCCGCGGATCCCGCCGCTGGCCGCGGCGATCTCGGCGGCCGTGCCCGACACGGTGATCGACGCGATGCCGGTGGAGGGGGATCCGATGGACGCGGGCTTCGGCGCCGCCCTGCTGGCCGACTTCCCGCCCGGCCAGGCGGAGGTCGTCCGCCGAATCATGGAGACGCTGACCGAGCGGGTGCGAACGCGGGGCCGGGGAGGGTGAGGGTGACGGGGATCTGGACGCGCGGAGGGAGAGGGGACCACGTGAAGGTCCGGTGGGGGTACGACGGGGTGGCGGGGCGTTCCGGCGTCGGGGCTCGTGGGGTGTGGGGAGCCGTTCTCGGGTCGGTCCCGGCGTCTCTACCGCCGTCCGTGCGGCGGCTGTTGATGCACGAGGTACGGGGCGTCGGCAGCCTGGCCCGTTGGGTCGCGCGCCGCACGCACGGGGTACGCGAGGGCGACCACGCCGCCGCGTACACCGGCCCGCAGACCGCGATGATGTACGGGCTCCTCTTCGTCTCGGTCGTCGAGACCGTGGTCCTGACCGTCCTGCTCACGCCGTGGCCCCTGGTGCACCGGATCATGCTCGTCCTCGACGTCTACACCGTGCTGGCCGTGCTCGCCCTGCATGCCGGGTGCGTGACCCGGCCCCATGTCGCGGGCGCGGACGGGTCGTTGAGGATCCGGTACGGCGCGCTCTTCGACCTCCTGATCGCCGGCGAACAGATCGCCTCGGTGCGGGTGGAGCGGCGCTATCCGAGCGGGGGGTTGGTCCAGTTCACCCCGTCGGAGGGCCAGGGCGACGACGGAAGCGTGCTGGACCTCGTGGTCGGCAGCCAGACGTCCGTACGAGTGGAGCTGACCGAGCCGGTCACGTTCGTACGGCCCCTCGGGCGAACCGGCCGGGCCCAGGTCGTCCGCTTCCACGCGGACGAGGCCGAGGAGCTGGTACGGGTGCTCCGCGCCACGCGGCCGTGACCGCGGGAGCCGGGGGCGTGGGCCGGGCGGGCGTGGGCCGGGTGGCTTCGGAGCGTCGCCTACCCTGGCGGGCGGGGCGCCCCGTCCCGTACGTCCCCGAAGGAGAACCACCGTGCTCGTGCTGCTCCCCCCGTCCGAAGGCAAGGCCGCCGCCGGGCGCGGCACGCCGCTGAAGCCGGAGTCCCTGTCGCTGCCGGGTCTCGCCGGGGCCAGGGCCGCCGTACTGGACGAGCTGGTGGAGCTGTGCGCGGCCGACGAGGACAAGGCGCGTGACGTGCTCGGCCTCACCGAGGGGCTGCGCGGCGAGATCGCGAAGAACGTCGGACTGCGGACGGCCGGCGCGCGTCCGGCCGGGGAGCTGTACACCGGCGTGCTGTACGACGCCCTCGGCCTCGCCACCCTCGACACCGCCGCGAAGCGCCGCGCCGGGAAGTCGCTGCTGGTCTTCTCCGGGCTGTGGGGTGCCGTACGGATCGGCGACCGCATCCCCCCGTACCGCTGCGCCATGGGGGTCAGGCTGCCGGGCCTCGGCGCGCTCGGCACGTACTGGCGGACGCCCATGCGGTCCGTCCTGCCCGAGGCGGCGGGCGACGGGATGGTGCTGGACCTGCGTTCGTCCGCGTACGCGGCGGCGTGGAAGCCGGAGGGCGCGCTCGCCGGGCGTACGGCGACGGTACGGGTGCTCCACGCGCAGATCGACGAGGCGACCGGGGTCGAGAAGAGGTCCGTGGTCAGCCACTTCAACAAGGCGACGAAGGGCCGACTGGTCCGGGACCTGCTGACGGCCGGGGCCCGGCCCAGGACGCCCGCGAAGCTGGTGGAGACGCTGCGGGACCTGGGGTACGTGGTGGAGGCGACGGCTCCGGCGGGGGCGGGGCGGACGTGGGCGCTGGACGTGGTGGTCAGAGAGATCCACTGAGGGGAGGGTCCGCGGAGGCCCGGCCGCGTCCGTTGCGTGGTGTGCAACGCTCGTTGCGTGGTGTGCGTACGAGGGGCAGGATGACGCCATGACCTCCCTGCTCGACCTCGCCCCCGTCATCCCCGTGGTGGTCCTCCACGACGCCGCCGACGCCGTCCCTCTCGCCCGTGCGCTCGTCGCGGGCGGGCTGCCCGCGATCGAGGTGACGCTCAGGACACCGGCCGCGCTGGACGCGATCCGCGCGATAGCCGCGGAGGTGCCGGACGCGGTGATCGGGGCGGGCACGGTCATCACCCCCGCCGGGGTGGCCGAATCGGTGGCGGCGGGCGCGCGTTTCCTGGTGAGCCCCGGGTGGACGTCGACGCTGCTGGACGCGACGCGGGAGTTCGGTGTGCCGTTCCTGCCGGGGGTGTCGACGGCGTCGGAGGTGGTGGCGCTGCTGGAGTACGGGGTGACGGAGATGAAGTTCTTCCCGGCGGAGGCGGCGGGCGGCACCGCGTACCTCAAGTCCCTGAGCAGTCCGCTCCCGCAGGTCCGGTTCTGCCCGACGGGCGGCATCACGGCGGAGTCGGCGCCGGAATATCTGGCGCTGCCGAATGTGGGGTGTGTCGGTGGTACGTGGATGATCCCGCCGGACGCGCTGGCGGGGAAGGACTGGGGGCGGGTGGAGGGGTTGGCCCGGGAGGCCTCTACGTTGCGGGTGACGCGGCGCGTCTGAGTTGTGTGGTCCGGGTGCGGCGGGGTGGTCGGGGGCCGGTGCGGGTTACTGATGTCCTCAATCGCCGGACGGGCTTGAATTGCCCCGGAGCGGCTGGGATTGGCGTCCTACTCGCCGGGATGGGCGAAGTGCAGTACGACGGAGTCCTCCAGGGCGCGGTAACCCAGGCGTTCGTACAGGGCGTTGCTCGTCAGGTTTGCCGTGTCCGTGAAGAGCAGGACCTCCTGCGCGCCCGCCTCGCGTGCGGCCCTGCTGACAGCCGCCGTTGCCGCGGCCGCGTAGCCGTGGCCGCGGTGTGCGGCGGGGGTGTAGACGGGGCCGACCCGGACCTGGCCCGCCACGAGGAGAGAGGCCGCCGCCAAGGACACCGGTTCGCCGGCGACCTCCCAGAACAACAGGCGGCCGTCCGCGACACGTTGGGCGGTCGCGGCCGAGTGGTCCGTCCCCGAGGGTTCGCCGATCTCGTCCGCGAACGCGTTCACCCACTCCACCGCGAGCGGGACGTCGTCGCCCGTGGCGTACCGGGCCCGGCCCTCGGGCGCGGGGCTGGGCGGCGTCAACTCCCCCAGCCGGAACAGCCGGAGGCCGGTCGTGCTCGCCGCCGGAGCCGCCGCCCACTCCTCGGCGAACGCCCGCGCGGCGTCCGTACCACCCTGGACACCGGTGACAGGGCCGCCGCTCGCACGCAACACGCGGGCCAGCGCCGACGCGGCGCCGGGGCGCATGGGTCCAAGGACCGGCGGACGCGGCGGCGTCTGCACAAACGCGCCCGACACCCCCTCCTCCGCCCGCTCCCGCCACCACCCGAAGCGGGCGGGCGCGGCGGGAGCGGTGCCCGCCGCGGCGGCGGCCGAGCCGTGGCGCAGCAACTCGCTCACCGTCAGCAGCACGGTGTTACGCGCCGCGTCCCGCGCGAGGTACGCACCCGCCTCGCGCCGGAACACCTCGACGTCGTCCGTCAGTTCCCAGGCCATGGCCACATGGTGGTACGCCCCCGGCCGCCCCGGCATCCGGTTTTCGCTCCGGCCGACAGCGGCAGCGGGCTCGGTCAGGGCTGTCCTACGGCCTTGTCCCAGCGACCTGCCGAGAGGTTCGTCAACTTCTAGATGGCGAAGCCTCCGTCGACGCTGATCGTCGTACCGGTGATGTAGCGGGCGTCGACGCCGGTCAAGTAGGTGACAGTGGCGGCGATGTCGTCCGGCTCGGCGTAGTGCCCCAGTGCGGTCAGCCCGCGGATCATGTCCGCGTTGGGCCCGTCGGCAGGGTTGGCATCCGTATCGGTCGGCCCCGGGTGAACGAGGTTGACGGTGATGCCTCGCGGCCCCAGATCGCGCGCCAGGCCCTTGGTCATGCCGATGAGCGCGGTCTTGCTCGTCGCGTACAGGCTGAACCCGGGAAACACCGTCCGCTCGGCCACGTTGCTGCCGATGCTGACGATGCGTCCCCCGTCGCCCATGTGCCGGGCCGCTGCCTGCGAGGCCACGTACGGCGCCCGCACGTTCACTGCCATGGTGCGGTCGAACTCCGACGGCCCGAGATCCTCCGCGGGTCCGACCAGGAACACGCCCGCGTTGTTGACGAGTATGTCGAGGCCACCGAACGTCGCCGCTGTCTCGTCCACGGCCCCGATCACCGCGGCGACGTCGGCGCTGTCAGCCAGGATCGCAAGGCCCCGACGGCCCTCCGCCTCGATCTGACCGACCACCTCGGCCGCGCTCTCCGCGTCCCGCTCATAGGTGAGCACCACATCGGCGCCTTCCCGCGCGAGCCGCAACGCCACCGCCGCGCCGATGCCACGGCTGCCGCCGGTGACCAGGGCTACTTTTCCTCTGCTCTTGTTCATGGCTCCAGCGTGATCGCTGGAGGGCAACCTGTCTGGCGGTAAACCGTCATGACGTTCCATCACCTCCCGCCCCACTCCCGGCGGGCCGCCCTCAGCGCAGGTGCGACGTGTCGTTCAGGAGTCTCAACGACGCGTTGCCGTCCGCGTAGTACGCCACGACCGACACCGACGCCGCCGAGAGTTCCATCCGGAACAGTGACTCGGGCGGTGCGCCGAGGGCCAGTCGTACCAGTTCCTTCACCGGTGTCACGTGGGTGACGACCAGGACCGTACGGCCCGCGTACCGGTCGAGGAGGCGGTCGCGGGCCGTCGCGACCCGGCGGCCCACCGTCGCGAAGCTCTCGCCGCCGCCCGTGGGGGCCACTTTCGGTGAGCTGAGCCACGCGGCGAGGTCGTCGGGGTACCGCTCCCGTACCTCCGCGAACGACATCCCCTCCCACGCCCCGAAGTCCGTCTCGCGCAGGTCGTCCTCGATCACGACCTCCAGGCCCAGCCGGTCCGCCGCCGCCTGCGCGGTCTCGCGGCAGCGCAGCAGAGGTGACGAGACGATGTCCTGGATCGTGCCGCGCGCGGCGAACGCGGCTGCCGCGGCCTCCGCCTGGCGGCGGCCGGCCGGCGACAGCTCCGGGTCCGTGCCCCCGCTGCCGGAGAAACGCTTGCTCGGGGTGAGCGCCGTCTCGCCGTGCCGGAGGAGGACGAAGGTCGCGGGCGGCCCGAGGTCGGCGGATCCGCCCCAGCCGGTGGACGTGTCGTCCTTCTCGGCCGTCCCGGACCTCTCGGGCCTTTCTGGCTCGACCACGGACTTCCCCGGCTCCGGCTTCTCGGCGTCCGCCGGGGCGGCAACAGGTGCCTCCACCGGCTCACCCCCGGACGCGGCCCCCGCGTCCAGCGCCGCCGTCGACGCCGACGCGTCCCACTGCCTGCCCTGCTTGCCCGCGTCCATCGCCTCGTTCGCCAGCCGGTCCGCGTGCTTGTTCTTCTCGCGCGGGATCCACTCGTACGTCACCCGGTCCGCCGGCAGGATCCGCGCCGCCTCCGCCGCCAGCGGCCTCATGTCCGGGTGCTTGATCTTCCAGCGGCCCGTCATCTGCTCGACGACCAGCTTGGAGTCCATCCGGACATGCACCCGGGCCTCCGGGTCGAGCGCCTTCGCCGCCGTGAGCCCCGCGATCAGGCCCTTGTACTCGGCGACGTTGTTCGTCGCGACGCCCACGTACTCGGCCGCCTCCGCGAGTGCTTCGCCGGTCCGGGGGTCGAGGACCACCGCACCGTAACCGGCGGGCCCCGGATTGCCCCGCGAGCCGCCGTCCGCCTCCACGTAGAAGGTGGGTGCGGGGGGCGGGGTGGTTCCTGTCGTCGGCACTGTCATGGGCTAGAGGCCCGAATCTGCGGTACGGACCAGGATCCGGCGGCAGTTCTCGCAGCGCCACACCGCGTCGCGCGGGGCTGCCTTGACCTCGTTCACCTCGGTGATGTTGAGCTCCAGCTGGCAGCCCTCGCAGCGCCGCCGGTAGAGGCGGGCCGCGCCCACCCCGCCCTGCTGGGTGCGCAGCTTCTCGTACAGCTTGAGGAGGTCGGCGGGGAGCGTCCCGGCGACGACCTCGCGCTCCTTGGTGACCGTCGCCGCCTCGGCGTCCAGCCCCTCCGTGGCCGCGTCGCGGCGCACGATCGCGTCGTCGGTCCTGGCCTGGACGGAGGAGACACGTTCCGTCAGCTCGGCGACCCGCTCCTGCGCGGACTCGCGGCGCTCCATCACTTCGAGGACGACGTCCTCCAGGTCTCCCTGCCGCTTGGCGAGCGAGACGATCTCGCGCTGGAGGCTCTCCAGGTCCTTGGACGAGCTGACCGTGCCGGAGTCGAGGCGCTGCTGGTCGCGTACGGCGCGCTGGCGCACCTGGTCGACGTCCTGCTCGGCCTTGGTCTGCTCGCGGGCGGTGTCGCTCTCCTCGGTCTGCGAGGCGACGAGCAGGTCCTTCAGCTGGGCGAGGTCCTTGGTGAGCGACTCGATCTCGGCGTGCTCGGGCAGCGAGCCACGCTTGTGGTCGAGCTGCGACAGCCGCAGGTCGAGGGCCTGGACGTCGAGGAGGCGGATCTGGTCGGCGGGGTCGGCGTTCAGTTGGGGGCTCCTGAGGAGAGGTGGGCGGACCAGGGGTCGGTGACCGTCTTCGAGACGTGGACCCGCAGGTCCCAGCCGTTGCGGTCGGAGATCTCGTCGAGCTGGGCGGCGGCCTGCTCGCACCAGGGCCATTCGGTGGCCCAGTGCGCGGCGTCGACCAGTCCCAGCGGCGAGTGGTGGGTGGCCTCCGAGACCGGGTGGTGGCGCAGGTCGGCGGTGAGGAACACGTCCACACCCGCGGCTCTGACCTGGTCGAAGAGGCTGTCGCCCGAGCCGCCGCTGACGGCGACGGTACGGACGAGCGCATCCGGGTCGCCGGCGATCCTGATGCCCTGCGCGGTGGCGGGCAGCCGGTGGGCGACGCGCGCGGCGAAGTCGCGCAGGGTGGCGGGCCGGTCGAGTTCGCAGACCCGGCCGAGGCCCCGGCGGCCCGCCGGGTCGGTCGGGTCCGGTACGAGGGGTCGTACGATCCGCAGGTCCAGCGCGCCCGCGAGGGCGTCGGAGACGCCGGGGTCGGCGCTGTCGGCGTTGGTGTGCGCGACGTGCAGGGCGATGTCGTGCCGGATGAGGGTGTGGACGACACGACCCTTGAAGGTGGACGCCGCGACCGTCGTCGTACCGCGCAGATAGAGCGGGTGGTGCGTGACGATCAGCTCGGCGCCCAGCTTCACCGCCTCTTCGACGATGTCCTGGACGGGGTCGACCGCGAACAGGACCCGGGTCACGGACGCGTCGGGGTCACCGCAGACCGTGCCGACGGCATCCCACTGCTCGGCACGCTCGGGGGGCCAGAGGGTGTCGAGCGAGGCGAGGACTTCGGACAGTCGGGGCACGGGGAAAGGCTACCTGCCCGCCGTGCCCCGCCGAACGTGCCGTGGGAGGGCCCACCGGCCACGCCGTGGGACGCCCCGCGGAGCCGTACCGCGTGGGTCGTACCGAGCGAGTCGCCCGGGGAGCCGTACCGCACGAGTCGTACCGCGGAGTCGCCCTGCGGAGCCGTACGCGGAGTCACCCGCGATCACTTGGCGAGGTAGCCCCGCAGGTCGTCCAGGACCAGGTCCGCCGCCGTGACGCCGAGGCCCAGGTACCACGTCTCGTCGTCGACGTTCTCGACATGGCCGCTCTTGACCGCCGCGAGGTTCTTCCACAGCGGGCTGGAGGTCGCCGCCGCCTCGTCGGTCTTCGACGGGTCGCCGAAGGTGGCCCAGAAGATCCAGTCGGCGTCGGCGTCGTCGATCTTCTCGGGACTGATCTCGACCGCGAGGTCCTGGATCTGCTGGTTCTTGGGCCTCGGGAGTCCGGCGTCCTTGAGGATCGTGCCGATGAACGAGCTCTCCGCGTACAGCCGCAGCTGTCCCGGGCGGAAGCGGACCATCGAGATGGTGGGCCTGTCGGTGCCGAGGGCCGTGTCGAGCGCCGCGACCCTCTTCTCGTAGTCGGCCAGCTTGGCCTGGGCCTCGGCCAGTTTGTCGAGCGCCTTGGCGTTGAGGAGGTAGTTCTCCTTCCAGGTGAAGCCGGGCCGGATGGAGAAGACCGTCGGGGCGATCTTGGCCAGTTCGTCGTACTTGTCCGCCGCGCGCAGCTGGCTGCCCAGGATGAGATCGGGCTTGAGGGCCGCGATGGCCTCCAGGTTGAGGCCGCTGATCGTGCCGACGCTCTTGGGGTTACCAGCCTGCTTCACGAGGTAGGCGGGCAGTTTGTCGCCGGGCTGGGTGGCCGCCCAGCCGACCGGCTCGATGCCGAGCGAGACAACGTTGTCGAATTCACCCACGTCCAGCACGACCACCCGCTGGGGGCGCGCCTTGATCACGGTCGTACCCATCGCGTGGGTGATCGTGCGCGGGAACTCCCCCGGCTTGGCGTCCGTCCCGAAGGCCGCGGTCTTCTTCGCCGCGCCGGCGAAGTCCTCGCCGCCGGTGGCGACGGCGGCCTTGCCGGCGGCGTCGGCCTTGGCCCCGCGTCCGGCCCCGGCGCCGGACCCGCTGCCCGAGGACGTGTCGGAGGAACCGCCGCCGCACGCCGCGAGGGTGAGGGCGGCGGCGAGAGCGACCACGGCGGCTGCGCCACGGCGTCGCACGGACAGTCGTACGGACATCTGCGTGCTCCAGGGGGAGAGAAAACGATTCGCTTAGGCGAGCCTTACCTTATCCATCGCGACCGCCGACAGCACAACCACCCCCTCCATCTCAGGCGAATCCCCCCATCGCCACCCTTATGTATGAAGAGGCGGTTCTCGCGTTGTTCGGCAGGAAGTGCGATGGCTAGCTTCGTCGCCGGAGGTGACCAACCGATGACGTTCTGTGCCATCGAGAAGGCGACGGAGGACGGAGCGGTGCGGCGCAACCCGTTCGCGATCACGGCGGACGGCACCTACGCCGCCCGGCTTGCGCTCGGGAGGGGCGGGGCCGACGCGTGGTTCGCGGAGCGCTGGACGCTGGACGGGCACGAGCCCTACGCCGTGCCGCTCCCCCTCGACCAGCCGGAGGAGCCGGACACGGACGTGGTCCCGCTGACCGACGGACGGGTGCTGGTACGGCGCCGCGTGGCGGACCGGCACGACTTCTCGCTGCTGTACCCGACGGGCCCCGGAACGGGCCAACTGCCCCTGGGTTTCCTCGCGTACGACGAGGGCCCCGACGCCGGGGAGCTGACGGTCCTGCCGCCGTCGCCGGACGGCCGCCGCGTCCACGCCCTGCGGGCGGGGGCCCGTACGACGACGGTCTGGCAGGTGGCGGGCGGCACGTCCGGCCCCGAGCGGGTCGCGGAGGTGGCCGGCCACTGCTCGGGGGGCGTCTGGCTGGACCGTACGGGACGGTTCCTCGCCCTCGACCGGGAGCGGGACGGCGTGGTGAAGGCCGTGGCCGTCGACCTCGAACGGGGCGGTGAGGTCACGGAGTTGCTCCGGATCACCGAGGAGAGCAACGACCGGCTGGTGCTCGCGGATCCCGACAGCGGGCTGCTGCTGATCCGGTCGGACGCGGCGGGCCACGACCGGCTGGGCTGGGGGGTGTGGGGCAGCGAGCTGCCGGCGCGCTTCCCCGACTGCCTGCGGCTGGCGGACTGCGCGGTGACCCCGTTCGCCGTACAGCCGGGGCAGGTACTCATGCCCGAGAGCTGCGCGGTGGCGCTGCGGATCGACGGGGCGGCGGGCAGCTGGCTGGGCGTGTGGCGCCCGGCTGGGCGTCAACTGCATCAACGGGCGGCCCCTGAGGGGTGGGTGGCGGGGGCGGGGCTGTGGACCCCGGACGGCGGGCTGCGGCTCCCGTACGCGACGGCGGCGGTCCCGTGCGGGGTG
>NZ_WWJY01000727.1 GCF_009865405.1 Streptomyces sp. SID3212 | reverse complement strand
CCGGCACGCCGGCCGCCGCGCTCGCCGACGCGCTGCGGCTGCGCGGCCGGTCGGTCCTCGTGATCGACACGGCGGGCTTCCTGCGCCCGGCGTCGCTGCGGTACGAGTACGGCCGCGAGGACCCCGACACGTACTACCACGGGTGGTTCGACACGGGCGCGCTCTGGCGCGAGGTCTTCGGCCCGCTGGACCCGGGCGGCAGCGGACGCGTCCTGCCCGACCTCTGGGACCCGGCCACGGACCGCGCGACCCGCAGCGCGCCCCTCGAACTCCCGCCCGGCGGCGTACTGGTGACGCATGGTCCGTTCCTGCTGGGCCACTGGTTCCCGTTCGACCTGACGGTGCACCTGAGCCTGTCCCCGAACGCCCTCCACCGCCGCACGAACGAGCCCGAACGCTGGACCCTCCCCGCTTTTGAGCGATACGAGAAGGAGGTCACCCCCGCCGAAACGGCCGACGTGGTGGTACGAGCCGACGACCCCCGCCACCCGGCCTGGGGAGGGCTTCCCTAGGGAGTGTCCGACCAATGATCGTCAGATCGTCATGCCGCCGGGGCGAGGGTTGCCGGGGCGAGGGTTGCCCTGGCGGGGTGGTCCGGCGATGCTGGCCCGGTGCCAGGGCAGCGGAAGAGGCGTCAGCGACAGGACCAGGGACGCCGGGCCGCCGGTGCGCCGGGTTTCGAGGCCGGCCGCTGGGAAGTGCTCTTCGAGACCCAGGAGGAGTCGGAGTGGCGGGCTCACCTGCGTGGCCTCCGGGCCGCCGGTGGAGAGATCGACTGGGCGATGACCCGGATCGACACCCTGTGCGGTCGGTCGAGCCGGCCGACCACCTGTCGGTTGAGCCTGTTCGTGCCGGATCCGGAGGTGGCCCCGGGGCGGAACGGATAGCGCCGCACGCGCGCCACCCGCGTGCGGCCGCGTCCGCGCGGCCCCCGAGGGACCAGGATTCGCACCACGTGGCCTCGCCCTCCGGGCGCGAACCGTGGCACTCCGTGGACGCACCCTAGTCCTCCTCCCGCCCCGCCCTCGCCGGTCGGCCCCCGGCCAGAGCCACCGCCTCCGCGCCCGCCCGGCAGCCCTCCTCCGCCGCCTCCGGCGGGTCCGCGCCCGCCAGGCGGGCTGCGAGGTACCCGCCCGTGAAGGCGTCGCCCGCTCCCGTCGAGTCGACGGGGCGCGTCGCGACCGGCGGCACGCGGGCCGTCACCTCGCCCGCCTCGGCCACCACCGCTCCCGCCTCGCCCAGGGTCACCACCGCCACCCGCCCCGGCCGGCTCAGCGCCGCCGCCGCCTTCCCGGCGTCCGCCAGGCCGGTGAGGAGCCGGGCCTCGTCCGCGTTGGGAAGAAGCGTTTCCGCGCCCTCGGTCGCCGCCAGGAAGCGCTCCACGCCCAGCTCCTCGACGAACGCCACCGACGCGGGATCCACGCTCACCGCGATGCCGCGCTCCCGCGCCGAGGCCAGCGCCGCCGCGGCGGCCTCCCGCCCGACCCCGGAGAAGTACAGATAACCCGACAGATGCAGCCGGCCGACCCCGTCCAGCAGCGACGGCGACCAGTCCTCGGCGGACAGCAGCACCGACGCGCCGCTGTCCGTGAGGAAGGTCCGTTCCGCGGAGGCGTCCACCAGCGAGATGACCGTGGCGGTCGCCACCTCGTCGTCCACGACGAGCCGCGCCCGCACCCCCGCGTCCCGCAGCGACGCCTCGTGCCACGCCCGCGCGTCCGTCCCCACCCGGGCCAGCAGCCGTACGTCCGCACACCCCCAACGGGCGGCCCAGCAGGCCGCGTTCGCCCCCGCGCCGCCCGGCAGGAGACGGATGTCGGCCGTCGTGTCCGTGCCACGCGCCAGCGGTGACCGGTAGCGCGCCACCACATCGGTGGCCACGTCCCCGACCACCAACAGCCCGCCACCGGACCCGGACCCGCCACCGGACCCGCCACCGGACCCCGATCCCCCGCCCGGCCCCGGGTCCCGCCCCCTCACCACGCCCCCGCGATCCCCGCCGCCAGCCGCACGTTCCCCCGTACCGCCGCCAGGTTCGCCTCCAGCGACGCACCCCCCGTCCCGCGCACCAGGCGGTCCAGCAGGAACGGCGTGACGGCCTGGCCCGTCACCCCCGACTCCCGGCACGCGTCGAGCGCCTCCGCCAGCACCCTGTCGTGCAGCTCCGGGTCCAACTGCTCCGACTCCGGTACGGGGTTGGCGACCACGATCGCCGCCTCCGGCCCGCCGAGCGCGTCCTGCGCGCGCATCACCGCCGCCACCTCGCCGGGCGTACGGACCGTCCAGTCGACGGGCTCGCCCGAGGACGACAGGTAGAAGCCGGGGAAGTACGACGTCCCGTACCCGAGGATGCCGACGCCCAGCGTCTCCAGCCGTTGCAGCGTCGCCGGCACGTCGAGGATCGACTTCACCCCCGCGCAGACCACCGTGATCCGGGTCCGCGCCAGCAGACGCAGGTCCGCCGACTCGTCCTGCGTCTCGGTCCACCCCCGGTGGACCCCGCCGAGCCCGCCCGTCGCGAACACCCGGATCCCCGCCCGCGCCGCGAGGAACGCCGTCGCGGAGACGGTCGTCGCCCCGCTCGCCCCCGCCGCGAGCGCCGGCGCCAGGTCACGATGGCCCAGCTTCCGTACGGAACTGTCCCCGGCGACCCGCTCCAACTGGGCCTTGTTCAGGCCCACATGGGCCCTCCCGTCCAGTACGGCCACTGTCGCGGGCACGGCGCCGCCGGACCGTACAAGCTCCTCCAGCTCTTCCGCCACCGCCAGATTGCGCGGGCGCGGCAGCCCGTGCGCGATGATCGTCGATTCCAGCGCGACGACGGGACGGCGCTCGGCGAGCGCGTCCCGTACCTCGGCGGACAGGTGCGTCGTGGTGTCTGACATGACCCCATCCCTGGCACGCGACGGGCCCGCGCAAACGTCCATGACGTCACACGGGCCCCATCAGCCTCCACTCACCCGGCTCACCCGGAGCGGGCGGTCAGGCCGCCTTCGCGTGGTCCAGCGCCCCGTTCGGGTTCAGCACGTACTTCCGGCTCACGCCCCGGTCGAACTCCTCGTACCCCTCCGGCGCCTCCTCCAGCGGGAGGACCGTCGCGTTGACCGCCTTGGCGATGTGGATCCGGTCGTGCAGGATCGCCATCGCCAGCGCCCGGTGGTACTTCATCACCGGCGTCTGACCGGTCGAAAAGGTGTGGCTCTTCGCCCAGCCGAGCCCCAGCCTGATCCGCAGCGTGCCGGACTGCGCGTCCGAGTCGATCCCCCGGGGGTCCTCGGTGACGTACAGACCCGGGATGCCGAGCGCGCCACCCGCCCTGACCACGCCCATCAGCGAGTTGAGGACGGTGGCCGGTGCGTCGTCGGAGCCCCGGCCGTGGGACTTGGCTTCAAAACCGACCGCGTCGATCGCCGAGTCCACCTCGGGAACGCCCAGGATCTGGGCGACCTGCTCCTCCACCGGGCCCTGGGCCAGGTCGATCGTCTCGCACCCGAAGCTGCGCGCCTGCGCCAGGCGTTCGGTGTTGAAGTCCGCGACGATCACCACCGCGGCGCCGAGCAGCTGGCACGCGGCAGCGGCAGCCAGTCCCACGGGACCCGCCCCCGCGACGTACACGGTCGAGCCGACGCCCACACCCGCCGTCACCGCTCCGTGGTAGCCGGTCGGCAGGATGTCGGTGAGCATCGTCAGGTCGAGCAGCTTCTCGCGGGCGGCCTCCGGGTCGGGGAAGCGCAGCAGGTTGAAGTCCGCGTACGGCACCATCACGTACCGGGCCTGGCCGCCGACCCAGCCGCCCATGTCGACGTAGCCGTAAGCTCCGCCGGCCCGGGTCGGGTTGACGTTCAGACAGATGCTGGTCTGCCCCTCCTTGCAGTTACGACACCGTCCGCAGGCGATGTTGAAGGGCACCGACACCACGTCACCGACGTTGATGAACTCGACGTCGGGGCCGCGCTCCACGACCTCACCGGTGATCTCGTGCCCGAGGACCAACCCCTCAGGAGCGGTCGTACGCCCGCGCACCATGTGCTGGTCGCTGCCGCATATGTTGGTCGCCAGTACCTTCAGGATGACCCCGTGCCGGCATTTGCGTCCGGCGTTCGCGGGATCCACCCCCGGGCCGCCCTTGAGTTCGAGTGTCGGGTATTCGGTGTTCCTGACCTCCACCTCACCCGGCTTGAGATACGTGAGTCCAGCGTTTCCCTCGGCCATGCCCGATCGCCGTCCCTTCGCCCTTCGGCTCTCCGCGTCCCGGCGGGCAACACGCCAACCGCGCGCGAAATCGCCCGTTTGCCGCATCTCCATCCACGGTAGGTCCGGTACCGAAGGCGGGCAAACAGGAGTAAAAGTTGCGAGTTACCCCGTGGTACGTGTACGGCTCCGGGTACGCTCCGTGCCCCGTCCCTCCACCGCGTCCCGCACCACGTCCGGCCTGTTGGTGATGATCCCGTCCACCCCGAGCGCCGCGACCCGCGCCGCGTCGGCGGCCTCGTCCACCGTCCAGGTGCTGACCCGCAGCGGCTTGCCGTGCGGGCCCTTCAACCGGTGCGCCGCGGCCACGTAGTCACCGGTGAGCGTCGCGTACGCCGGATTGATCTGGTCCGCGAACGCCGCGTACGACGGCAGATCGGCCACCGCCGGTGTCCCCAGGAAGCCCGTCGTGACGTCGGCCCGCTGCTCACGCACCGCGCGGAGGCTCGCCGCGCCGAAGCTCTGGACGACGAGCCTGTCCGCCACGTGCGCGCCGTCCAGCCAGCCCTCCTGCCGCAGCACGCGCAGGATGTCCGCCTCGATCCCGGGGTAGAGCTCGGGGCCCTTGATCTCCAGGAGCAGCTTCTGCCGGTTCTTCTCCACGGCGCCCAGATACTCCTTCAGCGTGGGCACCCGGACGCCCTCCCAGCGCGCGCCGAGCCAGCTCCCGGCGTCCAGCCGGGCGATCTCGGCGGCGGTGAAGTCCTTGACCTTCCACGGGGAGCGGCCCGGAAAGACCCGCTCCACGTCCGTCGTCCTGCTGAGCGTGGTGTCGTGGACGACCACCAGCTCCCCGTCCTTGGTCCGCTGGACGTCGTTCTCCACCCAGTCGATGCCCAGGTCGCCCGCCGCGTCGACGGCGGCGAGCGTGTTCTCCGGGGCGTAGGCGGACGCGCCGCGGTGCGCGATGACCAGGGGGACCTCTGCGGGCGCGCCGTTGCGCGGACCGGCGGAAGAGGTCGTGGCCGCCCCCGCCTGCGGTGTCGTGGCCGGCCCTGCCTGCGGTGTCGTGGCCGCCGCCGCGCAGCCCGGCAGGAGCAGCGCCGCGACGCCCAGCAGCGCGGCCGTCGTCACTGAGGTCCGTGCGTCCACGTGTACTCCTCGTCCCTGGGATCCCTGGTGTCCCTGCCGGTGCTCACGGCCGGCGGTCGCGATCGGCCCGAGGGTGACAGCCCCCGGCCAACGGGGAGCGGGCGAGACCCGGACGCCATGTGAAGGCATGGCGAGGGAAAGCCCTTTCCCGACCGCTTTTTTCGCCGTTTCCAGCTCAATGTCGACAAAACTCCGGGTAACTGTTTGCTTACGGGCCCGGCCGTCCTACCCTCGCCCCGAACCGGCGCTTCCGCACATGGAGCACATGGCGCACAAGGCGCGAAGGGGCATACCGCTATGCAGGGCACGATCGACGGATTCAGCCACGGTCCCGGCACCCTCGTGGCGGGCCTTCTGGTGGCCTGCCTCGGCGGCGCGCTCGGCCTGCTCTGCGCCGCGCGGTCCCTGCGCGCCTCGCGTCCCTGGAAGCCGGGCAGACTCGCACTGGGCGCCGCCGCCCTCGGCTCCGGCGTCTGGGGCATGTACCTCGTCACGATGACCGGCTTCGCCGTCGAGGGGATGCCGGTCGACTACGACAGGTTCACGACGCTCGCCTGCCCGGTCGTGGGAAGTGTGATGGCCGCCGCCGGGATCTTCGTCGTCGGCTACCGCGGGTCCACCCCGCTGGCCCTGGTCACCGGCGGTACCGTGACCGGCCTCTCCCTCGCCACCACCCACTACCTCGGCATGGACGCCGTCCGGCTGCCGGGCCGCCTCGAGTACGACACCACGACCGTGGCGCTCTCCGTCCTGATCGCCGTCGTCGGCGCGAGCGCCGCGCTGTGGATCGTCGTCTCCCACCGGGGGCTCGTGCCGGTCCTGGTCGCGGGAGCGGTGGTGGGCGGCGCGGCGACCGGGATGCACTACGCCGCGATGGCCGCGCTGCGGGTCCGGGTGGGCGGGACCGCCGACGGCTCCGCGAGCACCGCGCCGACGGGCTTCCTCGCCGCCCTGCTGATCGTCCCCGGGCTCGTCCTGCTGGTCACGGCCTTCGTCGTCCTGAGGGAGCCGCGCCGGGCCGCGCCCGAACGGCACGGCCCGGGACGGTCCGGGTCCGACCCGGCCGGACCGTGCGGGCATGTCGGCGTCCCCCGCCAGCGGAC
>NZ_WWJY01000726.1 GCF_009865405.1 Streptomyces sp. SID3212 | reverse complement strand
GGTCACGGAGCCGGTCGTGCCGGCGCAGGCGTCCGCGCAGTCCCGGCGGACGGCGGCGGCGGCCGGGGCACCGGGGCACGCGTCGGCGTCGTCACCGGTGGCGGACCAGGGGAAACCGGGTTCCGACCTGTACGCGGCGGGTCCGGGACGTCCGAGTCTGCCCGGCCAGCGGAGCGCTCCGTAGGGTGCGCCCCGTAGGGTGAGGGCCATGAACGACCGCATGGTGTGGATCGACTGCGAGATGACCGGGCTCTCGTTGACGGAAGACGCACTGATCGAGGTGGCCGCACTGGTCACCGACTCGGATCTGAACGTGCTCGGCGACGGGGTGGACATCGTGATCCGCCCGCCGGACCGGGCGCTGGAGACCATGCCCGAGGTGGTACGGCAGATGCACACCACCTCGGGCCTGCTCGACGAGCTGGCGGCGGGCACGACGCTGGCCGCCGCCGAG
This sequence comes from Streptomyces sp. SID3212, assembly GCF_009865405.1. Classification (GTDB taxonomy): domain Bacteria; phylum Actinomycetota; class Actinomycetes; order Streptomycetales; family Streptomycetaceae; genus Streptomyces. The sequence continues at coordinate 4,916 of NZ_WWJY01000726.1, read as the reverse complement.
GAGCAGGTGCTGGCGTACGTACGCGAGCACGTCAAGGAGCCGGGCAAGGCGCCGCTGTGCGGAAACACGGTCGGCACCGACCGGGGCTTCCTGCTGCGGGACATGCCGGCGCTGGAGGGCTACCTCCACTACCGGATCGTGGACGTCTCCTCGGTGAAGGAGCTGGCGCGCCGCTGGTACCCCCGGGCGTACTTCAACAGCCCGGAGAAGGGCGGCAACCACCGCGCCCTGGCGGACATCCGCGAGTCCATCGCGGAGCTGCGCTACTACCGCGAGGCGGTCTTCGTCCCCCAGCCGGGCCCGGACTCGGAAACGGCCAAGCAGATCGCCGCGAAGCACGTACTGAAGGCGGACTGACCCCGCCGCGACCTCGCAGAAAAGCGGGCGCGAGCACCCTCGCGGACCCTGTACACTTTTTCTCGGCCGGTCAGGGAAAAAGACCGGGCATGGTGGGTATAGCTCAGCTGGTAGAGCACCTGGTTGTGGTCCAGGATGTCGCGGGTTCGAGTCCCGTTACTCACCCTTCTTGATCGAGGGCCGACCTGCGGTTTCGGGTCGGCCCTTTGTCGTGTGTCCCCGGGGCTTTCCGCCGGCCAGTACCTTGGGAGTCCGACTCTCGGGCGGGGGTACGCATGGACGCCACAACCATCGGTGACCGCATTCGCAGCTTGCGAGAATTCCGTGACCGCACCCAGGAAGCACTTGCCGAGCAGGCCGGCGTGTCCGTCGACACGATTCGCAAGCTGGAGCAGAACCGACGGCTGACGGCACGCATCAACACCTTGCGTGCGATCGCCCGCGCCCTCGATGTCCAGCTGGAACGCCTGCTGGGACAGCCCACCGTGGTGACGCGGGACCGCACGGGCGACGGAGGGCTGATCGCACTCCGGGACGCGATCCAGGACGTCGGCTCGCTGCCCGGACTCCGGCCCGCCGACGATCTCGAAGATCCACCCGACGAGACGACGTGGGTCACCTCGGTGGACGAGGCGGTCAACGCCTATTGGACCGGCGACTACTCGGGGCTCTCGAACACGCTTCCCCTGCTGCTTCGCGACGGCAGGGCCGTGGCTCGCGAGACACCCACCGAAGGCGTCTGGCGACAACTCGCGCTCGCCTACCAACTGGCCGCGTCCTTCGCGACGCAGGCAGGGCACCCCGACTGGGCGTTCGCCGCCGTCGAGAAGCAGCTGGCCGCCGCCCGGAAGGCGAGCGACCCGCTCATGGAAGGCATGGGCGTGTCCACCCTGTCGTGGGTCCTGCTGCGCCAAGGACGCTGGGAACAGGCGCAGGCCGTGGCCGAGCGGAAGGCGGACTCGCTGGAGCCGTCGATCAGGCGGGCGACACCCGAGCAGTACGCCGTGTACGGCAACCTGCTCGTCTCGGCGGCCACCCCTGCCGCGCGCGGCGGGAACCGGCGGGGCGCGGTGGAGCTGCTGAACCTCGCCGAGAGCGCCGCCACGAGGAGCGGACCTGTGAGGATGTACGGGTCGGCGTTCTCCGTCACCGACGTCCGTACGCAGAAGGTCAACATCGCGCTCGCGGGCCAGGACAACGAGCCGGCCGAGGCGCTGCGGCTGTCCGCCCGTGTCGACGTGGAGGCCATTGCCCGACCGATCCACGCAGCGTCCCACCGCGTCGATGTGTCGCAGGCGCGATACCAGACCGGCGACAGCGAAGGCGCGCTGAAGACGCTCCTTGAGGTCGAGGCCGAACAACCCGAGTGGATCCGACTCCAGACTCTCGCCGCGGCCACGGTCCGGGAGATGCTCGCAACGGAGCGCCGGAAGAACACACCGCTCCGGTCGCTCGCCGCACGGCTCGGCGTCGACCCCGCCCTCTGAGCCTGGTAGGACAACACGTCCTATGCAAAGGGCAGTTGAGGGGGCGACTGGCACACTCTGTCACTGGATTGCGTCCTCCTGAGCACTTAGCGTGGTCGGCCTGGCAGGGCACCGGTCTCGGGTGCCCCCTCGTCGATCCAGGAAGAAGGCGATTCAGATGGCCGAAGACGGCAAGCACCGTGGCGAGCCCTCCGACAAGCCGTGGACGCCGCCCGCGCCCACCCCGAGTCCGGACGGGTCCGGACCGGCGGAGTCGGGCGCGGCCACCGATCAGGGAAGTGGTGCGTGACCGACACCACGGGGGTGAAGGCGGCCGGCCATGCCGGGCTGGTGGACACACTCGCGCGGAGGGGGCTCCTCTCCTCCCGGTGGCGTGAGGTGTGGGAGAAGCTCCCCCGGGACCACTTCATCCCCCCTCACGCCTGGCGGCAGGGCCAGGAGCGGTGCGTGCCCGTCGTACGGGGGCCGGACTGGTGGGACCTCGTCCACTCCGACCGGCCTGTCGTGACACAGGTGGACGACGGGCAGCCGGACGGGCCCGGTGTCGCCACCTCGTCCAACTCCCAGCCGTCCATGGTCGCCAGGATGCTCCAGCTGCTCGACGTCCGGGACGGCGACAGGGTGCTGGAGATCGGCACGGCCACCGGATACGTCGCGGCGCTGCTCTCCGAGCGGCTCGGCGGCGACCGGGTGGTCAGTGTCGAGATCGACGCGGCGCTGTCCCAGCAGGCTGCCGCCACCCTCGCGGACCACGGGCTCTCGCCCCGGCTGGTCGTCGGCGACGGTGCGGAAGGGTGGGAGGAGGGCGCTCCCTACGACCGTCTGATCTCCACCTGCGCGCTACGGCACATCCCGCACGCGCTGGTCCGGCAGGTCACACCCGGCGGCCTCATCGTCGCGCCGCTGGCCCGCGCCTTCTGGAGCGGCGCCCTGGTGCGGCTGTCCGTACGGGACGGCGGCATCGCGCGGGGCCCCTTCCGGGGCGGCGCCTCGTACATGCCCATGCGCTCGCACCGGCTCCCCGACGCGGGGCCGGTGGACAGCGGTACGGCGCGGTCTTCGGAGGCCGTGACCGACCCCGGTCACCTGCTCGGCCTCGGCTTCGCCCTGTACGCCGGCGCCCGCCTGCCGGGCGTCACCATGTCCCACGCCGAGGCCGGCACCGCGGTGACGGTCTGGCTCCAGGACGCGGCCGGCTCGGCGGCCGTCGCCACCACCGGCGAGTCGGTGTGGGAGTACGGCGACCGGAACCTGTGGGCCGAGGTCGAGGGCGTGTACGCCGAGTACGTGACCCTCGGGCAGCCGGACGGAGACAGCTTCGGCCTGACCGTCACCCCGGCCGGGCAAGAAGTCTGGCTGCACTCACCTCGAACGGTGATCGCGGCCGCGTAAGAGAACCCATCCCGCCCCGGCCGAAGTCGTCCCCCGACGCCGGCCGGGGCATACGTGCGTGCGGGGACGGCAAGAGCGGTGTTCAGGCGGGGTCGATGGGGATTTCGTAGGCGATTTCGTAGCGGACGTCCGCGATGGTGATGTCCGCCGTTTCCACCGGGCGGCCGTCCGTGTCGTAGTACGTGCGCTCGATCTCCGTGATGAGGTCGCCCACCGAGATGCCGAGGAGGTTGGCCTGCTTCTGGGTGGCGCGGGCCGGGCGGGGGAGTTCTACGGCGGTGTCGATGTCGACGCCGATCGAGCGCATGCGTTCGACCACCCCGGCGCCCGCGTGCGGGCCCATTTCGGGGAGGACGATCGGGGTGCCGTCGGTGATGGCCATCGGTTCCCAGGACTCGGAGAGCTGGACCGGCAGTCCGTCGCCCAGGAACTCGTACGCGGTGTGGACGCAGAGGTCCCCGGGCTCGATGGCCAGGCGTTCGGCGATGCGTTCGGGGGCCGGTACGCGGGCGTTGCTGCGGGACTCCCACGTACCGGAACGGCGCTGTTCCTCCATGTCCGCGCGGAAAGGGCTGCCGTTGCGGCGCTCCCGGCGGCGGGAGCGGATCATGCGCAGGCGCTCGCGCGGTCGCCGGACGTACGTCCCCGACCCGGCGCGGCCTTCCAGCAGCCCTTCGATGATGAGGCGCTCCATCGCGCGCTGCGCCACGGACTGGCCGACCCCGTACTCCTCGGCGAAGCGGGCCCGGCTGGGCAGCTTCTCGCCCAGCGTCCACTCGCCCGCCTTGATGCGGGTGCGCAGAGCGTCGGCGACCTGCAAGTACGGCGTCTCTCGTGGCATCTGGGCGGCTCCGGGTGGTGGGCGTCGACATTGACAAAGCTAACCCATCAGGTGAAGCTGAATACTCAGCATTACGAGGCGTGATCGAGCGCTCACCAGGGGAGGGCTGTGCCCACTGTGGACATCCAGGTGGCCGCGCTGGTCGGCATGCTCGCCGCCGCGACCGGCGGCGAGCCGCGGACCACCGGCACCGAGGTCGGTGCCGTGCGCATCGAGGCCGACCTCCCCGAGCAGTTGAGCCCGGCCACGCGGAACGCGATCCTCGCCGCCCTCGCGACGGCCGACCGGTACGGACACACCCACACCGACGACGGCGACACCGTCTGGGCCGAGTTGGACCGGAACAGAGGGGCGGTCGGGGTGGGTGGCGAGGCCGGGGTCGGTGGCGAGGGCGCGGTGGAGACCGACGCCGGCGTGGAGACCAGCGCCGGTGTGGAGACCGATGCCGGTGTGGAGACCGACGCCGGGCTCGATCGCGAGGCAGATCTGTGAGCGCCCTTCCTCATCCACGAGAACGGGAGGAACCACCCATGACTGTCACCGTCGCCTTACGGGCGTCCCTGTCGGAGACGGACGTCCGTACCTGCGAGGCCTGCTGGCGCGCACCGGTCGGTGCCGTCCGTACGGATGCCGACGGCCGGGCCCTGCTGTGTGTGCCGTGCGCGCAGGGCGGCTATCCGCGCCGCGTCGACCTGTTCCCGCCGCTCGGGATCTACAAGCTGACGAGCCGGCAGGTGCGGATGAGCGACGGCAAGCACGGTGGCGGTACGCCGCAGACCCCGCCCAACCCCGGGCCCGCCCTGCCCACCCCTCCCCCGGCGCCCTCCCCGCCCGGCACC
>NZ_WWJY01000725.1 GCF_009865405.1 Streptomyces sp. SID3212 | reverse complement strand
CAGGCCCAGCGGGTCGCCCTCGCCCGCGCGCTCGCCGCCCGGCCCCGGCTGCTGCTCCTCGACGAACCGCTGGCCGCCCTCGACCAGACCACGCGGGGGCAGGTACGGCACACCCTCCGCCGCCACCTCGACGGCTTCGGCGGTGTCTGCCTCATCGTGACCCACGACCCCGTCGAAGCCGTCTCCCTGGCCGACCGGGTCCTCGTACTCGACGCGGGACGCGCCCTCCAGGACGCCCCGCCCACCGAAGTCACCCGGAACCCGCGCTCGCCCTGGGTCGCCAGGATGCTGGGCCGCAACGCCTGGCCGGGCACGTTCGGACCCGACGGACTGGTCCTCGACGGCGGCGGACGCCTCGTCGTCGCCGATCCCCTGGCCGCCGGCTCCGCCGCCCTCGCGATCATCGCGCCCGAAGCCGTCTCCGTACACCGGGACCGCCCGGCCGGCAGCCCCCGCAACGTCTGGCCGGGCACCGTACGGGAGATCACCGCCCTCGGCAGCCGGCTACGGATCCTGATCACCTCGCCCGAGGCGCCCGACCTGGTCGCCGAGATCACCCCCGAGGCCGCCGCCGAACTCGGCCTGGCCGACGGCGCCGCCGTCTGGACCAGCGTCAAGGCCACCGAAGTCACCCTGGTGGCGCTGTGAGGGCCCACCGGTCGGAATCCGGCCGGTCCCGCCGGGAATCCGGCCGGTCCAGGGGGTGGCCAGGGGCCGCGGGCCTGGCAGGGTGGAGGGGCGGAAGAGAGCAGGGGAGCACACGATGTTGCTGCGACAACTGGAGTATCTGGTCGCGCTCGCACGGGAACGGCACTTCGCCCGGGCCGCGGCGTCCTGCTACGTGTCACAGCCGTCGCTCTCCGCGGCGATCCGCAAACTCGAACGCGAGCTGGACGTCCCCATCGTCCGGCGCGGACGCCGCTTCGAAGGACTGACGCCCGAAGGCGAGCGGGTCCTGCTGTGGGCCCACCGGATCCTCGCCGAGCGCGACGCGCTGCGCCACGAGCTGTCCGCGATGCGCGGCGGCCTCGCCGGCACCCTGCGCATGGGCGCCATCCCCACCGCGCTCGCCGCCGCCTCCCTGCTCACCACCCCGTTCGTCGAACGGCACCCGCAGGCTCGCGTCTCGCTCGACTCCCTCTCCTCCCGGGACATCAACCAGCGGCTCGCCGAGTTCGAACTCGACATCGCCGTCACCTACTTGGACGACGACAGCCTCTCCCACGTCCGCAGGACCCCGCTGTACGAGGAGCGTTACCTCCTCCTCACCCCGCAGGACGGCCCCATGGCCGGACAGGACGTCGTGCGATGGGCCCAGATCGCCGCGCTGCCGCTCTGCCTCCTCTCCCCGGAGATGCGCAACCGCCGCATCATGGACGAGTACTTCGCGGCCGACGGCGCGCCCGCCGTGACGCCCGCCATCGAGACCGATTCGGTGGCCGCGCTCTACGCGCACCTGACGGCGGGACACTGGTCCAGCGTCATCTCCCACGCCTGGCTGCACATGTTCGGCGTGCCCGACGGCATGCGCGTGGTGCCCCTGGAGAGGCCCGCGCACGGGCCGCGCGTCGGCCTGGTCATCGCCGACCGCACGCCCGAACCGGTCCTGGCCAGGGCTTTGTTGCAGATCGCCAGGGAAGCGGGAGTACGGGAAGCGCTCGACGGCCTCCTGGACACCTACCTGCGCCCGGCGGTACCGCCGGCCGACGGGCCGCGCCGCGACCGCGGATAGCCGTTGCCTATCCCGGCATAGACACTTTCGCTTTGCCGTCGTTGCTGGTCAGGAGGATGCTCTTAGACATCTTCCCGCACCGAACGATGAGGAGCCGCCATCATGGCAAAGGTGCTGTGTGTGCTGTACGACGACCCGATCGACGGGTACCCGAAGACGTACGCGCGTGACGACATCCCGAAGATCGAGAGCTACCCCGGCGGTCAGACGGCGCCCACTCCTCAGGGAATCGACTTCACCCCCGGTCACCTCCTCGGCAGTGTCTCCGGCGAACTGGGCCTGCGCGGCTACCTGGAGTCCCAGGGCCACACCCTGGTCGTCACCTCCGACAAGGACCGTGACGGTTCGGTCTTCGACCAGGAGCTCGTCGACGCGGACATCGTCATCTCGCAGCCGTTCTGGCCGGCGTACCTGACGGCCGAGCGCATCGCGAAGGCCAAGAACCTGAAGCTCGCCATCACGGCCGGCATCGGTTCCGACCACGTCGACCTCGACGCGGCCATCGCCAAGGGTGTGACCGTCGCCGAGGTCACGTACTGCAACAGCATCAGCGTCGCCGAGCACGTCGTGATGATGACGCTGGGCCTGGTACGCAACTACCTGCCGTCCAACAAGATCGTCCTGGACGGCGGCTGGAACATCGCCGACGCCGTCGCCCGCTCGTACGACCTGGAGGGCATGCAGGTCGGCACCGTCGCCGCCGGCCGCATCGGCCTCGCGGTGCTGCGCCGCCTCGCCCCCTTCGACGTCGGCCTGCACTACACCGACCGCCACCGTCTCCCGGAGGCCGTCGAGCAGGAGCTGAACCTGACCTGGCACGAGAGCGCCGAGGCCATGGTCCCGCACTGCGACGTCGTCACCATCAACGCGCCCCTCCACCCGGAGACCGAGGGCCTGTTCGGCGACGAGCTGCTCTCCAAGATGAAGCGCGGCACGTACCTCATCAACACCGCGCGGGCGAAGATCACCGACCGCGACGCGATCGTACGCGCGCTGGAGAGCGGCCAGCTCGCCGGCTACGCGGGCGACGTGTGGTACCCGCAGCCCGCCCCGGCCGACCACCCGTGGCGGACCATGCCGAACCACGGCATGACCCCGCACATCTCGGGCTCCTCGCTCTCCGCCCAGGCCCGCTACGCCGCAGGTACGCGCGAGATCCTGGAGAACTTCTTCGCGGGCACGCCCCAGCGCGACGAGTACCTGATCGTCGACGGCGGCGCCCTCGCCGGTGTGGGAGCGCACTCCTACTCCGTCAAGAAGTAAGTCCCCCGGAGCAGCAAGTACTCCGGAGACGTACGGATGTGACGAAGCGTCAGCACCACGCCCGCCCCTTCGCACGAGTGGCGGTCGCGCGTGACCGGCTCTTCGGACGGCCGAACCTCGCACACGGCCCGGCATCCGCACACATCTGAGCCCCACCCCGCTACCCCGGCCGCGCCCTCGGCCGGGGCAGCGGCGTATGCGGGCCCGGGCGCGGTGTGGTGGCCTCCCGCGCGTCGCCCGGGTGATCGCACCCGTAAGCTCGTGTCCCCCCGGACGTCACTGAACTCCCCTACGCTCCTCCTCGGTTGACATGCCCCACACATGCGCTCCAGGAGGATCAGGGACTATGGCAAAGCTCCTTCGTACGACGGTGGCCGCCGGTGCCGTCGCGCTGCTCGCCCTCGCCACCACCTCGGCCCGGGCGGCCGACACCGGCCAGCTGCCGTACTCCTCCACCACCGGGGTCGGCGTGCACAACGCCTACGTCAAGACGACGTTCCCGTACTTCGCCGACGCCCTGGACTCCGGCGCCGGGATGCTCGAACTCGACGTGTGGACCAACGTGTTCGGCGCCTCCTGGCGCGTGTCGCACGACAGCCCGGTCAGCAACAACAACAACTGCGCGAACGCCACCACCGTCGCGCAGCTGCGGACCAACACGCAGAACCGCGACCTGGGCGGCTGCCTCACCGACCTCAGAACGTGGCACAACGCCAACCCGGGCCACCGCCCGATCGTCCTCAAGGTCGAGATGAAGGACGGCTTCCTGGGCTCGGCGGGCCGCGGCCCCGCCGCCTTCGACGCCCTCGTCAGCAGCAAGCTCGGCGACGCCGTCTACCGCCCCGGTGACCTGGTCGGCAACCGCGCCACCCTCGACGAGGCGTCCCAGGCCGGCGCCTGGCCCACCCGTGCGCAGCTGGCGGGCAAGTTCATCATCGAGCTGATCCCCGGCACGGTCGAGGAGCAGAACCCCTTCGACACGCTGTGGACCGACCGGGAGTACGCCACCTACCTCCGCGACCTCAAGGCGGCCGGCCGGCTGGGCGAGGCCACGGCCTTCCCCGCCGTGCACAACGTCGCGGCCGGCGACCCGCGCACCCGCTACGCGGACGCCTCGATCCGCCCGTGGTTCGTCTTCTTCGACGGTGACGCCTCCGCGTGGGTCGCCGGCGGGATCGACACCGCCTGGTACAACCAGCGGCACTACTTCGTCCTGATGACGGACGCCCACAACGTGGCGCCCGCCATCGACGGCTCCAACCCCACCGAGCAGCAGGCCCGGGATCGGCTGTCCCTGCTGGCGGGTAAGAACGCCAGCCTGATCTCCGCGGACTGGCGCTCGCTTCCGACGGTTCTCTCGTCGGTCGTCCCGCGCGGCACCGCTCAGTAGCCGCGCGGCCCGGGACCGGCCGTCACCGGTCCCGGGCCCTTCACCTTCCCTGGCCGACCGCTCGTCCCTGGGTGCCGGCCCGTCCCCGGCGGACCGCTCATCACTGGCCACGGGCCTGGCTGTGGGCCGCCAGCACCGTCTCCACCGTGTCGGCGTCCGCCGCCCGCTTGTCCTCGCGGTAGCGGACGACCCGGGCGAACCGCAGGGTCACCCCCGCCGGGTAGCGGGACGACCGCTGGAGCCCGTCGTACGCGATCTCGACGACCAGCTCCGGCCGTACGGTCACCGTGAAGCCGTCGTCACGCACCGCCAGCTCGCGCAGCCGGCCGGTCTGCCACTCCAGCATCACGTCCGTCAGCCCCTTGAACGTCTTGCCGAGCATCACGAACGACCCGTCGTCCCGGCGCGCGCCCAGATGCAGGTTCGACAGCTTCCCGGTGCGCCGGCCGTGCCCCCACTCGGCGGCCAGCACGACGAGGTCCAGGGTGTGCACCGGCTTGACCTTCAGCCATCCCGCCCCGCGCCTGCCCGCGCTGTACGGGGTGTCCAGCGCCTTCACCACGACCCCCTCGTGGCCCCGCGCCATGGTGTCCGCCAGAAACGCCTCGGCGTCCTCGGTACGCGTGCCGGCGGTGTCCCCGCCGGGCCCGTCCGTACCCGGCACCACGATCCTCCGTACCCGCATCGGCTCCGGGACCAGCCCCGCCAGCGCCTCGTGGCGCTCCGCGAACGTCAGGTCGAGCAGATCCTCGCCGTCGAGCGACAGGATGTCGAAGAAGACCGGGGAGACCGGCACCGCCGTCGCGGCGGTCGCCACGTCCGTCCGCGACCCGACCCGGCTCGCGATCTCCTGGAACGGCCGGGGCCTGCCCCGCTCGTCCAGCGCGATGACCTCCCCGTCCAGCACAAAACCGTCGCCGTCCAGCGTGGCCGCGATGTCCACCACCTCGGGCAGCCGGTCCGTGATGTCGTCAAGGGTGCGGGTGAAGATCCGTACCGTCCCGCCGTCGCGGTGCACCTGTACCCGGATCCCGTCCAGCTTCTCCTCCACGGCGCACGCCCCGAGCCGCCCGACCGCCTCGGACACGTCCGCCGCGCTCTGCGCCAGCATCGGCAGCACGGGCCGGCCCACGGTCAGCAGGAACTCCTCCAGCACGTGCGGGCCCTCCGCCAGCAGCCGCTCCGCCACGTGCTGGAGCGAACCGGCCAGCATCACGGCCCGCCGCACGGCGCCCGCCGCCGCGCCCGAGGTCTCGGCCAGCGCCTCCACGGCGACCGCGTCCAGCGCGCCCTGCCGCACCTCGCCGGAGATCAGCCCCACGAGGAAGCGCTGCTCCTCCCCGGTGGCCGCCCCCAGCAGCTCCTGCACCAGCCGCCGCCGCTCGGCCTGCGAGCCGGGCCCCGACACGGCCGCGAGAGCGGTGAAGGTGTCGTCGACGTGGTGGACGGTGAGGGTGGCCCGGCCGGCCGGCGGCGGCGGGTCCTTGAGGGCGTTCCAGCCGATCCCGATCCGGCCCTGGGGGAGCCGTCCTGCCAGGTAGGGGATGACGACGGGCACGTCCTGGGGGCCGGCCGTACGGAAGAGTCCGGCCAGCATGGAGATCTTCCGGGAGCGCGCCGAGGTCTCGGCGACCTCCCGGGAGACGCGGGCGAGCGGTGCCAGCAGCATGCTGCCATCGTGCTACGCCGAGCGCGCGTCCGCCCGGCGAAACGGAAGGCGCCGTCCTCCGGACCGCCCGGATTCCCATGATCGGCCGGCGGGACGTGGTGATCGCGCGGGCGGGACGTCGTGACACGGTTCCGTCACACGGCCCGTCCCCGTACACACCACACGGCCGGGCGGCCATACTGGGTACGGGCCGGGGAGGGCGCGGCGAGGCGACGGGGGCGACAGCACGCGATGGCGGACACCAGGCTGATCCAGGGCCGGTACCGGCTGCTCGAACTGATCGGGCGCGGGGGGATGGGCGAGGTGTGGCGGGCGCGCGACGAGTCGCTCGGCCGGCGCGTCGCGGTCAAATGCCTCAAGCCGGTGGGTCCCCCGCAGGGAGACGCGGCCGGACGGGTCATGCGCGAGCGGTTCCGGCGCGAGGCCAGGGTCGCGGCGGCGCTCCAGCACCGCGGCGTCACGGTCGTCCACGACTTCGGTGAACACGACGGTGTGCTCTACCTGGTGATGGAGTTGCTGGACGGCCGGGACCTGGGCCAGCTCCTGGAGGACAACAAGCGCGGTCCGCTGCCGGTGGCCGAGGTCGTCGACATCGCGGAGCAGGTCGCGGACGCCCTCGCGTACACCCATGAACAGGGCATCATCCACCGCGACTTGAAGCCCGCGAACATCATGCGGCTCACCGACGGCACGGTGAAGATCTGCGACTTCGGCATCGCCAGGCTGGGCCGCGACCTGGAACAGACCTCCCAACTCACCGGTACGGGCGTCGCGATGGGGACGCCGCACTACATGTCGCCCGAGCAGATCGGCGCGGGCGACATAGACCACCGCTCCGACCTGTACTCGCTGGGCTGTGTGCTGTACGAAATCGCCACGGGGGCACCGCCGTTCGACCTGGAGGACGCCTGGTCGGTGCTGGTCGGGCACCGGGACACCGTGCCCCAGCCACCGCGCGCCCACCGGCCCGAACTCCCCGAGTTCTTCGAGCGGATCGTCCTCGACCTGCTCGCGAAGACCCCCGACGAACGGCCGGCGGACGCGGGCGACCTGCGGCGGCGGCTCGGCGCGGGAAGCGGGGGACAGGGGCTCGCGGTGGCGTACGTCCCCGGGCCGGGG
>NZ_WWJY01000724.1 GCF_009865405.1 Streptomyces sp. SID3212 | reverse complement strand
GGGAGCGGCCGGGTCCCGACTGCTGGGCGCCGCGGGCCGGGGCCGCCTGGGGTGTCCTGCGCCGGTCGCTCCTGCGCCGCATCCGGCGCCGCTCCTCCTCGTCCGTACCGCCCCAGACGCCGGAGGTACGGCCGGTCTCCAGCGCCCATTCGAGGCACTCGCGCTCCACCGGGCAGCGGTGGCACACCTCCTTGGCGCGCCGGGCCTGTTCGGCGGCGGGGCCCGACTCGCCCACCGGGAAGAACAGCTCGGGGTCGGCGTCGACGCAGGCCGCGTGACGCAGCCACGCCCAGGTGTCCGTATCGGGGCCGAGGCTCAGGGGTTCCGTAGGCAGGCGCACAGTCGATCGTTCCTTTCGCTCGGTGGGCGGTGGGGGTCTCTCTGTCTGCGCGTACCCCTCACCCCGCTGCGAAACGGAGACTGCGCTTCTGTTTCCCGGGACCGGCGTTTTTCCGGACGGTCCTACGGCTTCCCGACCGGTCCGTCCGGTCCGGCCGGTCCGCCCGGTCCGCCCGGCACCTTGGCCAGTTCGGGGGACGACGATTCGAGCGGTACGGTCCACGCCCTGACCAGGCCGAGCTGGACGGCCTGGCGGGGCAGGACCGCGTCGAGCAGCCAGTCGGCGGCGACCCGCACCCGGTTCCCCGGCATGGCCGCGAGGTGGTAGCCGCGCGTCACGGCGCCCGCGACCGGGCCCGACAGGGGCACTCCGAGCGGGTTGGCCGCCGCCTTCACCCCGCCGAGGTCGACCACGAAGCCCAGGTCGTGGTGGCTGTAGGCCTCGGCCTCGCCGTATCCGAGGGAGGCGGCGACATTGCGCCCCGCCACCTTCCCCTGGCGGCCGGCGTGCTGGGCCGTCATCGGGGTGTACTCCCCCGGCCTGGTGAGGTCGGGTACGGCGGCGGCGTCGCCGCACGCGAACACCTCGGGATGTCCTGGCACGTTGAGCCGCGGGTCGACCACGAGACGGCCCCGCTCGACGGGCAGTCCGACGCCGGACACCAGGGGGTCGGGCCGGACGCCCACACACCACACCAGCGTGCGGGTCTCGACGGACTCGCCGGTGTCCAGGGTGACTCCGGTCGGGGTCGCCTCCTTCACGGACGTCCCTGTCCGTACGTCCACCCCACGGTCGCGCAGCACGCGGTCGGCGGTGGCGGAGAGCCTGCGGTCGAGTTCCGGGAGCACGCGCGGCGCGACGTCCAGGAGCATCCAGCGGGGCTTCTCGCCCCTGCTCCACCGGCGCTGCTTGCGCATCAGGGCGTCCGTGAAGAGCTTGCCCTGGGCGGCGACCTCGGTGCCGGTGTAACCGGCCCCGACCACCACGAAGGTGGAGCGGGCCTCGGCCTCCGCCGGGTCCGCCGTGGTCGCGGCCATCTCGATCTGCCGGGTGATGTGGTCACGCAGGTAGAGCGCCTCGGGCAGGCCACGGAAACCGTGCGCGTACTCGGCGACGCCGGGGATCGGCAGCAGCTTGTTGACACTGCCGACGGCGAGGACGAGCCGGTCATACGTCAGCTCGCCCCGCGCGCCCTCCGGGCCGGTGTACGTCACCCGGTGGCCCTCCAGGTCGACGTTGTCGGCCTCGCCGAGGACGAGCCGCACCCGTGGCAGCGTTCCGGTGAGGGAGACCGTCACCCGGCGGGCCTCCAGGACCCCCACCGCCACCTGGGGCAGGAGGGGGAGGTACAGGAAGTAGTCGGTGGGGTTGAGCAGGACGATGTCGGCGGCGCCCCGGACCTTGTGGCAGACGGTGCGGGCGGCCTCGTAGCCGGCGAACCCGGCTCCGACGATGACAATGCGTTCTCGGCTCACGTTCGACTCCGGACAGTCACATATCGGGTCGTACCGTCGGACTGGTGACGTGCCCGCCACCGGCGCCGACAAACACCGAAGGCGTCGGAAGACCCCTCTCCACAGCCCCCGACAGGGCCTTTCACCTGCCGTTTGACACGGGAGTGATTGGTGGGAGGGTGGTGGAGAAGGACAGCGTGAGCATCGCGCGAACTGCCGCTTGCCGAGGCTGCCGAGGGGTACGGGCAGGTGGGTCCTGTCCGCCGGACAGGGTCCGGACGCCCGTACAGGACGGCTACGGAGTGAGGAGACCGACGTGAGCGGCGACGGAGGCGAGACGATGGGCGACGAGGTGTACCAGCCCGACCACGACGACGGTGACGGGGTGTTCGAGGACGAGGGCATCCTCGACCCCGAGGACACGTTGGTGGACCGCGGGTCCGACCCCTTCGACGAGGGCTGGTCGCCGCCGGAGCGGCCGCTCGGCGTGGAACACGCCGGGACGACCGCCTCGGAGCAGGTCGCGGGCGAGTCGCTGGACCAGCGCCTCGCCGAGGAGATCCCCGAGCGCGGGGTCCCGTTCGGGGACGGCATCGGCGATCTGGCGTACGGCGAGGGCGAGCTGGTGGACGACGAGGTCGGCGACGGCCGGTCCGGGCGTCTGGTGGCGCCGGACGAGGGCGCGCACGAAGACGACGAGAACGACATGGTCGCCAGCGACGTGGGCATCGACGGCGCGGCTGCCTCGGCAGAGGAGGCCGCGGTGCATCTGGTGCCGGAGGAGGACGACGAGCCCGAGGCGTACGAGTAGGCGGCGCCGACCCAGAGCCGTACCGGCCGGACCTTACAAAGCGCTCGCACGAAACGGTCATACAAACCGGTCGTACGAAGCAGGTCGGGCGGCCCGTGTTCAGGCCAGGGCCGGAGCGAAGGACTCGCGGGCCAGGGCGGGCGCGCCGAACGGCACGGGTTCCGGGGCGGGCGCGCGGCACAGCTCGGCCGTACCGACGCCGGTGACCGGGATCCGGGGCACGCGGAAGATGTCCTGCGGGGACTCGACGCTCCTGGTGAACCAGATGACTTTGCCACCGGCCGTGGGACAGGTCCCCCAGCTGTCGCTCAGCGCGGCGACGCGCGCGAGCCCTCCGCCGCCGGCGGTGAGCAGGCGGGGCAGCCGGGGGCCGTTGTCCTCCACCGAGGCCGTGAGGTGGCGTCCGCGCCAACGCAGTTCCACCACACAGGTGTTGGCCTGTCCGACGTGCCGGTGGACATTGGCCATGAGTTCGTCGAGGCCCTCGCAGACGGGGTCGACGTGCAGGTCGAGTTTCCAGTGCCTGAGGTGAGCGGCGACGATGCGCCGCAGCTGGGAGAGACGTTCCGGAGAGGCGTGCAATTCCACCGTGTACCGCCGGCCGTCGTGCCGGTCGAGTGGAACTGTCATGTCGGGGCTCCTCACAGAGAGGCCCTCATGCTTCACCACGTTGTACCAACGACCCCCGAGTACGAAGCGTGAGCGGCATTCACTTCTGGGTCAACACCAGATTGCCGCCGCCGCGCCGGACGCGCAACACGAACGGGCGACGACCGTACGGGAAGAACGTGCGGGGCGGCCGTGCGGCGGTACGGGAACAAGGCATGCCTCATGGCCGGTCCCCGCGCGTGCGCGGGGACCGGCCATGTGCGATGCGGCCGCCCGCCTACCTGCTCTCCAGGCGGAGCTGGACCTCTTCCTCCTGGTCGCCGGAGGCCGTACCGACGATCCGTACGGAGAAGGCGGCGGTCAGTGCCCTGCGCAGGCTGTCCACATCGGTGTAGGCGCCCTGGAGGGTGGCGCTGACGGGCGCGGACAGCCGTGCGGCGGCAGGCTCGTCGCGTACGTCGGACGCGTCGAAGGTGGCGGTCCACACCGTCGGCCTGCCGCCGGTGACCGCCTGTGGTACGTCGTCGGCCGGCCGGTCGGACCCGAACGCCGTTCTGAGCGCGGAGAACACCGTGTGCGCGTCCTCCTGGTCCTGTCCGCTGAGTGCCACGACGACGTGCGCCGTCGGCTGATCCGCGGTCTTCACCTGAAATCGCCCTCTCTCCGTCTCTGCTCCCCGTTTTTCCCCCGATACCCCCCTACCCTCCTGTGCCTCTGCCCTCGTTCAGCCGCCGAACTCGGGCACGAAGGTGGCGTTGAACGCCTTGAGGTCGCCGGGGTTCCGGCTCGTGATGAGGGTGTTGGGCCCGGAGGTGCAGACCTGGACCTGTTCGTCGACCCAGGTGGCCCCCGCGTTGCGGAGGTCTGTCTGGAGGCTGGGCCAGGACGTCAGCGTCCTGCCCCGTACGACATCGGCCTCCACGAGCGTCCACGGGGCGTGGCAGATCGCCGCCACCGGCTTCCCCGCGTCGAAGAAGCTCTTCACGAACGCGACGGCGCCGGCGTCCGTGCGCAGGGCGTCCGGGTTGGCGACGCCGCCGGGCAGCACCAGCCCGTCGTAGTCGGCCACGGAGGCCTCGGAGACGGTCAGGTCGACGGGGAAGGTGTCCGCCTTGTCGAGGTGGTCGAACGCCTGTACCTCGCCGGGTTCCGTCGAGATGAGCACCCGTTCGCCGCCCGCCTCGCCGACGGCCTGCCAGGGTTCGGTGAGTTCCACTCGCTCCACGCCTTCGGGAGCCACGAGAAATGCCACACGCATGAGGTACACGTCCCTTCGTCTTCACCGGAGCAATGTCTCGCGCCTGCCCGCAGGCGCTCTCCTCACACAGGAGGCGCGGGCAGGCGCGGAAGAGTCCGCAAGCGGGAAGAAGTCCCACAAGAAGAGTCTGGTGGACGTGAGCCGATCAGGCGCGCCGAGCGGCCGGTCGTGCCGAGGGGGCCATGCGGTGGCCGGGCTGGAGCGGCGGGAGCGCGCCGGCGGAGGGCCTGCGCGCGCCGTACGGGCCGGCGGTCTGGACCGGGAGGGGGAGGACGGGCAGCGGGCCCGGGACGGCGACGGGGACCGTGACGGGAGCGGTGGCGGGGGCCGTGGCCGGGGCGGCCAGCTGCGGGTCGACGGTGAGGGCGGTGACGCCGAGCGGCTCGGTGAGGGCGCGCACGGCGTGCTCCGAGAGCTTGATCCAGGACTGCTGGGGGCCCAGGGTCGCGGCCAGTCCGGTCGCGGTGGTGAAGGCGACCGCCGTCCGGGCGCCGAGGGCGGTACGGAAGAGGCGGACGCTGAAGCCTGCGGATCCCGGCCGGACCGGGACGAACAACGTTCCGGCCGGGGCCGGATGTGAAGGCTCCGGATCCTCGCTGTTCTGATGCTCCGACATGGTGTCGCTCCTGAGGACAGAATGACTGCCCCGGTCCGCGGGTCGGGAGCGGGGCATACCAAGGATGGTATGCCCGTACGGCGCGCTCCGGTCCCGGTCGCTGACGCGGCCTTGATCCACCGCGCCCTTCTCCTGACGCGGGCTTGACGGCCCGAGGATCACTCCTCGCCGCGGGAGAGCCGTGCCTCGACCGTGCCGCGCCCGACCGGACCGCCGCAGTGGCGGCAGACGTGGTCGATCTCCAGGCGGTGTCCGCACGTGTGCCGGAGCGTCAACGGCGGTTCCTCCACGGCCCACTTGTCGCCCCACTGGAAGAGCGAGAGCAGCACCGGGTGCAGCTCCCGGCCGGCTTCGGTGAGGTGGTACTCGTAGCGCGGCGGGTGCTCGCTGTACTGCCGCCGCTCGACCACACCGGCGGCTTCGAGCTTGCGCAGGCGGTCGGCGAGGATGTCGCGGGAGGCGCCGGTGTAGCCGGCGATGCGCCCGAAGCGGTGGACGCCGTATCCCATCTCGCGGATGGCCAGCAGCGACCAGCGCTCGCCCAGGACGTCGAGCGAGGCGGCGAGCGAGCACGGCCGTACGGCGAGGGGCTGGCGCGCCATGAGGGACATCCCGCCGCCGCCCCGCTCCCCCACGCGACCCGCTTCGGCGCCGGACTCTTCTCCTGCCCCGGACCCTGTCCCCGCCCCTGTTCCGGACCCTTCCTTCGTCTCCATGCGCTCCACCCTAACCGGTGGTCGGTTGTCTTTTCCAACAGACCGCTGTTAGCTTCCACCAGGTAAGTTGGAAATCACAACAGACTCTGTGAGGGGTCCCCCATGTCCACTCCCCCGTCCGTCCCCGACGAGCAGGCCGCTGCGAAACGGCATGCCCTGCGGGTGCTGGCCCTGGGCAGCCTCGGCGTGTTCGTGGTGTTCCTCGACACGACGATCGTGAATGTCGCCTTCGAGACGATCAGCCGCAGCTTCGACACCACGACCGGGCATCTCGCGTGGGTCCTCAACGCCTACAGCCTGGTCTTCGCGGCCATGCTGATCCCGGCGGGACGTCTGGCCGACCGGTACGGGCGCAAGCGGATCTTCCTCATAGGGCTCGCCGGGTTCGCCGCGATGAGCGCCCTCTGCGGGCTCGCGCCGAACGCCGGGTTCCTGATCGCCTCCCGGGCCCTGCAAGCCGTCTTCGCGGCGCTGGTCGTACCGACCTCGATCGCGCTGATCCTGCCCGAGTTCCCGGCCGCCCGGCGGCATGTGGCGGTCGGCACGTGGGGCGCGATGGGCGCGGCGGCTGCCGCGCTCGGCCCCACCATCGGCGCGCTCCTCACCGAGTACGCGTCCTGGCGGTGGATCTTCCTGGTGAACGTCCCGATCTGCGCCGTCATGATCTTCTTCGGGGCCCGGCTGCTGCGCGAGTCCCGCGACCCGCAGGCCTCCGGCATCCCGGACCCGGTCGGTGTGGTCCTGGTGGCCGCCGTCCCCGCGCTGCTCAGCTTCGCCATCATCGAGGGACCGACCCGGGGCTGGTCCGACCCCTGGGTGATCGCGGGCTTCGTTCTCGCGGCGGCACTGCTGCCCGTGTTCGTACGGCGCTCCGCCACCGCCGCCCGTCCTGTGATGGACCTGGCCCTCTTCAAGGTCCGGCAGTTCCGCCTGGTCAACGCGGCGACCCTGCTCTTCGCCACGGCCTTCTACGGCATGCTGCTCAGCAACATCATCTTCCTCCAGACCGAGTGGCACTCTCCGTGCTGCGGGCCGCGCTGGCCAGCACGCCGGGACCGCTGGTGGTCACCCTGATCGCCCGGTCCGCGAGCAAGCTGGCGGGCTCGATCGGGTACCGCCCCGTGCTGCTCGCGGGAGCCGTCAGCTGGGCGGCGGGCTCGGCGGCCTTCGCGCTGTCGGTCACCTCGTCTCCGCACTGGGCGGCGCACTGGCTGCCGGCGAGCGTGCTCATCGGGATCGGCATCGGGCTGACCCTGCCGGTGCAGTCCGGGGCCGCCGTCGAGTCCCTTCCCCCGGCGCGGTACGGGCTGGGCTCGGCGATCAACGCCAGCTTCCGCCAGCTCGGGGCGGTCCTCGGGATCAGTGTGTTCGTCGCCGTCCTCGGCACCCCGGGCCCGGCGTCGGCCGTCGGCGCCTTCCACCGGACCTGGTGGGTGTTCGCCGCCATCGGCCTCGCGGCCGGCGCGGTCCTGCTGGTGCCCCGGCTCAG
>NZ_WWJY01000723.1 GCF_009865405.1 Streptomyces sp. SID3212 | reverse complement strand
ACCCGCGCCGCCACGCTGCCCGGATACGGGACGGCGGGCGGCGGGTGCCGGGCGAGAGGCGCGGGCGGTCAGTTGGCCTCGACCCCCGCCATGCCGTCCGGCGTGACGCTGAACCAGGTGCCGTCGACCCCGTACCCCTTGACGTCCCCGGGCTCCATGTCCTCGCTGTACCGGTAGACCGGCTGTCCCGACAGGGTCACCTGGAGGCTCCCGTCCGCCCGCTTCACCACGCCCACGTCCGACTCCTTGACCCCGTCGACGAAGATCTTCCCCTTCGGGGCGATGAGCACCGGCGGCCAGGTGTCGGTGCAGGTGTCGTCGCAGTTCGACTTCGAGGGGCTCGCCCCGTCCTTGTCGAAGCGGTACAGCGTGAATCCGGCGCCGTTGACGACGTTCGAGTCCGGGCTCCCCGTCGTGACGGCGGTCAGCTGCACCCACTTCTTCGCCACCTCCGACACGACCGGCGTGCCGGGCACGTTCGCCCAGTCGCCCGTCTTCGCCGGGGCGTGGTTCTCCTTGGCGGTGCCCGACAGGAAGCTCAGGTTTCCGAGCAGGGCCCGGCCGGCCGTCGCGGCGCGGTCCGAGGTCCCGTCCGTACCGTCGCCGCACGCCGTCAGCAGCATCGCGCCTATGACGGCCGTCGCCGCGATCGTCCCTGTGCGCTTGCGGAACAACATGGATCTCCTCGTGGTGCGTGCTCCGTCTCTGCCGGAGCGCCTAATCCTCACACGTGCGCAACCCCCTTGATTCCTCAGCCGGTTACCTGTCCGGGACACAACGCCGACCGGATCGTGGCCTGGGGGTGACCTGCCGGGACGACACTGGAGGCAGGACACCACCTGGACGAACGGGGGATCTTCCATGGCGGCCGTATTCCGACGACGTGTCCGGCCCGTGGTACCGGCAGCGGTACCGGCGCTGGATCCGTACGACATCGCACATCTCGCCGGCGGTCCCCGGCGGGTGGCCGAGACCGCGCTGACCGGGCTGCGGGACCGGGGCCTGGTCCGTGTGCTCGGCTCCCGGGTGCGGGCCGTCCCGGACGAGGCGGGGGCGCCGGCCGGCCCGGCCGGGCATCCCGTCGAGGAGGCGCTCATCGCGCTGTGCCCACGGGGTAGAGGACTCGCCGCCGTGCTCGCGGGCGTGGCCAAGGACCCCGTGACGGACAAGATCGGGGACCGGCTCGTCTCGTACGGTCTGCTCACCCGGCGCCACGGCCTCACCCGGGCCGGACGCCGCCACCTGGAGTTCGCCCGGCGGGAGGGGACACTCCCGGCGCACGTCTTCGACGGCCCCGCCGCGCTCCCGGACGCGCGGTTCCGCGCCACGGTCACGGCCGCGACCCTGCCGTCCGGCCTCGGCAAGACCCTGCTGCGGATGGCGAAGGCCCTCGACCGCGACACGGACTCCCACGGGCACGGTGACTCCGACGGGGGTTCCGGCGGGGGCCACAGCTGCGGGGGCGGCGGAGGCGGGGACTACTGAGCCGCGCCCTCGCGGGAACCGGCCACGACCGGATCGTGCGCGTGGGGGCCGCACCTGCCCTTGACGGCTTGTTGACGACGTGAGACACCCACCCTATTCTCGACTGAACACGTCTAGACAGGCAGGTCGGCGATGGCAGGCACGCGCGACAGCGGATCCGGTTCCGGCTCGGGGCCCGGCTCCGGTTCCGGAACAGGGCGACAGATCCAGGTGGAGACCCACGGTCTGGACGTGATCGGCGACGCGGAGCGCAAGGGCACGCCCCGTCAGCTCTTCTGGCCCTGGTTCGGGGCCAACGTCTCGATCCTCGGGCTCAGTTACGGTGCCTTCGCGCTCGGCTTCGGTATCTCGTTCTGGCAGGCCCTGATCGCCGGGCTGGTCGGCATCATCGTCTCCTTCCTCCTCTGCGGCTTCATCGCGGTCGCCGGGAAACGCGGCTCCGCGCCGACGATGGTGCTCAGCCGCGCCGCCTACGGCGTGCACGGCAACCGGCTGCCCTCCGTCATCTCGTGGGTGCTCACCGTCGGCTGGGAGACCGTCCTCACCTCGCTGGCCACCCTCGCCACCGCGACCGTCCTCGGACGGCTCGGCTGGGGCGGCGGGACCGAGACCAAGGTCATCGCGCTGATCCTCATCAGCGCGCTCGTCGTGGTCGGCGGCGTGATGGGCTTCGACCTCATCATGCGGCTCCAGACCGTGATCACCGTGGTCACGGCCGTCCTCACCCTCGTCTACGTCGGGCTCGTCGCCGACCACATCCACTGGCACACCGTCAGCGCCCTCCCGGGCGGCTCCGCCGAGGAGTTCATCGGCGCGCTCGTCTTCCTGCTGACCGGCTTCGGCCTCGGCTGGGTCAACGCCGCCGCCGACTACTCCCGCTACCTGCCCCGCCGCTCCTCGGCGCGCGGAGTGATCGGCTGGACCACCGTGGGCGCCTCCGTGGCACCGGTGATCCTGCTCGTCTTCGGCCTGCTGCTGGCAGGTTCCTCCAAGAGCCTCAACTCGGCCGTCGCCGCCGACCCCATCGGCGCGCTCACCACGATCCTGCCCACCTGGTTCCTGGTCCCGTTCGCGATCGTCGCCGTCCTCGGCCTGGTCGGCGGCGCGGTGCTGGACATCTACTCCTCGGGGCTCGCGCTGCTCTCGGCGGGCCTGCGGGTGCCCCGCTACCTCGCCGCCCTGTTCGACGGTGTCCTCATGATCGCGGGATCGGTCTACATCGTTTTCTTCGCCGACAACTTCCTCGGCCAGTTCATCGGCTTCCTGACCACCCTCGGCGTCCCCGTGGCGGCCTGGTGCGGGGTGATGCTCGCCGACCTGCTCCTGCGCCGGGGGCCGTACGACGACCTCGACCTGTACCGCCCCCGGGGCCGCTACGGCGACTTCGCGTGGGTGCCCCTGGTGCTCACCGTCCTCGCCACCGCGCTCGGCTGGGGTCTCGTCACCAATGCCGCCGCCAGTTGGCTCAACTGGCAGGGCTACCTGCTCGGCCCCTTCGGCCTCGGCGGCAAGACCGGCTCCTGGGCCTTCGCCAACCTGGGCGTGCTGGTCGCCCTGGTGCTCTGCTTCGCCGGCTATCTGCTCCTCGCGCGCGGCCGGGTGCGCGCCCAGGAGCGGCGGCCGGCGACGATCGGGGACAAGCTGCCCGTATGAGTTCCGTACGGGACGGCCGGCACCGCCCCGGACCCACCACCCCCGAGAAGCTCGCGGGAGAAACGACATGACCGGAATCTGGCTCAAGCACCAGAAGATCTCCGAGGCGCTGGCCAAGGAGATCCGCAGCGGCGGACGGCGGGCCGGTGAGCAGTTGCCGGGCGAGAAGGCCCTGGCCCAGCGTTTCTCCGTGAGCCGTACCACCGTGCGCGCCGCGCTGGCGGAACTGAGCGAAGCCGGCCTGATCGTCACCCGGAGCGGCAAGGGGTCGTACGTACTCTTCGACGGCCGTCCCCTGGACACGCCCCTGGGGTGGGCGCACGCCCTCGCCACCCAGGGCATCTCCTCCCGGGTCCGGACGATCGCCGTCGAGGAGGTCAACGACGACGCGCTGGCCGAACGGCTGGGCGTGGACTCCCCCGTCTTCGTCCGGGTCGCCCGGATCCGGGAACTGACCGACGACGGCTGCGTGGTGTCGTACGAGCGCAGCTTCCTGCCCCCTGTCCCCGGAGTACGGGAGCTGCCGAGGCAGGGACCCGCCGAGATGTCCCTCACGGAGGTCATGCGGCTGGCCGGACTCCACCCCGACCACGGGGAGCAGCGCCTCGGCGGGCGCCGGATCGACGCGCGCGAGGCGGAGCTGCTGCGGCGGGAGCCGGGCGACTGGTTCCTGGACGCGCAGCGCACCAGCTTCGCGTCGGACGGCTTCTTCGTCGAGCACGTCGTCAGCCTGCTCGACCCCGACCACTTCCAGATGTCGCTGGAGTTCCAGGGCGGCGGTTAGAGCCTGGGGGGGGTAGAGCGTGGGGGCCTGTGGACGTGGGGCCTGTGCGACGGGCCTCAGCTCACGCCCTCCGGGCGGAACTGGACGCTGATGCGGGGGCCGACGCCGCGTGCGGTCTTGGGGATCGCGTGTTCCCAGGTCCGCTGGCACGAACCGCCCATCACGATCAGGTCGCCGTGCCCCAGCGGCACGCGCCTCGTGGCGCCGCCGCCCCCGCGCGGCCGCAGCATGAGGTCGCGCGGTTCGCCGACCGAGAGGATCGCGACCATGGTGTCCTCGGTGGAACCGCGCCCGGTCCGGTCGCCGTGCCAGGCGACGCTGTCCCGGCCGTCCCGGTAGTAGCAGAGCCCCGCCGTGGCGAACGGCTCCCGCAGCTCGGCCGCGTAGTGGACGCCGAGGGCGGCGCGCGCCTCGTCCAGGACAGGGTGGGGGAGCGCGTCCCCGGCCCGGTAGAACGACAGCAGACGCGGTACGGCCACCTCGCGGTCGTACATCCGGCGCCGCTCGGCGTGCCACGGCACGCCGACCACCAGTTCCCCGAAGAGGGCGTCGGCGCCGCTCAGCCAGCCGGGGAGGAGATCGATCCACGCCCCGTCGCCCAGCGTGGTCCGCCGCAGGCCGTCGAGCGGGCCCAGGCGTATCCCCTCGGACTGGTCGAAGAGCGAAGGCTGGAGATGTACGGACATGTACGCCAGCGTAAGCCCGAATAATCGAATGTGTGAGCTATTTTAACGCCCGTGACGCAGGGTGTCCGTGGCGTCGCACCAGGTGTGGCAAGCGCTGCGGGAAAGGCCGCGGAACGTGTGCGGGAACGGCCGTGCCGGACCTCCGGCGGTGTCCGTCGGAGGTCCGGCGCTCGTCCGCCCTGCCGGGTCGGTCAGAACCGGCAGTACGCCACCGGCGAGAAGTTCTTCACGAAGCGGGCCGAGACCCAGCCCCGCTTCGAACCGCCGAGCAGGTACCAGAGGTTGTTGCCCTCGACGTTCTGGCCGCGGGTCTTGCAGTACAGGGTGATGATCGTGCCGGGCTGGAAGCTGCCCAGGTACGCGGAGTTGGTCGTCGGCCTCTGGCGGATGGTCAGCGGGAGGCGGGCGATGACCTTGCCCCTGGGGAGCGCCGCCACCGCGGTGGTGGCCTCCGGCGGCGTCGTGCCCGTCGCCGCGGCGGGGGTGGCGACCAGGGCGCCGGAGCCGGCGAGGATGGCGACGGCGAGGGCCGCGGTGATCCGACGCTTGATGCGCAGTTCGTACACAGTTCCTTCTTTCCCTGAAGGGGTGGTACCTCCTTATGGCACGAGGCGCGACCCGGCGCCGGGACGGACACGGGAACGTCACCCGGATGCCCCGGACAGCACACCGCCCGGCCGCGTGCTGCGGCCGGGCGGTGCGGTGGGGCGGTTGAGCGTCGAGCGACGAGGGGTCAGCCGCGTGCGCGGCCCCTGCTCCGGCGCCCGGTCATTCCCAACACGGCCGTGGCGAGGGCGAGGCAGACACACGCGGCTCCGACCGCGACGTTGCTCGCCATGGTTCGTGTCGTGGTCACGTTCCCGGCCACCACCCACGGGGCGATGATCGTCCACACGCCGATCCCCAGCGCGGCCCATCCCATGCCGTGCGTCCGCTCGTACGCCGCGGAACCGAACCCGAGGGTCAGCA
Source organism: Streptomyces sp. SID3212 (assembly GCF_009865405.1). GTDB lineage: Bacteria > Actinomycetota > Actinomycetes > Streptomycetales > Streptomycetaceae > Streptomyces. The sequence goes on along the minus strand of NZ_WWJY01000723.1, from coordinate 3,226 downwards.
GGGTGAACGCGATGCCGGCGATGAGGTTGGTCACGGTCAGGGTCGTGAGTCCGCTGAAGCCCACTATCCAGGGCGAGGCGGCCAGGAAGAGACCGGCCAGCAGGCTCAGGCTCTGCACGGCCTGCGCCATGGGCGTCGCGATGGCCCGCTCGGAACGTGCCTGCAACGCACGGATGTCGGGATGGTCCTCGATGGTCGATGACGGACGAGGTGATGGTGATGCCATGGCCAACTCCTTCGGCTGTGGGTGTGGCTCGTAAGGTGACGTTCCCATCCTCCGACGATCAAAATGTCCGATAAGGTAAAAAGTCCGTTAAGCGGAGTTTTGGGGCATTTGTGAAGTCAACTGATCGCTCTCCGTGGCCGGTGCGCCGGAGGCGGGACACGCGAGTGGGCCCGGGAGTGGGGGAGCGGCCACCCGAATGGCGTGCTCCGGGGAGGGCGCGCACAGTGGAGTGCGAGGGGGACGACGGGGGTTCGAGAGAGCGATCAGCCTCTGCGAGAAGGGAAATCTCTCATGGCGGAAAACCAGTCCGCGGTGACCACGCGGCACAACGGAGCACATCACGACGTCAAGGGCAGTACGGTCATCGCCGACTCGGTCGTGTCGACCATCGCCGGCATCGCGGCCCGGGACACGGGTGGCGTGTACGCGATGGGCGGAGGCATGTCCCGCACGATCGGGGCGGTACGCGACCGCGTGGCCGGTTCCGAGGACCCCACCCGGGGCGTCAAGGTCGAGGTCGGCGAGAAGCAGGCCGCCATCGATCTGGAGATCGTGGTCGAGTACGGATCACCGATCGCGCAGACGGCCGGCGACATCCGCTCCAACGTCTCCGACGCGGTGCAGGGCATGACCGGACTTGACGTGGTCGAGGCCAACGTGACCGTGTCGGACGTGCACATAGCGGGATCCGACGACGACGAGAACGCGGACAACTCCCGCGTGGTGTGACCCGCGTACGCGCGAACGGCGCGTACGCGCGTACGACGGCCGCGGTAACCCTTCGCCGAACGCCGGGCCCGTACAGGGACGTTGATCCCCGACGGACCCGGCGTCCGCCGGCCGGAAGCCGGTCAGCAGTCCGGTGGGGCGACCCTTACGCCGGTTCGAGGCCGGGGTTCCCGGCCTCGGTCACGAACGACGCGGCGGTCGAGACCGGCGCGCCGGGCGTCGTGACGGCGGAGACCGTACGGAAGTCGGCCCGCGCCGACTCCCGGCCGAGCGTCACCAGCGCGTAGCCGCGCCGTCCGTTGTAGAACTTCATGTGCGGGTTGGCCTGCGTGTACGTCTCCCACGTCGCGGGCTTCTCGGCGCCGTCCTTGCCGCTGGCGATGGAGGTCGCCACGATCTCGGTGCCCACCGTCCGGGAGGCCGCGTCGTCGAAGTCGCGCTTGATGTCGTACGCGTAGGCGACATGGACGTCACCGGTGAGCACCATGAGGTTGGCGACGCCGGCCGCCTCCGCCCCGTCCAGCAGGCGCTTGCGGGCGGCGGGGTAACCGTCCCACGCGTCCATGCTGACCTTGGCGACCGGGTTGAGGTCCAGCCTGCGCGCCGAGAAGTTGACCTGCTGCGGGACGACGTTCCACACGGCGCGGGAGTTCTGCCAGCCGTTCAGCAGCCACCGCTCCTGCGTCTCGCCGGTCATGGTGCGCGACGGATCGTCCGACTCGGGCCCCGGGACGTGCGCGGTGTCGCCGTACGCCTGGTCGGAGCGGTACTGCCGGGTGTCCAGGACGTCGAACTGCGCGAGCCGGCCGAACTGGAGCCGCCGGTACAGCCGCATGTCCGGACCCTCGGGGCGCTGCGGGGTGCGCAGCGGCTGGTTCTCCCAGTACGCGCGGTAGGCGGCGGCCCGGCGGAGCAGGAACTCCTCCGGCGGCACGTCGTTCTCCGGCGTCTCGTCCGCGTAGTTGTTCTCGGTCTCGTGGTCGTCCCACGTCACGACGAACGGGTGTGCGGCGTGCGCGGCCATCAGGTCGGGGTCCGACTTGTAGAGGCCGTACCGCAGCCGGTAGTCCTCCAGCGTGACCGTCTCCCGGTTGTAGTGCGCGGGCAGCCGCCGGTCGGTGTAGTTGCGGGCGCCGCCGACCGCCGTCACCGCGTACTCGTACAGGTAGTCGCCCAGGTGGAAGACGACGTCCAGGTCCTCCTCGGCGAGGTGCTTGTAGGCGGTGAAGTAGCCGTCGTGGTACGCCTGGCAGGAGACGGCGGCGATCCTCAGCTCGCCGATCGTGGCGCCCCGCGCGGGCGCGGTGCGGGTGCGGCCCACCGGGCTGATCCACGTACCGACGCGGAAGCGGAACCAGTACACGCGGTCGGAGTCCAGGCCCGGGACGTCGACGTGCACGCTGTGGTCGAACTCGGGATGGGCGTCGACCTGTCCGCGCTCGGCGATCCGGGTGAAGCGCGCGTCGTGGGCGAGTTCCCACCGTACGGCGACCCTGTTCCTCGGCAGGCCGCTGTCCGGCTCGTACGGTCTGGGCGCGAGCCGCGTCCAGAGCAGGACGCCGTCCGGGCGCGGGTCACCGGAGGCGACGCCGAGGGTGAACGGATTCTCGGTGATCTTCGCGGCGTCGAGTGCTGCGGCGCTCGCGACTCCTGCGGTCGGCAGGTTCACGGCGAAGGCGAGCGCGGCAGCCGCGCCGGTACCGGTCAGGAACCGGCGTCGGCCGAGGTGCCGGGCGGCTGCCCTGAGTTCAGGTGCGTGGGTACCCGGCGCGTGGTGGTGTACGGGTGTCATGTGACCCTCCCCTGACGGCGGTTGTCAGGGGGAATTGCAGTCGCGGGCCAAGGCGGCGCGCCGTCAGACGTATGGCATGCGCATGGCGGATGGATGAGATCTTGATGTCGCGCCCCGTGGCCCGTCGGTCACGGATTCAATGCCCGTGGCCTGCCTGCGCACCTTCCTCCGCGCCGGCCTCCACCGTACGGTCGGTCCGCCGGCTGATCCTGACCAGGCGCTCGAAGTCGACGGCCACGCCGCGCAGCAGCAGGTCCACCAGGGGCCCCGCCGTGCCCCGGTCGACCGGGGCGTCGCCGAACAGCGCCCGCTGGTAGACCGTCGACGCGAGCAGGTCGACCAGGAGCACGGGATCGACGTCGGGCAGCAGGTCCCCCCGGTCGACCGCGCGCCGCACCGCGACCGTCGCGGCGTGCCTCGTCGGCTCGACCAGTACGTCGATCAGCCGCCGGTGCAGGACGGCGTCGCCCGCACAGTCC
>NZ_WWJY01000722.1 GCF_009865405.1 Streptomyces sp. SID3212 | reverse complement strand
CTGAGCACCCCGTACCGCCGGACCCGTCCCGGCCGCCTCCGCCCACCCGCCCGCACTCGTGTGCTTTCCCCTGACCCAGGAGACCCATGAACGCCCTCACCCCCCAGGGCCTGACCCGCCCCGCCGTGGCGATCCCCGGCCTCCCCGCGGACTTCCGCTGGGGCGTCGCCACCTCCGCCTACCAGATCGAGGGAGCGGCTGCCGACGACGGCAGGACCCCCTCGATCTGGGACACCTTCTGCCGGGTGCCGGGGGCGGTCGCCGGAGGGGAACACGGCGACGTGGCCTGCGACCACTACCACCGGATGCCGCAGGACGTGGAGCTGATCGCGGGTCTCGGGGTCGACACGTACCGCTTCTCGCTGGCCTGGCCGCGCATCCAGCCCGGCGGTACGGGACCGGCCAACGCCAAGGGCCTGGACTTCTACAAGCGCCTGGTCGACGAACTGCGGGACCGGGACATCACCCCGTGGATCACGCTCTACCACTGGGACCTCCCGCAGGAGCTGGAGGACGCGGGCGGCTGGCCGGCCCGCGACACCGCCTACCGCTTCGCCGACTACGCGGCCCTCGCGTACGACGCCCTCGGCGACCGGGTCGAGCACTGGACCACGCTCAACGAGCCCTGGTGCTCGGCGATGCTCGGGTACGACCTGGGCCTGCACGCCCCCGGCCGCACCGACTTCGGCGACGCCATCCACGCCGTCCACCACCTGCTCCTCGGCCACGGGCTCGCCGCCCGGCGGATCCGGGACGCCGCCGGGGACCGGCCGCTGGAGCTGGGCATCACCCTCAACCTCGGCACCGCCACCCCCGAGACGGACAGCGAGGCCGACGCCGAGGCGTGCCGCCGCGCCGACGGCCTCGGCAGCCGCCTGTACCTCGACCCGCTCGTCCACGGCCACTACCCCGAGGACATCGTCGCCGACCTGGCGGCGCGCGGCGTCGAGATCCCCGTCCAGGACGGCGACCTGAAGACCATCTCCACCCCGATCGACATCCTCGGGGTCAACTTCTACCGGGGCACCCTCTTCTCCGGAGTCACCGAGGAGGGGTCCCCGGTGGGCGCCGACGGGCTGCCCGTCACCCGTGGCGTCCCCCGTGATCTGCCCCGTACCGCCATGGACTGGGAGATCACCCCGACCGAACTGACCGATCTGCTCCTGCGCCTCCAGCGGGAGTACGCCGTACCGACGGTGATCACCGAGAACGGCGCCGCGTTCGACGACGTGGTGGCCGCCGACGGTTCCGTCCCGGACGCCGACCGCACCGCGTTCCTCGCCGACCACATCGAGGCCGTCGCCGCGGCCCGGGAGGCGGGGGCCGACGTACGCGGCTACTTCGCCTGGTCGCTGATGGACAACTTCGAGTGGGCGTACGGCTACGACAAGCGCTTCGGCATCGTCCGCGTCGACTACGACACCCAGGTCAGGACCCTCAAGGACAGCGCCAAGTGGTACCGCGACACGATCGGCCGCACCCGGGCCGCCCGGCGGTAGCACGCACCGCACCCACCCGCACTCCCCCCACCCCGGAGGCAACGATGCCCTCGCGCACCACACTCCTCGCCACCACCGCCGCACTGGTGGCCCTCTCCGCACCGCTCGCGTTCGCCGCGCCCCCGCCCGCGTCCGGGGCGGTCCCCGCCAAGGCCGCCGCGGTGGCCGCCGCGCCCTGGAACGCCGACCAGGCCGCCGCCTCCTACGCGATCAGCCCGGCCCGGGTCACCTCCTCGGGCAGCGAGAACCCCGACGTCGGCCCCGGCAAGGCCTTCGACGGCAACGCCGCGACCCGCTGGGGCAGCAACTTCGCCGACAACGCCTGGATCCAGGTCGACCTGGGCAGCTCGCTGCGCATCAACCAGGTCAAGCTCGAATGGGAGGCCGCGTACGGCAAGCAGTACGTCCTCGAAGTCTCCAAGGACGGCACCAACTGGACCAACTTCTACACCGAGACCGACGGCACCGGCGGCACCGTCACCGCCCACACCTACCCCCAGGAGGTCACCGGCCGGTACGTCCGGCTGCGCGGCGTCCAGCGGGCCACGGCCTGGGGCTACTCCCTCTTCTCCTTCCAGGTGTACGGAGGTGAGGTGGCGCCCGCCTCCACCACCCGTACCAACCTCGCCCTGAACCACCCCGCGTACGGCAACCTCTACCAGTACGCGGGCAATTCACCGGCCTACGTGACCGACGGCGGCTGGCCGGCCGACCTCAAGGGCGACCAGACCCGCTGGGCCAGCGACTGGAACGTGGACCGCTGGGTCGGGGTCGACCTGGGCGCCTCGTCCCGGATCGAAGCGGTCGACCTGTACTGGGAGGCGGCCTACGCCGTCGACTACGAACTCCAGGTCTCCGACGACAACCGCACCTGGCGCACCGTCTACCGGCCCTCGGCCGCCGACGTCGCCGCCCGCCGCGCCGACATCAAGGCCCCGGGGGAGGCGGCCGGCCGGCGCGACACCGTCAACCTCCCGACCCCGGCGACCGGCCGCTACGTACGGATGCTGGGCAAGGAGCGCCGCTCGTTCTACAACCCGGCACCCGCCACCGCCCAATTCGGCTACTCCCTCTACGAGTTCCAGGTGTGGGGGACCGGCGGCAGCGCCAACGCCGCCTACCCGGCCCTCCCGAAGAACTCCACGGGCGCCTACCGCACCACGTTCTTCGACGACTTCACCGGCTCCGGGCTCGACCGCAACAAGTGGCGCGTGGTGCGCACCGGCCAGGAGATGGGCTCGGTCAACGGCGAGTCCCAGGCGTACGTGGACTCGGCCAACAACATCCGCACGGAGAACGGCACTCTGGTCCTGGAGTCCAAGTACTGCAAGGGCTGCACGACCGTCCCGGGCGGCGGGACCTACGACTTCACGTCGGGCCGCATCGACACCAACACCAAGTTCGACTTCACCTACGGCAAGGTGAGTGCCCGTCTGAAGCTCCCCGTCGGGGACGGCTTCTGGCCGGCGTTCTGGCTGCTCGGAAGTGACGTGGACAACCCGTCCGTCTCCTGGCCCGGTTCGGGTGAGACCGACATCATGGAGAACATCGGCTACGGCGACTGGACCAGCACCGCGCTGCACGGGCCCGGTTACTCGGCCGACGGCAACATCGGCAAGACCCAGACCTTCCCGGGAGGGGGCCGCGTCGACCAGTGGCACACGTACGCCGTCGAGTGGCAGCCGGAGGGCATGCGCTTCACCGTCGACGACCGTGTGGTGCAGGAGACCTCCCGGCAGAAGCTGGAATCGACCCGCGGCAAGTGGGTCTTCGACCACAACCAGTACGTGATCCTCAACCTCGCTCTGGGCGGCGCCTATCCGGCCGGCTGGAACAAGGTCACCCAGCCCTACTGGGGCCTCCCGCAGTCGAGCGTGGACCGCGTCGCGCAAGGCGGGATCAAGGCCGAGGTGGACTGGGTGCGGGTCGAACAGAAGTAAGGCCGACCGGCGCCGGGAAGGGGTGACACCCCTTCCCGGCGCCGACCGGTCCGCTACGCCCCCGGTGACACCAGAGTCACCGGGGGGCACCAGGGACACAAGGAGCACCATGCAAGGCACACGTGTCAGACCGAGACCGGGCACCAGGACGGCGGCGCTGCTCGCGGCGGCCGTCCTGGCGGGGCTGCTGCCCCTCGCCGGCACCGCGTCGTCCGCCACCGCGGCGGACGACCCGGCCCCCGTCGCCGTCGACCGCTTCGAGGGCGAGATCCCGTTCGCGAACCCACCCGCGGAAGGCATCTTCACCTGGGGCGGGGACGCCGACGACCCGCCGACGCTGAGCATCGCGGACCGGGCGGACGCCCCCGAGGGCGCCAAGGTCCTCGAAGGCTCCTACAACGTCAGCGGGTACGGCGGGTTCAGCCACGACTTCGCGTTCGACAAGCCGTCGCACGACTGGTCGGCGCACCGGGGCATCCGCTTCTGGTGGTACGGCCAGAACACCGCGCCGCTGCCGCCCGGATCCGGCAAGAAGATCGCCTTCGAGATCAAGGACGGCGGCGCCAACGGCGAGGCCTCCGAGCTCTGGAACACGTCCTTCACCGACGACTGGGAGGGGTGGCACCTGGTCGAGATCCCCTTCGCGGACTTCCAGTACCGCACCGACTACCAGCCCGTCGGCGGCATCGACCACGTCCTCGGCCTGACCGAGATGTGGGGCTACGCCTTCACCATGCCCACCGGCGCCCCCGGGCGGTTCGCCCTGGACGGCGTGGAGTTGTACGGCAAGGCCGACCCGAGCCTCAAGGCGAGCGTCGTCACCGACGCGGCGGTGTACCCGGTCAAGGAGGGCGCCACCGCTCAGGTGAAGGTCTCCGTCGCCACGACCGGCTCCGTCCCCGTCGACGAGCCCGTGACCGTCGACTACACCACCGAGGGCGGCACCGCCGAGGCGGGCAAGGACTACACCCCCGTCTCCGGTACGGTCACCTTCCCGGCCGGCAGCGCCTCGGGCACCTCGCGGACCGTCGAGATACCGACGCTCAAGGACCGGGCCGGTGAGAGCGCGGAGACCGTACCGCTGAAGCTCACCGTCACCGGCGCCAAGGCCCCGGTCGAGAACCCGACGGTCGTCGTGGACGCGCACGGCCTGCCGTACCTCGACACGAAGCTCCCCGTGAAGAAGCGGGTCTCCGACCTGGTCTCCCGGATGTCCCTCGCCGAGAAGGCCGGCCAGATGACCCAGGCCGAGCGCAACGCGCTCACGGCCCAGGGCGACATCGCCGCGTACGACCTCGGCTCGCTGCTCTCCGGCGGCGGCTCCGTGCCGACGCCCAACACCCCGGCCGCCTGGTCGAAGATGATCGACGCCTTCCAGCTGAGGGCGCAGGCCACCCGCTACCAGATCCCGCTGATCTACGGCGTGGACGCGGTGCACGGCCACAACAACGTCGTCGGCGCGACGATCATGCCGCACAACATCGGCCTCGGGGCGACCCGTGACCCGGCGCTGGCGGAGAAGACCGGCGCGGTCACGGCGAAGGAGGTGCGGGCCACCGGCATCCCGTGGGACTTCGCGCCCTGCGTCTGTGTCGGCAGGGACGAGCGCTGGGGCCGTACGTACGAGACCTTCGGCGAGGACCCCGCCCTGGTGACCTCCCTGGACACCGTCGTCAACGGCATGCAGGGTTCGGCCTCCGGCAGTGACCTGGACCGCAACGACAAGGTGCTGGCCACGGCCAAGCACTTCGTCGGCGACGGCGGCACCGAGTACGGCTCGTCCACGACCGGCTCGTACACCGTGGACCAGGGCGTCACCAAGGTCACCCGCAAGGAACTGGAAGAGGTCCACCTCGCGCCGTTCAAGGACGCCGTGAAGCGGGGCGTGGGCACGGTCATGCCCTCGTACTCCTCGCTGGACATCACCGACGACAACCTGGCGCCGGTCAAGATGCACGCCGACGGCGCGATGATCAACGGTGAGCTCAAGGACAAGATGGGCTTCAAGGGCTTCGTCATCAGCGACTGGCAGGCGATCGACCAGATCCCCGGCGACTACGCGAGCGACGTCCGTACGTCCGTCAACGCCGGGCTCGACATGATCATGGTCCCGACCCGCTACAAGGACTTCACCCAGACCCTCCAGGCGGAGGTCACGGCCGGCCGGATCACCCAGGCCAGGATCGACGACGCCGTCTCCCGCATCCTGGAGCAGAAGTTCCGGCTGGGCCTCTTCGAGAAGCCGTACGCCGACACCACCCACCAGGCGGAGATCGGTTCGGCCGCCCACCGCGCGGTGGCCCGCCAGGCCGCCGCCGAGTCCCAGGTGCTGCTGAAGAACGACGGCGCGGTCCTGCCGCTCAAGCCGTCGCAGAAGGTGTACGTGGCCGGCTCCAACGCCGACGACCTCGGCAACCAGGCGGGCGGCTGGACCATCAGCTGGCAGGGCGCCTCGGGGAAGACCACCACGGGTACCACCATCCTGGAGGGCATGAGGAAGGCGGCCCCGGACGCCACCCTCACCTACTCCAAGACCGCCACCGAGCCCACGGCCGGCTACGACGTCGGCGTGGTCGTCGTCGGCGAGAAGCCGTACGCGGAAGGCATCGGTGACGTCGGCAACGGCCACGACCTGGCGCTGAGCGCCGAGGACAAGAAGGCCGTCGACACGGTCTGCGCGGCCATGAAGTGCGCCGTCCTCGTCGTCGCCGGCCGCCCGCAGCTCATCGGCGACCAGCTCGGCGACATCGACGCGCTCGTGGCGTCCTGGCTGCCGGGCACGGAGGGCGACGGCGTCGCCGACGTCCTCTACGGCAAGCGGGCCTTCACCGGTCAGCTCCCGCTGACCTGGCCGAAGTCGGTCGAGTCGCTGCCGATCAACGTCGGTGACGCGTCGTACGACCCGCAGTACCCGTACGGCTGGGGTCTGACGACCCTCACGGCGCCCCCCAAGGGCGGCCAGGCCACGCTCGCCGCGATCGGACTCGCGGCGAATATCCTCCAGAAGGCCGGGCTGGGCAGGTCGGCGCAGGGCAGGGAACTGGTCGGCCAGGCCAGACTCCTCGTCCAGCAGAAGATCGGCCAGTCCGTGACGGCCGCGTCGGCGAAGCCCTTCGCCGATGCGGACCACCTGCTGCTCACCGGTGACCTGTCCGGTGCGGTGGCGAAGCTGACGGCGGCGTACAAGGCCGCCTGACCGGGCGCGAAACCCCCAGGTACGAGGCACCCGAGCCGGCGGGCTCGGGTGCCTCTCCCTTTGCCGGGCGCCTGACCCCCTTGGCCGCTGTAGCCGCCCGCCCCTTTGTCGCTGTAGGCGCCTTCCTCTTTGTTGCTGTAGGCACCACTTTGGTGTGATTCGGGTAACTTCGATCCATGAGGACCAGGCTCTTCACCGCACTGTCCGGGTTGCTGCTCGCCTCGGCCGCCGCCCTCACGGCGGCCCCCGTCACGCCACCGGCCGAGGCCGCCACCGGCCCCGGGACCGCCGCGGACGCCCTCAGGAAGAACCCGGTGTACGTGGACCCCCGCGCCACCGGCCAGCTGTCGCTGCCGCAGGCCGACGCCCTGGCGAAGAAGATCCGGGACGCGGACAAGCCCCTCTTCGTGGCCGTCCTGCCGCAGAACGCGCAGTTCCCGCCCGACAGCGTGCTCCGTACGATCCGCGCCGAGACGGGCGTGACCGGCCTCTACGCCATCCGCCTGGGCGACGGCTTCAACGCGGGCGCCGACCCGTCCGTGCTGTCGGAGCGCGCGGTACGGAACCTCACCGCCGCGGTCAAGGTCGGCTCCCCGGACGCCGTGACCGAGCTGAACAACTTCGTCGACCAGGCCCTGCCGCAGACGCGCGGCCACGCCCCCGACTCCTGGGGCTCCAGCGGCAACGGGGACGGCAACGACGGGAAGGAAGGACTGATCGCGCTCGGCGGGCTCGTGGTGGTGGGCGGCGGGGCGGCGTACGCCGTCACGAGCCGGAACCGCCGCCGGCGGGACGAGAAGCGGCAGGAGGCCCTGGAGAAGCTCCGGGTCGTCGTGGACGAGGACATCACGGCGTTCGGCGAGGAGCTGGACCGGCTGGACTTCCACCCGGCGGAGCGGGGCGCGGACGAGTCGATGCGTACGGACTACGAGCGGTCCCTCGACGCGTACGAGAAGGCGAAGTCCCTCATGGGGTCGGCGCGGGCGCCGGAGGACGTGCGCGAGGTGACCGAGGCGCTGGAGGACGGCCGCTACCACCTGGCGATGCTGGACGCGCGCAGAAAGGGCGCCCCGCTGCCGGAGCGCCGTTCGCCGTGTTTCTTCGACCCGCGGCACGGGCCTTCGGTGGCCGACGCGCGGTGGGCCCCGCAGGGCGGGGTGGTCAGGGAGGTCCCCGTCTGCGCGGCGGACGCGGCGCGGCTGGCGGACGGGGAGGACCCGGAGGTTCGTACGGTCGGTACGGAACAGGGCCCGCGCCCCTATTACGAGGCCGGGCCCGCGTACGGGCCCTGGGCCGGGGGGTACTTCGGCGGCGGGCTGCTGCCGGGACTGCTGGCCGGCACGCTGCTCGGCGCGGCCATCGCCTCACCGGGCTACGCCGCCGACTACGGCGGCGGCGAGTACACCGGGTTCGACGGCGGGGACACCTCGGGCTCGGACTTCGACCCGGGTGACTTCGGGGGTGGCGGGTTCGGCGGGGGAGGGGACGGGGGCGGTGGCGGCGGGTTCGACGGCGGGGGCGGCTTCTAGCTCCCGGCTGCTGGATCCGGCTGGATCCTGCTGGGAGCAGGGCCGTACCGAGGCTGGTGCCTCGCCCCCGCCGGTCGCGTACCGGCGCGTGTCCTCGCCCCGGGGGGCACGACGGGTCAGACGGCCTCGGGGGCCTTCTTGATCGCGCTGATGTCGAAGAGCAGCTTGACCTTGTCGGAGACGACCACGCCGCCGGCCTCCAGCGCCGCGTTCCAGGTCAGGCCCCAGTCGGAGCGCAGGATGGTGGCGCCACCCTCGAAGCCGACCCGCTCGTTGCCGTAGGCGTCGGTGGCCGCGCCGTTGAACTCCAGGTCGATGGAGAGCGGCTTCGTGACGTCCTTGATGGTGAGGTCGCCGTTGATGCGGTAGGACTCGCCGCCCAGCTCCTCGGCCGAGGTGGACGTGAAGGTCATCTTCGGGAACTGCTCGGCGTCGAAGAAGTCACCCGTGAGGAGGTGGCCGTCGCGGTCGGGCGCGCCCGTGTCCACGCTGGCGATCGTGACGACGATCGAGGCGGTGGAGTGGGCGGGGTCGGTGCCGTTCAGCTCCAAGGAGCCCTCGAACTCGGTGAAGGCGCCGTGGACGTTGGTGACCATCGCGTGGCGCACCGAGAAGCCGATCTTGCTGTGGCTCGGGTCGATGGCGTACGTGCCGGTCAGGGCGACCAGGGCGGGGTCGATCTCGCGGGTGGCGGTGGTGCCGTCGCTCTTGCGGCCGAAGAGTGCCATGTCGATCTCCTGTGAGTAGATAGGTAGGCGGTGCAGTAGTTCAACATTCAATGAATGCCGGACGAGCGCAACCATAGACCTGTCTGGTTCGGATTTCAACTATGTCCCTCGATCGAGGGAACTCCTTTACCCGAGGCCTCCACGACCCCTTCACGGGCCCGCTCCCCACGCCCTCTGGCGGACGCGCGTAGATGTCGGGCAGGATCGCCCTGCGCCACCCGCACCGCCTGCCCAGCCGTCCCACCGGCCCGACATCATCGTCACCAGCAGGAGGAATCCCCCCATGAAGCTCCGCTCCGTCCTCAGCGCGTTCGCGCTCGTCCTGGGCGCGCTCCTGGCCCCCGGCTTCGGCGTCCTCACCGCCACGTCGGAGGCCCAGGCGGCCACGAAGATCTCCCACGCGACGGCGACGTCGATGTTCAGCTCACGCGGCATCACGTGGTCGTCGTCCGGCGGCTGCTCGAACCGCAACAACGCGACGTGTACGTCGTTCGACCAGCTCAACCAGGCGACCGCACAGGGCGCGCAGACCCTGCGGAGCGCGACGGGCTGCGCGCTGAACATCACGGGCGGCACGGAGACGGGCCACGCGAGCGGTACGTACTCGCACTGGAACGGCTACAAGCTCGACTTCGGCAAGTCGACGTGCCTGACGAACTACGTCAAGAACACGTTCACGTACATCGGCGTGCGCGGGGACGGCTACCCGCAGTGGCAGGCGGGGTCGGGGAACATCTACGCGGACGAGGGCAACCACTGGGACGTGACGTTCTACAACTGCGGCGGTTGCTAGTCCGAACGCCTTGTCCTCAAGCGCCGGACGGGCTGATTTTGCCCGGCGTGGTCCGGCTTGCTGGGGGTGTGGGTCGGGGGACAATCCGAACGGACCTCGGCCCCCACCCAAGCCCGTCCGGCGATTGAGGACAAGACGGGCGCGTACGGGAGGTACGTATGACCTGGGGCCGGCGCCAGCTCCTCGCGGCCACCGCCACCACCCTCGCGCACCCCGCGCACGCAACCGCCCCCGACCCTCTGGACAGCCTCCGGCACCGCTGGGCCGCCCTCCACCTCGGCACCGCGTACGACGCGAACCAGGAGCCCTACGCCTCCCGCCTCACCCGCACCGGCACCCGCGCCGCCCAGCACCAGAAGAGCATCGCCCCCACCCCCACCTCCCTCTGGCCCGACCACCCCTTCGACCCGCCCGCCGGCATCACCGCCGGCTACGGCCGGCTCCTCACCATGGCCGAGGCCTACGCCCGCCCCCGCACCGGCCTCACCGGCGACCCCGCCCTCCTCGCCGCCGTCCTGCGCGGGCTCGACCACCTCGCCGCGACCGTCTATCACCCCGGCACCACGCCGTACGGCAACTGGTGGGAGTGGCGCATCGGCAGCCCCCGACACCTCCTCGACACCGTCGCCGTGCTGTACGACCACCTCGGCGCCGCGCGCCGCGACGCCGCCTTCGCCGCCGTCGACCACTTCGTCCCCGACACCCTCCTCACCGAGTACTCCGGCATCAGCACCGGCGCCAACCGCGTCGACCTCTGCCGCTCGGTCGCGCTGCGCGGCATCCTCGGCCGGGTGCCCGCGAAGATCGCCCTCGCCAGGGACGCCCTCTCGCCCGTCTTCCCGTACGTCACCAAGGGCGACGGCCTCCACGCCGATGGCTCGTTCGTCCAGCACACGTGGGTCGCCTACTCCGGTACATACGGCCAGGTCCTGCTCGACGGACTCGGCCGGCTCTTCACCCTCCTCGACGGATCCCCCTGGGCCGTCACCGACCCGAACCGGCAGATCGTCCTCGACAGCGTGGAGCGGGCCTTCGCGCCGCTGATCCTGGACGGTCTGATGATGGACAGCGTCAGTGGCCGGGCCGTCAGCCGCGGCCACCTCAGGGACGACGACCTCGGCGTCCTGCGGAGCGACCACTTCCACGGCCAAGCCCTCATCGCGGCGATCCCGCTCCTCATGACCGTCGCGAGCCCCGCAGAACGCACCCGCTGGACCGCGCGGGCCAAAGGCTGGATCGAACGCTCCGCCGCCCCCGGCAGCCCCTCCCCGATCCTCACGGCCCCGCAGTTCGACGTCGCCGACCTCGCCCGGCTGCACGCCCTCGCGGACGCGCACGTCCCCGCCGCCCCCGAACCGGTCGGCCACACCCTCTTCCCCGGGATGGACCGGGCCGTCCACCGCCGCCCCGGCTGGACCGCCAACCTCGCCATGGCCTCCGAACGCATCGCCTCCTACGAATGCGGCAACGGCGAGAACCCGCGCGGCTGGCACACCGGCGCCGGAATGCTCTACTGGTGGACCCCCGGATCGGATGAGTCGGACAAAGGCCACCGGCCCGACGCCGCCCGCCGCCTCAACGACCAGTACACCGACTGGTTCTGGCCCACCGTCGACCCCTACCGGCTCCCCGGCACCACCGTCTCCACCCGCCGCCTCCCCGACCGGGCCGGCGGCGAATGGGGCGCGCCCCGGCCCGCCGTCCGCTGGGTCGGCGGCTCCACCGACGGGGAGTTCGCCTCCGTAGGACAGCACCTCAAGGGCCTCGGCTCCACGCTGGAGGCCCACACGTCCTGGATCTTCGCCGCCGACGCCGTCGTCTGCCTCGGCGCCGCCATCACCAGCACCGACGGCGTCCCCGTGGAGACGGTGGTCGACAACCGCAACCTGGGGGAGGCCGGGACCGCATCAGGGCGGCACTCCTTCACCCTCGACCCCGCCCCCCGCCCCCGCTGGGCCCACCTCACCGGCCACGGCGGCTGGGTCTTCCCCGGCGGCGCGGCCCCCGGCACCCTCCGGACCCTCGAAGAGGCCCGCACCGGCTCCTGGCACGACATCAACACCACCAGCACCACCGAGCGGCGCACCCGCCGCTACCGCACGCTCTGGCTCGACCACGGCACCGACCCCGTCGCGGCGTCGTACCTCTACCTCCTGATGCCGGGCGCCTCCCGCCGTACCGTCGCGGCCCGCGCCGCCGACCCCCACTGGCTGGCGCTCCTCGCCCACACCGGCGACGTCCACGCCGTGGCGGTCCGCTCCCTCGGCCTGACGGCCGCGAACTTCTGGCGGGCCGGTACGGCGGGCCCGCTCACCGTGACCGCCCCCGCGAGCGTGCTCGTGCGGGAGCGGGGACGTACCGCCACGATCCATCTCAGTGAGCCGGTACGCTCCGGGCGGCCGGTGGAGGTCGTCTGGGACCGGCCGGTACGGCGGGTGGTGGCGGCCGACCCGTCCGTGGAGGTGCTCGCGGCGGGGCGTAGCGTACGGCTGCGGATCACCCCGGGGACACGCGGCGGCAGCCACCGCTGCGAGGTCACTCTGCGTGGAGAGCCGTGATGACTCTTCGCCGACATCTATGGAAACCCTACAAGTACTAGGTGTTCCGAGCTATGAGGTCGCGCCCATTCGGGTCGCGTTCTGTCCAGCTCCACCAGGAATCGGGGCAGGAGACTGTGTGGAGTCTACGGAGCCATTTGCCCCTCGGTGTTCGTAGGGTTGGAACATGACCGTAGTGGACGAGAAGCCGAGCGAGCCCGCCGACGCCCGTGGCCGGGTGGCCGAACTGCACGCCCTGCGCGAGCAGGCCCGCCGGGGGCCGAGCGACCGGGCCACCGAGGCCCAGCACGCCAAGGGTAAGCTGACCGCGCGTGAGCGGATCGACCTGCTGCTCGACGAGGGATCGTTCAAAGAGGTCGAGCAGCTGCGCAGGCACCGGGCGACCGGATTCGGCCTGGAGGCGAAGAAGCCGTACACGGACGGTGTGATCACCGGCTGGGGCACGGTCGACGGCCGTACGGTCTTCGTGTACGCGCACGACTTCCGGATCTTCGGCGGCGCGCTGGGCGAGGCCCACGCCACCAAGATCCACAAGATCATGGACATGGCCATCTCGGCCGGTGCCCCGCTGGTCTCCCTGAACGACGGCGCGGGCGCCCGTATCCAGGAGGGCGTCTCCGCGCTCGCCGGCTACGGCGGCATCTTCCAGCGCAACACCCGCGCGTCCGGCGTCATCCCGCAGATCAGCGTGATGCTCGGCCCGTGCGCGGGCGGCGCCGCCTACAGCCCCGCCCTCACGGACTTCGTCTTCATGGTCCGCGAGACCTCGCAGATGTTCATCACGGGCCCGGACGTGGTGAAGGCCGTCACGGGTGAGGAGATCACCCAGAACGGCCTCGGCGGCGCCGACGTGCACGCCGAGACCTCCGGCGTCGCGCACTTCGCGTACGACGACGAGGAGACCTGCATCGCCGAGGTGCGCTACCTCCTGTCGATGCTCCCGCAGAACAACCGCGAGAACCCGCCGACGGTCGACTCCGAGGACCCGGCGGACCGCCGGTCCGACGTCCTGCTGGACCTGGTCCCCGCCGACGGCAACCGCCCGTACGACATGCACAAGGTGATCGAGGAACTCGTCGACGACGGCGACTTCCTGGAGATCCACGAGCGCTGGGCCCGCAACATCATCTGCGCGCTCGCCCGGATCGACGGACAGGTGGTCGGCATCGTCGCCAACCAGCCCCAGTCCCTCGCCGGGGTCCTGGACATCGAGGCGTCGGAAAAGGCCGCGCGATTCGTCCAGATGTGTGACGCCTTCAACATCCCGATCGTCACCCTCCTGGACGTACCGGGCTTCCTGCCCGGCGTCGACCAGGAGCACGGCGGGATCATCCGGCACGGCGCCAAGCTGCTGTACGCGTACTGCAACGCGACCGTGCCGCGGATCTCCCTCATCCTGCGCAAGGCGTACGGCGGTGCTTACATCGTCATGGACTCCCAGTCCATCGGCGCCGACCTGACCTACGCCTGGCCCACCAACGAGATCGCGGTGATGGGCGCCGAGGGTGCCGCCAACGTCATCTTCCGCAAGCAGATCGCCGAGGCCGAGGACCCCGAGGCCATGCGCGCGCGCATGGTCAAGGAGTACAAGGCGGAGCTGATGCATCCCTACTACGCCGCGGAGCGCGGCCTGGTCGACGACGTCATCGACCCGGCGGAGACCCGCGAGGTGCTCGCGAGCGCCCTCGCGATGCTCCGCACGAAGCACGCCGACCTGCCGTCGCGCAAGCACGGCAACCCCCCGCAGTAGTAGCCCTCGCAGTAGAACCCCCGCAGTAGCCCTCGCAGTAGAAGACGGAGACCGACTCCATGAGTGAGCCCACCAACGATTCCCTGCTGCGTGTCGAGAAGGGTCAGGCCGACCCCGAGGAACTCGCCGCGATCACCGCGGTCCTGATGGCCCGCGCCGCCGCCCGCTCCGAGGCCCCGGCCGTCGGCCGCGGCC
>NZ_WWJY01000721.1 GCF_009865405.1 Streptomyces sp. SID3212 | reverse complement strand
GGCGCCGGGAGCGGCGGCGGTGCGGGCGAGGACTCCGGCGCGGGGCCCGGGAGCGGCGCTCCGGCCACCCCGGCGGCCGAATCCGCGACGGACAGGAAGACCGTCGCGCAGTCGGGCGGGGTGACCCCCGGCGGGGTGCTGGGTGCCATCCGCTGGGCCCTGCTCGGCGTGCTCGTCGCGGGCGGCGCCGCCGCGCTGGCCGGGCCCGTACTGCTGCGGCTCTCGGTACGCCGGTCCACCTGAACGCCTGAAGACCTGAACGCCTGAACGCCAGAAGACCTGAACGCCTGACGGCTCTGCAAAGCTCTTCACCGCTCTTCGGAGAGGAATTCCCGTTCCGGCCGGGACGGGAATTCCCTTTCCTTTTCCCTGTCGCCGATCTTTTTGGAGATGCGTAGGCAATGCGCACGTAACCTGATCCGCTGCCGGAGTTGGTGGCCGTCAGCAGCTCCGTAAGGCATGGTTTGCGGTGGCCGGCCGACGGGTCGGTGGCTGCGAAATCCGGATTCTTCTTGTACGTCCATTCCTTGCTGTCTTACTCCACGGAGGAGAACAGAAGTGAACGTCAAGTCCTACGCCCGTATCGGTGCCCTCGTCGGCACGGCCGCCCTCGGCCTCGGCCTGCTCACCACCCCCGCGTCCGCCGACCCGCCCGCGCCCCGCGTCCTCGCGGGCACCGGCTCCGACACCACCCAGGACGTGCTGAACGGCCTCGGCAACACGGTCGACAGCGGCGCCACGATCGCCTCGTACAACGCGACCGGCACGGCCAACATCCAGACCCGCGCGACCGGTTGTGTGATCGCCCGGCCCAACGGTTCCTCGGCCGGCATCGACGCGCTCCGTACCGCGGTCGACACCGCCTCGGGCTGCCTCGACTTCGCACGCTCCTCCCGTACCCCCGCGGACACCACCACCACGGACCTGACCTGGATCCCCTTCGCCAAGGACGCGGTCTCCTACGCGTACCGCAGCGGCAGCGGCCTGCCCACGAACCTGACGACGGCGCAGCTGAAGGGTGTGTACGAGTGCACCCTCACCACGCTCAACGGTGTCGCCCTGACGCCGCTCCTGCCCCAGGCCAGCTCCGGCACGCGGCAGTTCTTCCTCAGCTCCATCGGCGTCACCACGCCCGGTGCCTGCGTCACCAGCGGTTCGCAGGAGAACGACGGCACCGTGCTGGACACCGCCGGTGACATCGCGCCGTACTCGGTCGCCCAGTACTACGCCCAGGGCCGCGGCATCGCCGGCGTCCCGAACCGCCGCGGCTCCGCGCTGCTCGGCTCGGTCAACGGCCAGGCGCCGCGCATCGGCACCGCCCTGAACGCGAGCTTCCCGTACCTGCGCGACGTCTACAACGTCGTCCCCACCAACAAGCTGACCGTCGCGCCGATCTCGACGACCTTCGTCGGCTCGACGTCCAAGGTCTGCAACGCCGTGACCACCGCCGCCATCGCCAACTACGGCTTCGGCGGCCTCGGTTCGGCGTGCGGTTCCACCACGCTCAAGGGCGAGCGCTGATCACCGCCGCTCCCTGACCGCGCCACGGCCGGGCACCCCCAGGGGTGCCCGGCTCCACGGCGTATCCGACGACCGACCACACCCGTCACAACCCGTCACAACGACCGACAACACCCCGTGGGGGAGACAGCATGTACCGCCTGGCACCACACAGATCACCCGTCAGCCTGCTGACCTGTTGCGCACTGCTCTTCGGCATGCTCGCGGCGGTGCTGGCGCTGTCCACCCCCGCGCGCGCCGACGAACCCATCGGTACGTTCACCCTGGCGCCCGCCACGGGCAACACCGCGGACAAGCTGTCCGGGACCCTCACCACGAGCGCGGCCTGCCCGGCGCCGGCCGACCCGGCCTCGCCGTACCAGAACCTGCGGGTCGAACTGTCCAACGAGGACGGCTCGTACCGCGAACGAGTCGCGACGACCGTCGACGGCGCGCCCTACGACGGGGCCGGCCCGGTGGTGGCGGACCTGTCGAAGACCGGCCCGGACGGGCTGCTCAACGTCTCGCTCGACGAGGCCGCGCTCTACATCGACCGGGTGGACGCCGACGGGAAGATCCTCGACGGTGACTACGTGCTGGCGGCGGGCTGCGCGCCGGCGGACAACGTCGTGAACGGATACTTCAGCGCGGTCATCCGGGTGACCGCGGGCTCCTGGAGCCTGGTGGAGGTACGGCCCACCCAGACCGAGCTGACCGCCACCCCGGCCGAGGGCGAGGCCGGCGCGACGATCGAACTCACCGCCACCGTGACGCCGGAGGACGCGGCCGGATCGGTCGTCTTCCGCAGCACCCACGGCACACCCGCCGAGCTGGGCTCCGCCGTGGTCGCCGGGGGCAGGGCCACGATCAGCACGACGCTGCCGGCGAACGCCAACCCGGCCCTGTACGAGGCCGTGTTCACGCCGACCGACACCGAGGCCTTCACCGAGTCGACCGGCACACTCGGCGTCCCCGTCACGGCCCCCTCCCCGAGCCCCAGCGGCACGCCCACCGGCCCGGAGGAGCCCGCCGATCTCGACGTCATCGATGAGGCCGGCACGACTCTCGACCCGAACCCGACGCTCGAAGCGGGCCAGAAGGTGTACGTCACCGCCCGGGGCTACACGAAGGACGCCAAGGTCAAGGTCGCCCTCGCCGACTCCGGGGCGGCGCTCGCCGACGCGACCGCGAACGCCGACGGCACGGTCGACAAGTATCCCTTCACCGTCCCCGAGGACATCGTGGACGGGGAGCACACGCTGACGCTGGCCGAGGACGCGGCGGACGGTCACAGCGTGCCCTTCGTCTTCACGGTCGGGGCCGGGGGCGACCCGGACCCGGATCCGTCGGACGACCCGAGCGAATCCGCCACGCCTGAGCCGACCGACACGGACGGCGGTGCGTCGGGCGGGGACGCCGGCGGGAGCGGCGACGGTGGAGCGGGTACGTCCGGTGGTGGCGGCGGTTCCTCCGACGGCGGGGGATCGCTGGCGAGCACCGGCACCGACGCGCTCGCGGCCGGGCTCGGCGCGCTGTCGCTCGTGACGGCGGGCGCGGCGTGTGTGCTGTTCGTACGGCGCCGGGGGCTGCTGAGCTTCACGGCTCCGAGGCACTGACCCGCGCCCCACTGAGCAAGCCAGCCCCTCTCACCCCATTTATCCCACCTCTCCGCCTCGCGAGGAGCGCACCCCCGTGACCGTGCTGTCCCCGCCGCCGCCCCTCGCGACGGCCACCCCCCAGCGACCGGAGCCCGCCGCGCGGGTACGGCCGCCCGCCAAACCGGGGCTCGCGCTGCTGGGCGCGATCCTCTGTGTCCTGGCGGCCGTGCTGCTGGGCTTCGTCGCGAGCCTCACGGTCGTCGGGCATCTCCAGCACGCGCGTGACCAGGAGGTGGCGTACGACGAGCTGCGCAAGCAACTCGCCCTCGGGACGGCCCCGGTGGGGCAGCGGACGTACGACGACAAGCCGCTCGAGGTGGGCGCGCCGGTCGGGCTGCTGAGGATCCCCGTCCTGGGGCTGCGCGAGGTGGTGGCCGAGGGCAGCACCTCGGGCGTCCTGATGTCCGGCCCCGGACACCGCCGTGACTCCGTCCTGCCGGGGCAGGCGGGCACCTCCCTGATCATGGGCCGGCAGTGGGGGTACGGCTCGCCGTTCGTGCATCTCGACCGGCTTCCCACCGGGGCGGTGATCGAGGTGACGACCGGTCAGGGAAAGGCGGTGTACCGGGTCACGGGGGTGCGGCGCCCCGGCGACCCGCTGCCGCCCGCGATCGGCGCGGGTGGGGGTCGTCTGACGCTCATCACGGCGACCGGCGACGCGTACACCCCTTCCGGACTCCTGCGGGTGGACGCCGAGTTGACCAGTCCGGTGCAGCCCGCGCCGCCCCGCTCCGGGCGGATCGACGCGTCGGAGGAGGCCCTCGCGGGCGACGGCGGCGCCTGGCTCGCGGTCTTCCTCTGGTCGCAGGTGCTGCTGGCCGTCGCGCTGCTCACGGTCTGGGCGCACCGGGTGTGGGGCCGGTGGCAGACCTGGATCTGCGCGGTGCCCGTACTGGCCGCGGCGGGTCTCTCCGTCGCGTCGGCGGCGACCCGCCTCCTCCCGAACCTGCTGTGAATTCCCGACCCGCAATGAGAACAGAGGAGTCGAACGAGACGATGACCACCACCCCGGACCTTCTCGACACACTTGCCCTGCCGCCGGTACGGGGTCTGACGAGCGGCGGTCCCGCCACGCTGGAGGCGGCGGGGATCTCCGCCTGGTTCGGTGACCACAAGGTCCTCGACCGGGTCTCGCTGACCATGCCCGCCCGGGAGGTGACCGCCCTCATCGGCCCGTCCGGCTGCGGCAAGTCGACCTTCCTGCGGATCCTCAACCGCATGCACGAGCTGATCGGTTCGGCCTCGCTGGCGGGCCGGGTGCTCCTCGACGGCGACGACATCTACGACCGGGGCCGGCGCATCACCCGCGCCCGCCGGGAGATCGGCATGGTCTTCCAGAAGCCGAACCCGTTCCCGGCGATGACCCTGTACGACAACGTCCTCGCCGGCCTGAAGCTGAACGCCATCAAGGCGCCCCGGGACGGCA
This sequence comes from Streptomyces sp. SID3212, assembly GCF_009865405.1. Lineage (GTDB taxonomy): Bacteria > Actinomycetota > Actinomycetes > Streptomycetales > Streptomycetaceae > Streptomyces. Next base: position 12,146 of record NZ_WWJY01000721.1, on the reverse strand, counting down.
AGGACGACCTGGTCGAGGAGTGCCTGACGAAGGCGGGCCTGTGGCGCGAGGTCAAGGACCGCCTCCGCCAGCCCGGCGGCGCGCTCTCCGGCGGCCAGCAGCAACGCCTGTGCATAGCAAGGTCGTTGGCCGTCCGCCCGCGCGTCCTGCTGATGGACGAGCCGTGCTCGGCCCTCGACCCGACGTCGACGCGGCGGATCGAGGAGACCATCCACGACCTGAAGCACGAGGTGACGATCGTCATCGTCACCCACAACATGCAACAGGCGGCCCGCGTCTCCGACTCCTGCGCCTTCTTCCTCGCGGAACAGGGCACCCCGGGCGCGATCGTCGAACACGGCCCGACGGACGACATGTTCAACCGCCCCCGCGACGAACGGACATCGGACTACGTGAACGGCCGCTTCGGCTGACGGCCCACCGGGAGGAGGGCCGCCGACCGTGGCCGCGATCGCGAATCAGCGGCACTGGTTCCAGTCGTCGTCCTTCGGCCGGCGGCTCCGGCCCTGGGGGGTGAAGGTGAGGGTGTCGGTGATGGGGCCTTCGCCGGATCGTACGGCGAGCAGGAGGGGGGTCTCGTGGGTCGGCCGCTCCTCCTGGTCCGTGCCGTTCCACAGGTGGAAGGCGACCATGGGCCGGGTCAGGTCGTCGGTGACGTAACAGAGGGTCTTGCTGTAGCGGGGGTTGCTGCCCCCGATCTGGACGGACGGGGGGCCGAAGGCCGCGGTGACGTCGGTCCATGTGCGGTCGTCCGCGGCCCATGGGCCTGCTGTGTCCCGCAGTTCGGCGTACCTCTCCGCGTCCAGGACGCGGTCGGGCCTCAACCAGCCCTCCTCGCGGGCGAATTCGGTGTAGACGGAGGACGCGGCGTACGTGAGGTGGGACGGGAAGTAGCGGGCGAGCGCGCCCTCCACGCCCTTCGGGCCCCACAGCCCGCGCCGCTCCCAGCGGTCCTTCTGTTCGTCCCAGACCTCGGGCCGCTGCTCCAGGACGAGGAGCTGGCGCATCAGGAACCACATGCTGGTGCCGAGTTCCCCGTACATGCCCACCCTGCGCAGGGCGAGGTTCAGTTCGTCCACGAGGTGGTGGTGCATGGCTTCGGAGGACGCGAGGGTCCGTTCGGTCGTCATCCGTCCAGTTTCCCGCGTTCACGGTGGTGTGGGGCCGACACCCCCGCCCTGTCCAGCGCCAGCCACACCCGGTCGCGGGTGAGGGGCAGTTGGGTGAAGCGGAGGCCCGTCGCGTCGCGCAGGGCGTTGGCCAGGGCGGGAGCGACCGGGTTGAAGGGGCTCTCGCTCATCGATTTGGCGCCGAGGGGGCCGATGGTGTCGGCGGTGTCCGTGAAGTGGACCTCGGTGCGCGGGACGTCGGCGTACTGGGGGACGCGGTAGCGGCGGAAGTCGGCGGTCTCGACCTCGCCGCGTTCGCCGATCCGTACGTCCTCGAAGAGCGTGGCGCCCAGGGCCTGGGCGACTCCGCCCTCGACCTGGCCGCGGCACTGCATCGGGTTCATGACCGTGCCCGCGTCGGCGGCGTGCACACTGCGCAGGATACGGATCTCGCCGGTGCCGGGATCGACGGCGAGGCGGAACCACTGGGCGTTGAAGGCGACCGAGCGGGGGGTGCCACCGAAGTGACCGCCGGCGGTCAGGGTGACGCCCCGCGCCCCCGCCGCCTCGTACAGCTCCTTCAGGAGCAGCCGACCGCCCGGGTGGACCACCGCCTCCTCCGTGAGCCGGCAGTCGGCGCGCGGTACGGACAGGTGGCCGGCGGCGAAGTCGAGGAGCAGATCGGCGAGCGCGCGGGAGGCGCGCAGCGTGGCCTTTCCCGCGACGACGATGCCGGTGGAGGCGAAGGCGCCGGTGTCATGGCGTACGACGTCGGTGTCGGACTGCCGGACGGTGATCCGTTCGGCGGTGGTGGCGAGTTCGCCGGAGGCGATCTGCCGGTGGACGGTGGTGGTGCCGTTGCCGAACTCGGCCGTGCCCACGGCGAGATCGAAGGTTCCGTCGGGCAGCAGGGCGGCGCGTGCGTCGGCGTGGTGGCCGCCGGGAGGGCCCGTGGCGATCATCGCGAGAGCGGTGCCCTCGCCGACCAGCCAGCCGTCCGGTACGGCATCGGTCACGGCGTCGGCCATGGCATGGGTCACGGCATCGGTCGCGGACTTGGTGAGCGGCTCCGCCTGCGCGCGCCGCACCACGCCCAGGCACTGGTCGAGTCCGTAGCTGGCGACGTGCAGGTCCTCGTCCCAGCCGCCGGGAGTGACCAGTGGTTCTCCGGGCCCGATGATGTTCTTCGCCTTGAACTCCAGTGGGTCCAGGCCCAGTCGGCGGGCGAGTTCGTCCAGGGCCGACTCGACCGCGAACATGACCTGGCCCAGTCCGTACCCGCGATAGGCGCCGGCCGGGACGGTGTGGGTGTAGACGGCGAAGGCGTCGACCTTCTTGTTCGGCGCTCGGTAGACCGCCAGCGACTCGCCGACGCTGTGGAACATCACCGACGGGCCGTGATTTCCGTACGCCCCCGTGTCGGACACCACCCGCAGCCGGATCGCGGTCAGTGTGCCGTCGCGGCGCGCCCCGACCTTGAGGCGGACGCTGAACGGGTGCCGGGTGGTGGCGCCGTAGAACTGTTCGGCGCGTGTGTACTCCAGCTTCACCGGCCGGCGCAGCCGCAGCACCGCCAGAGCCACGATGTCCTCCACCAGCATCTCCTGCTTGCCACCGAAGCCGCCGCCGACCCGGCCCGCGACCACCCGCACCCGCTCCTCCGGGAGGTCGTACAACGCGCACAGCGCTCGCCGCGTCAGGAAGGGCGTCTGCGAACTGGTGCGTACGTTCAGCCGGTTGTCCTCGTCGAACCAGCCGAGGGCTCCGTGCGTCTCCAGGCTGGCGTGCTGCACGCGCTGGGTGCGGTACGTGTCCTCGTACACGGCGTCGGCCTCGGCGAAGCCCGCCTCGACGTCGCCGATCTCGCGGTGGGTCTCACCGACGACGTTGTCCCGGGGGCGGGCGATCCGCGCCGTCGCCGGGTCCTTGTCGTGGACGACCGGTGCGCCGGGACGCATCGCCTCCTCCGGGTCGAGGACGGCGGGCAGCACCTCGTACGTCACCTCGACACGGCGGCAGCCCTCCTCGGCGGCGGCCTCGCTGTCCGCGACCACCGCCGCGACACGCTGGCCGATGTGGCGGACGGTGTCGTCGAGGACGCGGGTGTCGGCCGGGTCCTCCTCGGGGTGCTCGTGGCGTGCGGTGGAGAAGTGCCGCCGGGGAGCGTCGTGATGGGTCAGGACGGCGTGCACACCCGGTACGCGCAGGGCCGCCGACGTATCGACGGCCACGACGCGGGCGTGGGCGTGCGGGGAGCGCAGCAGCTTCATGTGGAGCAGGCCGGGCAGGTCGACGTCGAAGGTGTAGCGGGCGGTGCCCGTCACGACCTGCGGCCCGGCGGGGGCCGGCAGGTTGCGGCCCACTGCCTCGCCGGGCGCGGGAGCCTCGGCGTGGCACACGCCGCGTACCGCGTCCTCGATGGCCCGGTAACCGGTGCAGCGGCACAGGTTGCCCTTGAACGCCCGTGGCAGGTCGGCGCGTTGCTCCTCGTCCAGGGCAACGGCCGTCATCAGGAACCCCGCTGTGCAGAACCCGCACTGGAAACCCTGCGCGTCCAGGAACCGCCGCTGTACGGGGTGGAGTTCACCGCTCCCGGCGGCCAGGCCCTCGACCGTGGTGAGCGTACGGCCGTCGGCGCGGAAGGCGGGGTAGAGGCAGCTGTGCACGGGCTCGCCGTCCACATGGACCGTACAGGCACCGCAGTCGCCCGCGTCGCAGCCCTTCTTCACACCGAACCAGCCGCTCTCGCGCAGGTAGGTGCGCAGGCACTGGCCGGGGCGCGGCTCGCGTGTGAACGGCCGGCCGTTCACCTCGATCCCGAAGCTCATTCACGCTCCCCGTGCTCCGTGGTGTTCCCCGGCCGGTGACAGTGCGCGGCGGATCTCCTCCGCGTACCGCAGTGTCATGTGCCGCCGCCACTCCGGCAGCCCGTGGATGTCGTCGAACCACTCGTCCTCGGCGACGGCCCCGTCGATCGCGGTCCGTACTCCGTCCGCCGTGGGCGGCCCGGGGAAGCGCAGCCGGACCGGGCGGACGGTCGAGGCCGTGACGGTGATCGTGAGCGAGCGGTCGGCGGGGTCGAGTGTGCCGATGACCAGCACACCCGAGCGGCCGAGCCCGTACAGCGACGCCTGCCGGAATGCCGTACGGCACGCGAGGGCCCGGGCGGGCAGGGTGACGGACCGCAGCAGCTCGCCCTCGGCCAGCACGTGGCGGCCCGCGCCGGTGACGAAGCCCGTGACCGGGACCCGGCGCAGGAGACCGGCCTGGGAGCGCAGCAGGCACGTTCCGTCCAGCGCGGCGGTGAGGGAGATCATGGGGCCGGCCGGGAGGGCGTTGCAGAGGTTCCCGCCGACCGTGGCCATGTTCCAGATCTTGAAGGAGGCGAGGAAGGCACGGCAGCATTCCTCGAACAACGGCGCGGCCTCGGCGCGCAGCTCCTTCGCGAACCGGGACAGCTGGGCGACGGTGCAGGTCGCGGCGATCTCCAGTGAACCGTCCGGGCGCGTCGTGACCGGGGTCCAGCCGGTACGGCTCAGATCCACCAGGCGCCGCAGGTGCGGCTGCGGCTCGGAGAACAGGTGCGTCCCGCCGCCCAGCCAGGCGTCACCCGGCAGCCAGGGCGCGGCGTCGCGCGCGTCCCGTACCTCCATCACCGTGTTCAGGTCCATGACGGTCAGTGAATCAACCCGGAGGCGCTCGGGACGGTTGGTTCATCACACGGAAACACGGACTTTCCCGGCGCGCACCCTGCGGGACCGGCCAGGAGACACGGCGCGGCACCCGCGGCGGTCGCGCGCCACGCCGGGGGCGGCCGGAGCGTTACGTTGGGGTGGCGGGCGTCGTCGGCTCGGTACACGAGGGACCCCGTCCGGTGTGTGCGGTGGACCGGCCCGCCGTACGCGATGAACCGCGCCCGCCCTGTCACACGTTCTCACTCTCGGAACGGCATCGACGCCCCGAGGAGGGACAGTGCCCCTGCACACCCCGACGATCGACACGATCGGCACGACGGAAGCCCGCTTCGCCTCGACGTACCGTGAGGTCAGCATCGGCCCAGTGGGCCTCGGCGACGTCACCTTCGCGCACGACTGGGCCGTCACCTGCGACGACATCGGCGCCCACTACTACGTCCACCTCCCGCTCGCGGGCCGCTTCGACTCGCGCCACTGCGGCGTCGACCTGACCCACACCCGCGAGGCCACCGCCGTCCTCCGGCCGGGCGGGGGAGCGTTCGCCGGCCGGTGGGCGGCGGGTTACCACGCGCTGTGCGTACGGTTCGACTCGCCGTCCATGAATGCCGCGCTGGCCCGGCTCCTGGGCGACCGCGCACCGGCGCGGATCACCTTCGGACACACCATGAACACCGCCGCCGGTTTCGGCCGCGGCTGGGCCGACCTGCTGCTGTCGGTCAACCGGCAGTCGACCGCGCCGGACAGCCTGCTCCACCAGCCGCTCGTCGCGGCCCCGCTCGCGGAGAGCATGGTGAACGGCTTCCTCCTGGCCGCGACACACTCGTACTCCGAGCAGCTGAGGACGCCCGTGGGCGCCGCGCGCCCCGCCGCGGTCCGCGCGGCGGTCGACCTCATCGAGGCCGACCCCCGGGCGCCCCTGACCGTGTCACTGCTGGCGTCGTCCTGCGATGTCAGTGTCCGTACGCTCCAGAACGGTTTCCGCCGGCACCTGGGAATGTCGCCGATGGCCTATGTGCGTGAGGTCAGGCTGCGCCGGGCGCACGAGGAACTGCGGGCCGCGGACCCCTTCACGGAATCCGTCGCCGCCGTCGCGCGGCGCTGGGGCTTCCGTCATCTGGGCCGGTTCGCCGCCGCGCACGAGGCGACGTACGGCCAGACGCCGCTGAGGACGCTCCGCGGATAATCAATTTCGCTTGCCGGACAATTTCCCGGAAAGTGAGCGGTGCCCTGTTAGTGTTCACATTCGAAAAGCACAAAGAACGTGGACACTCTTAGGGAAACGAACATGAGCAACGAGCCCTACGCCGATGTGCGCGATATGTATCTGGCGCACTCCTTGTTCCGCCGCGAGATCGGTCTCGCGCCCGATCTGGTACGCGGCGTGGAGAGCGGCGACGCCGAGCGCGCGCGGATCGTGGCCGACCACCTCGACCTCGTGGACAACGTCCTGCGCCATCACCACGAGGGCGAGGACGTGCACCTCTGGCCCAGGCTCCTCACCAGGGGTGGCCCGGAGGCGGCGGCGGTCGTACGGGTCATGGAAGACCAGCACGAGGCGATCGAGCGGGCCAACGCCGAGGTGCGGGACCGCTCGGCCACGTGGCGGGTCACCGTCGACCCGGAGGACGGCGCGGCGCTCACCGACGCGCTGCGGCGGCTGCTGGACCTGCTGGTCGACCACCTCGCGATCGAGGAGGACCAGGCACTTCCGCTGATCGAGAAGCACATCACGGCGGCCGAGTGGGGGCAGATGGTCGCCGAGGGCGGCGCCGATCTGGCACCGGAACAGATGGCGCTGATCTTCGGGATGATGGCGTACGAGGGCGATCCCGACACCGTCAGGGACATCGTCGCCGGCCTGCCGCCGGAGGTCCGTCCGGTCTTCGCGGATCTCGCGACGCAGGCGTTCGAGCGGCACGCGGTGAAGGTGTACGGCACGCCGACGCCGCCGCGGACGGGGGTGCGGCGATGACTGGCGACCACGGTCACGACCTGATGTTCGGGGCCCTGCTGGAACCGCCCGCCGACCGGCCGCAGGACGTCCTCGCCCTGGCCGAGCTGATGGAGGCCGTCGGACTCGACGTGGTGACGCTCTCGGATCATCCGTACTGGCCGGAACGGCTCGACACGATGGCCCTGCTGGCTGCCGTCGTGGCCCGGACGGAGCGCATCACGGTGATGCCCAACATGGCGAACCTCCCGCTGCGCCCGCCCACCGCGCTCGCCCGCACCGCCGCGACGCTGGACATCCTCAGTGGCGGCCGTTTCGAGCTGGGCCTCGCCACGGGGGCCCAGCAGATGTGGGACCTGATCGTCGCCGAGGGCGGTCCCCGGCGGAACGCCGGCGAGTCGGTCGAGGCGCTGGAGGAGGCCGTACGGATCATCCGCGCCCTGTGGACCTCGGAGAGCGCGGTGAGCTTCGAGGGCGCGCACTATCAGTTGGCCGGGGTGAAGCCGGGGCCGCGTCCCGCGCACGACCTCGGCATCTGGCTGGGCGCGTACCAGCCGCGGATGCTCCGTCTGGTGGGCGCGGTCGCGGACGGCTGGGTGCCCAGCTCGCCGTTCCTGCCGCCGGAACACCTGCCGGCGGCGAACCGGGTCATCGACGAGGCCGCGCTGGAGGCGGGGCGCTCGCCGGGGGAGGTGAGGCGGGGGTACAACATCGAGGGACGGTTCGCGCCGGATTCCGGATCGGGCTCGGGTTCCGGTTCCGGTTTCCTGGACGGGCCGCCGCGGCTGTGGGTGGAACAGCTGGCGGACCTCGCCCTGTCCCACGGAATCAGCGCGTTCTTCCTCTATCGGGCGGAGTCACCGGACGTCATCCGGCAGTTCGCGGAGGAGGTCGCCCCGGCGGTGCGCGGAATCGTGGCGGCGGAGCGGGGGAGCGGTGCCGGGCCCGCGTAACGCCGGAAACGCCGACAACACCCGTAACGTAGAACCCGTAACGTAGAAGCGGAAATCGCGGGGGAGAGGCGCGGGTCGTGCCATTCGTGAATGCCAAAGGAATTCACTGAATATCGCGGCGCGCACGACGTTCGCGAAAAAGTTACGATTAGGTCATGAGGTACGAGGAGGAAGACACCCTCACTCAACGGGACCGTGGCACGACCGGGCGCTTCGACCTCGCCCTGGCCCCCGCCGGCCTCCGGCTGGTCCAGGACCTGGTGAACACCTCCCTCTACGCCTGGCGGGGGCAGCCGGGCCTGGATCTGCTGACCGACCTGCCGGCGGCCCGTGCCTGGCTCGACCGGGCGGTGGCGGGCTGGTCGGCCGAGTCCGGGCTCCGGGCCCCCGCGATCGACCTCCGCGAGGGCGATCTCGGCGGGCTGCGTGAGCTGCGCGAGTCCCTGCGCCACGGCCTGCGCGCCACGGCGGAGAACGCCGGGACGCTGCCGCCGGGCGAGCGGGGCTTCCGCCGGATGGGTTCCGAGGTCCGGCTCGACATCACGGCGGACGGCGAGGTGGAGTACACCCCGTCGCAGGGCGGAGCCGACGGGGTGAGCGCTCTGGTCGCGATGGAAATGCTGCTGGCCCGTACGGCGGGCACCTGGAACCGCCTCAAGACCTGCGCGACGACCCAGTGCGGCGCGTGCTTCTACGACGCCTCGCCCAACCGCTCACGCGCCTGGCACTCCACGAAGACCTGCGGGAACGTCCACAACCTGCACGCTTCGAGAGCGCGCGGACGCGCCGACGCCAGGTGACGTGGGCAAACCGGAATCAGCCCGGGTCCAGCCGCAGCCGCGGAGTGGGCAGGGCGCCGCCTTCCGCGGTGTGGGCTTCTACGCCGGGCAGGCCTCTGCTCCATCGTGCGGTGATCCTGGCGAGGTGGGACGCGGGTGGGGGTGTGGGGCCGAGGCCTATCGCGTACGTCGCTGACGCCGGGCCCGTCTCGAAGGGACGGGGCCAGGCGTGGGCATCGGGGGCGCCCGTTTCTTCGAGGGCGGTGAGCAGGGCGCGCATGCGGCCCCGGAAGCGGCCCCGGGTCTCTTCGAACTCCTCGGCGTCCGGGGCCCGTACGGTCAGGACCAGCCAGGCGGCGTGCCTGCGGTGCAGGGGTGGGGGAGTCAGGAGCCGGGGCAGCGGGTCGGTGCCGGTGCTCGCCGCGGTCTCCACGATGTCCCAGGCCCGGTAGAGCTCCTGGGTCAGCAAGTCGCGGAAGCCGGGGCCGACTTGTGCGGTGCACGGGCGGACCGGGGCGGTCGGGGTCAGGATCTGGACCGGGATGGTGTAGGCCGGGGTGGTGGGGACCTGTTGGGCCGGGACCCGGGCCGGGGTGGTGGCGCTGGTCGGGGTGAGGACGACCTGGTCGCGCCAGTCCCAGGCGGCCCAGGTCGCGAAGAAGCGCCTGAGCAGGTCGGCGTGGGGGAGGCCGCCGGCCTCGCGGGTCGTACGGGCCGCCATCACGGACCAGGCCAGGCCCGGCAATCCACCGAACGGCGCGGAGTCGAGGCCGCGCGCCTTCGCCCACTCCTTGACCTGCCCGGCCAGGAGGGCGAAGCCGGTGTGGTGGTGGCCGACGGCCGCTCGTACGGCGTCCGCGTCGCTCACCGCGCTCAGCGCGATCGCCGCCGCCTCGCCCAACTCCGCACGCCTGGGCACGACTTCGGCGGGCGCGAGCGATCCGGTGGCGACCACGCCGAGGTCGACGTCCAGGCCGTCGACGCTCAGCCGCAGGCCCGGCACCCGGGCGCCCGTCACCTGCCGCAGGCGGGTGGCGTACGGCAGCGCGGCCGCCACCCGCGCCCGGACATCCGCGATGTCGACGACGCCCGGCAGGGCCGCGACCAGGTCGAGGTCCGCTCCCGCGTGGGCACCGCCCATGCGTCGTGATCCGACGACGTGCACGATTCCGTCGGGCAGGGCGCGTGAGAGGTGCTGCGCGATCTGTGTGGAGGGGTCCTCTGTTCGGGGTGGGGCGGGTGCGGTGGATGTAGGGGGTGGGGTGGGCGGCTGTTCCGGCAGCCAGCGCACTTCGCCCGTTCCCAGCGCGATCGTCGCCCGGGGGCGCATCGGCTCGTCGCCCCGGCGTGAGAGCACGACAAGTTCGTCCACCTGTGCCGACACACCGGCGCCCAGGCGGTCGGCGCAGAGCGCGGCGAGGTGGTGCGGATCGCGGGTACGGCCCAGGGTGAGGTGCGGGGTGAAGCCCTCCGCGCGGCCCCGGCAGCCGGGAAAACGGCGCTCCAGGGCGGCGTGCAAGTCGGCCCAGGGCGCGGGTCCTTCGGCGGCCGGGTCGAGCCAGACCGTGGCGTCCTCCCGGTGACCGAAGGTGTGCACTCCGTGGAGCCGGGCGGTGAACGGCGCTGTCGCGGCGGCCACTTCGGACAGGAGCGGTACGGCCCGCTCGAACGCGGACTCCGGGACGAAGCCGAAGACCAGATTGACGTGCGGCGGCCAGCGGTGGATCTGCGGGTCGTGCTCCCGTCTGATGTCCTGGATCGCGGGCCACAGTTCCTCGGGCGGGAGCCAGGCCACCGCCGTGCGGGCGGTGGGCGGGAGGTCGAGCGGGTGGGAGGAGCTGGTTTCGGCGGGTCCGGTCCCGTCCGGGGGCAGGCCTATCTCGACCTCGACCTCGACGTCCAGCTCCACCTCCACGCCGTAGTGGTCCGAGATGTACAGCCCGCCGGGACCCGGTGTGTCGCCTCGCAGGCGGGCTCCGGTCGCGCGAAGTCCCCCCGCCCCCAGCAGGATCCGGTCCAGCCGGGACGCCCGGCCGGACAGTGAGGAGATCCTGGCCAGCGGGTTGACGCCCGGGTCGAAGGTCGGGGTGCGGTCGCCGGGCCCGTACACCTCCGTCCAGGAATCGCGCAGCCCGAGGGCGGCGGCCGGTCCTTCCTGGCCGTCACGCCCGTCGTTGAAGTCGCCGAGCAGGATCAGGGGGGCGCCGAGGTCCGCAAGTCCCGTGGCGAGCCGGGCCAGTTCGGCCTGCCGTCGTGCCGGGCCGTTGTCGGAGTGGTCGCTGCTCAGGTGAGTGGTGGCGACCACGAGCGGGCCGCCGGCCGTCTCCGCGACGACGGCGGTGACGGCTTTGTGCGGGCCGAGCAGGTGGCGTCCCGCCTCGCGTACGGGCAGTCGGCTGAAGAGCAGCAGACCGGTGCCGTCCACGTCGTTCCCGCGTGGATCCGTACCGAGCGTGTAGCCGGCGCGGACCCAGGGGGCCCGCAGCAGCAGAGCGAGCAGCCCGGCCTCCACCTCCTGCAACGCGATGATGTCCGCGTCGGACTCCTCCAGCGCGGCGAGCAACAGGGGCCTGCGGCGGGCGGTTTCGACGCGGTCGCTGTCGTACCGGTCCCACAGGGTGTTCCAGGTCAGTACGCGCAGTTCCGCGCCCGTCCGTACGGTGGGCGCGGCGGGCGTGCGGTCCGCGGTACGCCACCCGGCCGCCGCGTCCCACTCGTACGGTGTACCGGCCGTGAAGAACGGCGCGCGCAGGATGCGTGGGTCCCGTGCCCGGCCGGCGTCCGACACGTCGATGCGGTCCACTCCGGTGGCGCGGTCCCAGACCACCTCCCCGTCGGCCTCGACGAACAGCACCCGGTGCCACGGGATGTCACCCCCGGGGACGAAGGCGGGCAGCGGGACGCGTTTGGGGGCGGCGCCGCGCTGGTTGATCCCCAGGACGAACCGGGCCGGGTCGAAGCGGGGGTCCCAGCGGACCCGGTGGTAGATCTCGTCGCTGGTACGCATCACGTCTCGCTTCCGGCGGGGGCGTGGTCGGCGGTGGCGCCTCCGTCGGTGTCCTCGACGGTCCCGGTCTGCCCGACGTACCACGTGCGGTGTGCCTCGCCGGGGTACGGCGGGTCGAACCGGTGCAGCTGTCCGGCGAGCACCTCCGGGGGCACCGGGTGGGCGCGCGTGGCGTTGCGCCGTACCAGCTCCTCCTCCCCGACGAGGACGACCACCTGCGTGATCAGGGCGTCGCGGCGGCGCGCCACGGCCCGCACCAGGGAACGCTGGTGGCGGCTGAGGGACGTGGCGTCCCACACCACGGTCGTACGGCCGGCCGCCAGCGCGGTGTCGAGCCGGCGCAGGCCCTCGCGGAGCACGTCCGCGTTGGCCCGCTGGTCGGCACGGGAGCCGCGGGCCTGCCTGAGGTCGTCCAGGGACACGTGGGTGTCGACGCCGGGGAGCCGCGCGGCGAAGGTGCTCTTCCCGCTGCCCGACGGGCCGACCAGGTGGATCAGGCGGGGGAAGTCGCCGTTCCGCCACCGCCAGGTCGCTGCCGTGGCCGCGTCGGCGCCGGTCACGCGCCCGGTGGCGTACGCCTCCCGCGCCTCGGCCCAGCACCGGTCGGCCGCGTCGCGGTCGCCGAGGCCGGCGAGGGCGGCGCGCATGCCGG
>NZ_WWJY01000070.1 GCF_009865405.1 Streptomyces sp. SID3212 | reverse complement strand
GGACCGGGCGGCCCGCCTCACCGGGCGGCCCGCGAATGAGCTGCGGGAGAGCCCCGCCGCGAACATCGAGGGGGGCGCGGCGCTGCTGGCCGCCGCCCAGCGTGAGCTGGGCAGGCCGCTCGGCGGCGATCCTGGCGACTGGTACGGGGCTGTCGCGCAGTTTTCCGGGGCGGACGACTCCGCGACCGCCGCGACGTACGCGAACGACGTGTTCGCGGTGATCAGGGACGGCGAGCGGCGCACCACGGACAACGGGCAGCGGGTGGCGCTGCGCGCCGTGCCCGCGGTCGCGCCCGACACGTCCCAGCTGCCGGCGCTCGGACTGCGCAGGACCGGGGCGGCCGGGACGGAGTGCCCGCGCACGGTCGCCTGCGAGTGGATCCCGGCGCCGTACACGGAGTTCGGCGAGGGCGACTACGGCAACCACGACAAGGCCGACCGGCCCGCGTCGCAGACGGTCGACTCCATCGTCATCCACGACACCGAGGGCTCCTGGGACACCACCCTCAAGCTGGTGCAGGACCCGACGTACGTGTCCTGGCACTACACACTGCGCTCGTCGGACGGGCACATCGCCCAGCACGTGCCGGTGAAGGACGTCGCCTGGCACGCGGGCAACTGGTACACGAACGCCAAGTCCGTGGGCCTGGAGCACGAGGGCTTCTTGATCGCGCCGGACGCCTGGTACACGGAGGCGATGTACCGTACGTCGGCCCGGCTGGTGGCGTACCTGGCGGAGAAGTACGACATCCCGCTGGACCGGCAGCACATCCTGGGGCACGACACCGTTCCGGGGCCGACGGCCGCGACCGTCCCGGGGATGCACACGGATCCCGGTCCGTACTGGGACTGGGCGCACTACTTCCAGCTGCTGGGCAAGCCGTTCAAGGCGACGGCGGGCGCGGACGCGGGGGTGGTGACGATCCGCCCCGACTACGCCGCCCACCAGCCGTCGTACACCGGGTGTGTGACGGCAGGTGACGCCTGCGCGCCGCACGGCTCGGGGGCGGTACGGCTGCGCACGGCGCCGGACGCGAACGCGCCGCTGGTGAAGGACATCGGGCTGCGGCCCGGCGGCCAGGACTCCACGACCGGGGTGAACGACATCGGCGCGCGGGCCTCGACGGGCCAGCAGTTCGCGGTCGCCGGGCGTCAGGGCGACTGGACGGCGGTCTGGTACCTCGGCCAGAAGGCGTGGTTCGAGAATCCCCGCAAGCGGCCGACGGCGGTGGGGGCCGAGGCCTCGGTGCTGACGCCGAAGGACGGTCTCGCGGAGGTGCCGGTGTACGGGCGCGCCTACCCGGAGGCGTCCGCGTATCCGGCGGGGGTCCCCGTGCAGGCCGTGTCCCCGCTGCCGTACAAGGTGCTCGGCGGACAGCGGTACGTGGTGGGTGACAAGGTGCCCGGTGAGTACCTGTACGCGACGACCTTCGCCACCGCGGGTCACCAGGTGGTGCGGGGCAAGGAGCAGTACTACGAGATCCAGTACGGGCACCGGATCGCCTATGTGAAGGCGTCCGACGTCACCGTGCGGTCGTCGGGACGCCCGTCGGGCCACTGACCGCCGGACCACAGAAACGCCGGGCGCCGTCAGCCTGTGGGGGTCCGACGGCGCCCGGTCCCCTGTCCTCCTTGTGCCTTCGCCTTCCTTGACCGCCGTGCCTCAGTAGCGCAGGACGGCGGCGATCCTGTCCTGCCCGGCGAGCGCGTCGTCCGGCAGGAACACCACCTCGGCGCCCCCGTCGAGGGCCGACTCGACCAGTTCGTCGACGATGTCGTCCTGGACGCGCACGCCGGGGCCCTGCCCGTCGGGGTCCTCCACCGGCACCAGATGTCCCTCGCTGATCCGGACGGACTGGCGGTAGTGGTCCTCCACCGCGATCACTTCGGCGCGCTTCTCCCGTACCGACTCCCAGACCTCGTCGAGGCCCGCGGCGAAGGTCCTGCGTCCCTTGGCCGCGTCCAGCTTGTCGAACAGCTCGCGCTGCTCCCGCCGGTCGTGCGCGGCCCTCACCGGCTCGATCTCCTGCCGCAGGAGGGACGCGGGCCCGTCGGCCAGGCCGCCCTTGACGAGCCGGCCGACCGCGCAGTGCGTGGCGCCGCCCGCGTCCTCCAGCAGGGCGAGGGCGGGCGCGAGGCCGACGACGTACAGCGGCCGGGGGTGGCGGGCCAGCACCGACCCCATGGCCCGGTCGGCCGACCGCAGGAACTGCCGGATCTCCTCGTCACGGAAGGCGCCCGGGTCGCCGACGCGCTCCTCGCGCTCGGGGTCCCAGGTGTCCTCGGACGGGGTCATCGGGAATCCGTCGTCGCGGTGCTCGTGGAGCGTGTCTCCGGACCCGTCCCAGAGCGTCGCGCGGTCGGCGGCGACGCTCAGCGCCCAGTACGGGCGTGACTGGGCGGTCGCGGCCACCAGGTTCCGGGTGAGGTAGGTGTCGCCGAGGACGACCTGCTCGGGGACCTCGCGGGGCAGGTACCAGATCCGGTAGTCCAGGGTGTCGGCGAGGATCAGCAGCCCGTCGAGCGTCTGCCGCAGGTCCACCTCGGCGACGGCCCGGCCGATCCGGCTCTTGACGGCGGCCTTGCCCGCCCGGTCGAGACCCGGCTCGGCCTCCAGCCTGCGCCACGCCTCGGCGAGGAGGTTGCGCAGCCGTACCGTGTCCTGGTCGTGGTAGGGGTCGTGGCGGTGCGTGGGCATCGTCAGGGACACCGCGGGATAGGGGCGTGGGGTGCGCAGTTCCCGCAGGACGTCGGGCGTCAGAGCGTTGTTGTCCATGCTGTCCCTTCGCTCGATGAAGGTCCGGCAGCGGGCGGACGGCCGGCCGGTGCGCAGGCCCCCATACGTCCATCCATTTTGCGCGCGGGAGCGGCGTCCCGCAGGTCGGCGGCTGTGGCCCCGCCCGCCTGTCCCCGGCCACGCGCGGCGGCCGGGGACAGGATGGAGCGGGGACGGGTGGAGCGGGGACGGGTGGAGCCGGGCGTCAGGCGTCAGGCGTCAGGCGTCAGGCGTCAGGCGTGGAAGACGTACGTCCTGCCCGCCGTCGCCCGGAACCTGCGCTCGCCGCCCGGCAGCAGCGTGCTGCGTACGGTCAGGTCTCCCGTACGGCTCGCGCGCAGCGTGACGCGGGTGGCCCGGCCTCCGGCCCAGACGAGGTCGAGCGTGGCGCCGCCGCGGGCCCGCAGGCCGGTGACACTGCCGTCCTGCCAGGACGCGGGAAGGGCGGGCAGGATCTCGATCGGCCCGTGCTGGCTCTGTACGAGCATCTCGGCGATCCCCGAGGTGGCACCGAAGTTGCCGTCGATCTGGAACGGCGGATGGGTGTCCCAGAGGTTGGGCAGGGTGGAGCTCTTGAGCTGCTCGGAGAGCATCTTGTGGGCGTGGTTCCCGTCCCGCAGACGCGCCCAGAAGTTGATCTTCCATGCCTTGGACCAGCCGGTCCCGCCGTCGCCGCGCGCGGTCAGGGAGACCTTGGCGGCCTCGGCCCACTCGCTGCCGGCCTGGATCTGCCGGCCGGGGTGCAGCGCGAAGAGGTGCGAGACGTGGCGGTGGTCGTTGGTGGGGCTGTCCAGGTCGGCCTTCCACTCCTGGAGCTGCCCCCAGGAGCCGACGCGCAGCCCGGGGTCGAGCTGCGCGAGCGTGTCCTGGAGCCGGGTGCGGAAGGCGGGGGCGTCGCCGAGGGTCCTGGCGGCCTCCAGCGTGTTGGTGAGCAGGTCGTGGACGATCTGCTGGGACATGGCGGCGCCCGCCGTGAAGTCGCCCTGTTCCGGCGAGTAGCTGGGGGTGACGACCAGCGTGCCGTCCCGGGGGTCCGTACGGAGGTTGGCGAGCCAGAACTCCGCCGCCTCCTTCATCACCGGGTAGGCGGTGGTGCGCAGGTACTCGGTGGAGCCGTTGAAGCGGTAGTGGTCGTACAGCTGCTGGGTGAGCCAGGCGGCGGCCTCCGGGAACCAGAAGGACGTGGCCCAGTTGTGGACGCCCGTGAAGCCGTACGGATTGGTCTCGTTCTGCACGACCCAGCCGCCCGACCCGAAGATCTCCTGGGCGCTGCGGCGGCCGGGGGCGCGCATGGACTCGACGTACCGGTCGTACGGGGCGGTGGTCTCGGCGAGGTTGGTGACCTCGGCCAGCCAGTAGTTCATCTGGAGGTTGATGTTGACGTGGTAGTCCGCCGACCAGGGCGGGTTGGTCACGTTGTTCCACACGCCCTGGAGGTTCGCGGGCAGGGAGCCCGCGCGGGAGGAGGCGATCAGCAGATAGCGCCCGTACTGGAAGAAGAGCGCTTCGAGCGCCCTGTCTGCGGGGGTCGTCCCGCCGGTGTAGCCGGCCAGCAGCCGGTCGGTGGGCAGGTCGGGGAGTTCCTGGCCGATGTCGAGCGAGACCCGGTCGAACAGCGCGCGGTGGTCGGCGACATGGCGGGTGCGCAGATCGGTGTACGAGCGGCGGGCCGCCGCGTCGACGGAGCCGGTGACGGCGGCGTGCGGGTCGCTCCCCCGGTAGCGCGGGTAGGTGTCGGCGTAGTCGGTGCCGGCGGCGAGGACGAACCACGCCCTGGTGGCGCCGGTGACGGTGAGGGTGCCGTCCGTCCCGGCCCGGACGCTGCCGCCTTCGGTCCGTACCCGTATCTGTGCTTCGAAGCGCAGCCCGTTGTCCTGGAGCGCGCCCTTCACCGTCAGCCGGTCGCCGCTCGCGGTGGCGGTGAAGTCCTGGCGCGGCGAGGTGTAGCGGAGGGTGAAGGCGATCTTGCCCGGCTGGTCCGCGGTGAACCGTCCCGCGATGACCTTGCCGGGGTAGGAGGCGAAGAACTCCCGTGTGTACGCGACGCCTTGGTGGGTGTACGAGACGGCGGCGAGGGCGGTGGAGAGGTCGAGGGAGCGCCGGTACGAGGCGTCGGGGGCGGCCGGTGCGCCGGGCACCGCGAATTCCAGGTCGCCGAAGACCTGGTAGGAGCCGAAGCCGTGCTTCGGCTGGCCCAGTTCGGCGACGACGGCTTCGGGGGTGAGTCTGCCCTCGGTGTCCAGACGCTGCTGGACGGAGGCGAGGACGCCCGGCCTGGGCGCGGTCCAGTTGCCGTGGTCGTAGCCGCCGGCGGCGCCGGGACCGCCGGTCCACAGCGTCTTCTCGTTGAACGTGAGCCGCTCGGTGGCGAGTGTCCCGAACACACTCGCGCCGAGGGCTCCGCTGCCGATGGGCAGGGATTCCCGCTCCCAGTCGGCGGCGGGGGTCTGGTACCAGAGCGTCAAATCATCGGAGGGGTCGGCGGCGGCTGCGGTTCCGGCCATTGCCGGAACTCCCAGTGCGATAGCGCCCGTTGCTCCCAGTGCGGACTTGATGGTGGTTCTGCGGCTCATCCCTGGAGTCATGGCCAGCACGGTAAAAGTCCGATGACTGATTTGGCAATAGACATGACAAATCAGCTCCGCGTGCGGGGCGGAGCTGATAACGGCGGGCGCGGGAAGGAGTGGCGCGGAGGAGGGCGCCCGAGGGCGCGGGGCAGTGCTCAGCCCTGCTGGAAGAGCTCCGCGGGAAGCGGCTTGAGCAGCGCGTAGAGATCGTCGGTGATCGGCCGGTCCCAGCTGGCGATCGTCACGAGGACGTTGTCGCTCCGGTCGAACTGCACGCAGGAGATGCGGCTTTCGGAGAGCTTGAGGCGGCGCACGATCATGAGGTTGTCGCCCTGCATGACCGGCATGTCCTCGACGCCGACGACCTCGACCGGCTCCTCGTTCTCCAGCGCCAGCAGCAGCTGGGCCACCTCGAACGGGATCTGGCCGTCGAGCAGCTCCCGGGCCGGGGAGCCCTCGGGGAGGTTGCCGATGATCATCGCGGGGCCTCGGCCACCGAACAGGTCGTAGCGCAGGAAGACACCCTGGCAGCTGCCGTCGGGGGCGGGCAGCAGACCGGCCCCGAGGTTTCCGGGCCAGTCACCCGGATCCATGGCCAGGACATCGAAGTCCGGGCCCGCGGGTGTGGCGGCGCTGCGGCGGCGGAGAAAGGACATCCCACCATGGTACGGGTTCACGGCACCCCGGCGGAGCCGGGTGGGAACAGCGAGAGAGCCTTGGAGAGCGTTCTCCGGGAGGGCTCAGGAGGGCGCGTTCCGGCCGCATCGAACCGGTGGGGCGGGTGGTGCGGACGGGGTTGGTGGTGTGGACCGCGGGGGCGGGGCGCCGCGCCCGCTCCCGGGGTCTCCTCCTCCGTACCGCACCCTGTCAGGTGAGGTCGAACTCCCCCTCGCGTGCGTTGATCACGAAGGCCCGCCATTCCGCGGGGCTGAAAATGAGCGAAGGGCTTTCCGGCTTGCCGCTGTTGCGCATCGCGATGAAGCCCTCGACGAAGGCGATCTGGACATCACCCCTGCCCTGGCTGCCCGACCGCCAGTCCGCGTTGCTCAGGTCCAGCTCCGGCTTGTTCCAGCCCGTGAGCGGCTGATGGGTGGTGGTGCTTTCGGCCACGTCCTGCTCCTCCCGCTGCGTCGTCCCGGGCCAGACTATCGACCGCCGCCGGTCCCGGACAGGCCGCGACGGCACGGCACCCGGACCGCGGCCCTCGATCGCACGGACCCGCTCAGATGCCGAACTCCCGCAGCGCCGCCAGGAATTCGGCCGGGCGGGTGCGGTGGACCAGGTGCCCCGCGTCGATCGTGACCAGCCGGGCCCCCGGCACCCGTTCCGCCAGCCACCTGAACTTCTCCTGCGCGACATGGCTGTCGGGGCCGCCCGCGATCACCAGCGTCGGCGCGGTGATCCGGCCGAGCCCCTCCCGCCATGCCGGGTCCGGTGCGTTCAGCTCCGCGTCCACGGCGGGCACGAGCGGCCAGTCGTAGTCGAGTTCGCCCTCCTCCCGTACGGCCGGCGGGCGCGGCGGGTCCAGCGGGAGGAGCGGCGGGCTCTCCTCCAGGACGAGCCGGCCGAACAGGTCCGGCGCCTCCTGCGCCAGCAGGTACGCCGCGAAGCCGCCCATCGAGTGGGCGACGACGTCCACCCCGGTCAGCCCGAGCGCGGTCAGGAAGCCGCGCAGTTCGTCGCGGTAGCGCACCAGCCCGTACCCGCCCGGCCAGTCGCTCAGGCCGTGCCCGCTGAGGTCCGGGGCGACGACCCACCGGTCGCGCGCGAGCTCCCCGGCGATCTCCGTCCAGTCCAGGCTGTTTCCGCACCGGCCGTGCAGGAGCACCACCGGCGGCGCGTCCGGCTCGCCCCACGTGCGGTAGGCGATCCGTACCCCGTCCACGTCGACGCCGCGCACCTCCGGGTCCAGGAACGCCGCCACCGTACGGACGAACGCGCCCGGTTCGTCCACCCAGGGGAAGTGCGCCGCGCCCCGGACCACCGCCTCCCGAGCGTCCGGGAACAGTTCCACCAGCTCGCGCGCCCGCTCCGGGCGCGGACCGCCGTCCAGCTCGCCCGCCAGCACCAGCACCGGTACGTCCAGCGTGCGCAGCGCGGCCCGGGTCGCGGCCGGGTCGAACGCGCCCGCCGCGGAGTACAGCGCGGCGGCCTCCGGGTTGATCTGGCCGTCCGAGGCGGCGGAGAAGGCCCGTGCCGCGTCGTCCCAGCGTCCGTAGTTGAAGGGCGTGACCGCCGCCCATGCCCCGGGCGTCCCCCGGCCGGCCGCGATCTCCTCGGAGGCCGCGAAGGCCGCCTCGTACCAGGGCTCGGCGGAGCGCAGCGCCATCGCCTCCCGCTGATCCTCCCCCGTCGGCCCGATCCCGGCCGCCGGGACGACGGGCGCCACCAGGGTGAGGGAGCGCACCCGCTCCGGGTGGCGCGCCGCGTAGAGCGCGGCCAGGCTCCCGGACGCCGAGTGGCCGAGCAGGTCCATCCGCTCCAGGCCCAGGTGGGCGCGGAGCGCCTCGACGTCGTCGACCTGCCGGTCGCAGCGGTACGTGGCGTGGTCCGCCGGGACCGCGGAGCCGCCGGTGCCCCGCAGGTCGAGCAGGACCAGCCGCCGGTACGCCGCGAGTCCTCCCAGGTCGCCCAGGTACTCCGACGCCCGCATGGGGCCGCCGGGCAGGCACACCAGCGGCTCTCCCTCCCCCACCAGGTGGTAGGCGAGTTCCGTCCCGTCGTACGCGCTGAAGGTGGGCATGGTCCGATCCTCCCGGTCCCCCGCCGATCGTGCCAACGGCGTTCCGCGCCGGGTGAACACCCCCCTTGACGGCCGGGAGCGGTCCTGGATTACTGGCTCCGGGACCGATCGACCGAATGATCGGTCGTCCACCGGACGATCGGCCGTCCGGATCTCGACCGGGGAGAACAACGCCATGACACCTCTGCTGGACGCGGCGGAACAGCTCGGCCGCGAGGAGCTGGCCGTACTCCAGCTGGCGCGCCTGCGGGCCACCCTGCGGCACGCGTACGACCACGTCCCCTTCTACCGGCAGGCCTTCGACAAGGCGGGCCTGCGGCCGGAGGACTGTCGCTCGCTCGCTGATCTGGCCCGCTTCCCCTTCACCGCCAAGGCCGATCTGCGGGACAACTACCCCTTCGGGATGTTCGCCGTCGAGCGGTCCGGGGTACGGCGGATCCACGCCTCCAGCGGCACCACGGGACGGCCCACCGTCGTCGGGTACACCGAGAAGGACCTGGACACCTGGGCGGACCTGGTCGCCCGCGCGATCCGGGCGGCCGGCGGGCGCCCCGGGCACACGGTCCACGTGGCGTACGGATACGGGCTGTTCACCGGCGGCCTCGGGGCGCACTACGGCGCCGAGCGGCTCGGTTGTACGGTCGTTCCCGCGTCCGGCGGCATGACCGCCCGCCAGGTCCGGCTGATCCAGGACTTCGAGCCCGAGATCATCATGGTGACCCCCTCGTACATGCTGACGCTGCTCGACGAGTTCGAGCGCCAGGGCGTCGATCCCCGGACGACCTCCCTGCGGGTGGGCATCTTCGGCGCCGAGCCGTGGACGGAGGAGATGCGGCGGGAGATCGAGGAGCGGTTCGCGATCGACGCGGTCGACATCTATGGCCTGTCCGAGGTGATGGGTCCCGGCGTGTCCTTCGAATGTGTGGAGACGAAGGACGGCCTGCACATCTCGGAGGACCACTTCTACCCGGAGGTCGTGGACCCGTTCACCGGTGAGGTGCTGCCGGACGGCGAGGAGGGCGAGCTGGTCTTCACGTCGCTCACGAAGGAGGCGATGCCGGTCGTCCGCTACCGGACGCGCGATCTCACCCGGCTGCTGCCCGGGACGGCGCGGACCTTCCGCCGGATGGAGAAGGTCACGGGCCGGACGGACGACATGGTGATCCTGCGCGGGGTGAACCTCTTTCCCACCCAGATCGAGGAGATCGTGCTCCGTACGCCGGGGGTCGCCCCGCACTTCCAGCTGCGGCTGACGCGCGAAGGGCGGATGGACGCGCTGACGGTACGGGCCGAGGCGCGCGCCCCGGCCGGTCCCGAGGTCCGGGAGGACGCGGCGCGGGCGATCGCGGCGGCCGTCAAGGACGGCATCGGGGTGTCGGTGACGGTGGAGATCGTGGATCCGGAGACGCTGGAGCGTTCGGTGGGGAAGATCAAGCGGATCGTGGATCTGCGGGACTGAGCAGGGGTGCCGGGCGGGTACGCCGGGGCCGTTCCCGGCCTCACGGGCTGATGGCCAGGAACACGAACGCGGCGAAGATACCCAGGTGCACCCCGCCCTGGAGCAGCGTGGCCCGGCCGGGTGCCACGGTCAGCGCGCCGACCACGACGGTCAGGGCGAGCAGGACCATGTGGACGGCGTTGAGCCCGAGCACCAGCGGCCCGTCCAGCCAGATCGTGGCGAAGGCGATCGCGGGGACGGTCAGCCCGATGCTCGCCATCGCGGATCCGAGCGCCAGGTTGAGGCTGGTCTGGACGCGCTCGTGGCGTGCGGCCCGTACGGCGGCGATGGTCTCCGGCAGCAGCACCAGCAGGGCGATCACGACCCCGACGACGGCGTGCGGCAGCCCGGCCGACTCCACCCCGGACTCGACGGTGGGCGAGACGGCCTTCGCGTCCCCGACGACGGCGATCAGCGCCACGAGGAGCAGCACCAGGCTCACGGTGGTCTCACGGCGCGTGGGCAGCGGCGCGTGCGTGTCCTCCTCCTTGAGCTCACCCTCCTGGGTGACGGGCAGGAAGTAGTCGCGGTGACGCACGGTCTGTACGGCGACGAACAGCCCGTACAGGAGCAGGGAGGCGACCGCCGCGAAGGCCAGCTGCTCGGTGGAGAACTGGGGACCCGGGCGGCTCGTGGTGAAGGTCGGGAAGACCAGGGTGAGCGTCGCCAGGGTCGCGACGGTGGCGAGCGCGGCGCCGGTGCCCTGCGCGTTGAACACGGCGGTCCTGCTGCGCAGCGCCCCCACGAGCAGGCAGAGGCCGAGAATGCCGTTGCAGGTGATCATGACGGCGGCGAAGACGGTGTCCCGGGCGAGCGTGGCGGTCTTGGGGCCTCCGTCGATCATCAGGGTGACGATCAGCGCCACCTCGATGATCGTCACCGCGACGGCGAGGACGAGCGAGCCGAACGGCTCACCGACGCGGTGGGCCACCACCTCGGCGTGATGGACGGCGGCGAGTACGGCTCCGGCGAGGCAGAGGGCGATCAGCCCGACCGCGTACGGCGGCACGTGGCGTCCCCAGCTGAACACCAGGGCGACCACCGCGATCAGCGGCACCACCACGGTCCACCGGGACGTCAGTGCCCGGATGCCGGTGCCTGTCCTCATGCGCGTCACGCTGCCAGAGGTGGCGGGGGACCGCGCGGCGGGCTGCGCCGTACGCCACGCGGGGGTTTCATTGCCTCACTGCCGCCTTCCTCCCGGGAGGCTGACGGAGCCTCCCGGGGAGGCTGAAGGAGGCTGCCGGATGGCGGAGGACGCTGGGGGTGCCGGGGACGCCGTCCCGCCCCGGCTACGGCGGCGGACCACCCTGCGGCACGGTTCCCCGGCGCGGGCCGGGCTGCTCGCGGCGCCGCTGGAACGGCTGGTCGCGGAGGCGACCGCGTTCCTCGGCCCCTCGCCCGTCCATCCCTGGTACGCGGGCGCCGTCGTCCTCGCCGGGCGCGGCGGGACGGTGGCGCTGCACCGGGCGCTCGGGACGGCGGTGCGCTACCGGGCGTACGACGAGAGGACCGCCACCGGGGTGGAGTTCCCGGCGGATCAGCGGATCGCGACGGCCGGGGACACGGTCTACGACCTCGCGTCCGTGTCGAAGCTGTTCACCGCGATCCTGGCGGTCCGGCGGATCGAGAGCGGGGAACTGGACCTGGACGCGCGGGTGGCCGCGTATCTGCCGGAGTTCGGGGCCGGGGGCAAGGCGGACATCACGGTGGGTCAGCTGCTGACGCACACCTCCGGGCTGCGCGCGTGGGTCCCGCTGTACGGGGCGCCGACGCGGGAGGGAAAGCTCCGGATCCTGTGGAACGAGTCCCCGGCGCATCCGCCGGGCGGCGGCTACCTGTACTCGGACCTCAACCTGATCACGCTCCAGCTGATCCTGGAGAGGATCACCGCTCGCACGCTGGATGTCCTGCTCCACGACGAGATCACCGCTCCGCTCGGGATGCGCCGCACGCGCTACAACCCGCCCGCCTCGTGGAAGCCGGAGATCGCCGCCACGGAGGACTCCCGTCCGCCGTGGTCGGGGCTCGACCGGGGGCTGGTCCGGGGCGAGGTCCACGACGAGAACGCGTACAGCCTCGGCGGGGTCGCGGGGCACGCCGGGGTCTTCTCGCGCGCCTGGGACCTGGCGATCCTCGCCCGTACGCTCCTCAACGGCGGCGCGTACGGGCGGGCCCGGATCCTGCGGCCCGAGTCGGTGCGACTGATGTTCACGGACTTCAACGCGGCGTTCCCGGGGCACGCCCACGGTCTGGGGTTCGAGCTCCACCAGCACTGGTACATGGGCGCCCTGGCCACCCCCGGCTCGGCGGGGCACACCGGCTTCACCGGTACGAGCCTGGTCCTCGACCCGACGACCGACTCGTTCCTCGTCCTCCTCAGCAACGCCGTGCATCCCGTGCGCGGTTGGCGTTCCGGGAGCGCCCCCAGGGTCGCGGCGGCGAACCTGCTGGCGCGCGCGGTGCCGGTCAGGTCCCGTCGGGGCCGTACGGCGTGGTTCCGCGATCCGGCGGACGTGGGGGCCCCGGCCACGCTCACCCTGCCGCCGCTGCGGCTCGCCGGCGGACCGGCCGTCCTGGAGGCCGACCTGTGGTGGGACGCCGAGCCCGGGGCGGACGTGGTGTTCCTGGAGGCGTCCGTGGA
>NZ_WWJY01000720.1 GCF_009865405.1 Streptomyces sp. SID3212 | reverse complement strand
GATGGCCGACCCGATGCGCCGACAACGCGCCGATCGGCCCGCGTGCCGATCACCGGCATGTCCGCCGACTGCGCGCCGCCCCCCGCCGACCGATGGCCGACCCGATCCGCCGACAACACGGCGACCCCGCGTCGGCCGAACCGACAGTCCTGCCCTGGCCGATCGGTGACCATGCGCTGACCGTCTGTGAGCCAGCACACAGAGGTCACCCGGTTGGCCGACGATCAGGCGTGGCACACTGTTTCTGTACCAGAAGCAGCGCACTCCGGGGTCGGTGTAATTCCGAACCGGCGGTTATAGTCCGCGACCCGTCCGCAGCCAGCGGCCGGTTGACCAGGTGAGATTCCTGGACCGACGGTGAAAGTCCGGATGGGAGGCAGTGCGCGGCGGGCCATGATCGGGTATGCCGCCGTCGGCGGTTCGTCCTCGGACGAGCCGGTTCGCCGGCCCTGGCGCCCCCGAATGTGTTCCGTTTTCTCTGTCGTCATCGACAGGCCCCGGAGTCCGTGCCCCAGAGGCAGGAGGACCCGGTGGCAACGGAAGCCGAAGCGGTGACCGACGCGGACGCGATGCGTCGCGCGATCACGCTCGCCGCCCTCGGACTCGGCTCCACCAGCCCGAACCCGGTCGTCGGATGCGTGATTCTCGACGCCTCGGGACGGCTCGCGGGCGAGGGGTTCCACCGGCGGGCCGGCGGCCCGCACGCCGAGATCCACGCCCTGCGCGCGGCAGGTGAGCGCGCCCGGGGCGGCACGGCGTACGTCACCCTCGAACCCTGCGACCACACCGGCCGTACGGGCCCCTGCTCCCAGGCACTCGTCGACGCGGGCGTCGCCCGGGTCCTGTACGCGGTCGCCGACCCCGACCCCCGGGCCGGGGGAGGCGCCGGCACCCTGCGCGCGGCCGGGGTCACGGTCGAGCGGGGGCTGCTCGAGGAGGAGACCGAGGCGGGCAACACCGCCTGGCTGACCTCCGTACGGCTCGGCCGCCCCCACGTCCTGTGGAAGTACGCGGCCACCCTCGACGGCCGCATCGCCGCCGCAGACTCCACCAGCCGCTGGATCACCTCCCCCGAGGCCCGCGCCGACGTCCACCGGCTGCGCGCCGAGGCCGACGCCGTCGTGGTCGGCTCGGGCACCGCCCGCACCGACGACCCGCACCTCGCGGTCCGGGGCATCGAGGGCGCCGTACAGCCGCTGCGTGTCGTGGTCGACACCGAGGCCACCGCCGTACGACCGGGCGCGCGGATCGTGGATTCCGCCGCGCCCACCCTGATCGCCGTCGCCGAGGACGCCGACCTGGGCGGGCGGGGGCACCTCAAGGACGTCGTACGGCTGCCCCGCGCCGCCCGCGGTCTCGACATCCCCGCCCTGCTTGCCGCGCTGCACGAACGCGGGGTCCGCTCCGTCCTCCTCGAAGGCGGCCCGGCGCTGGCCGGTTCGTTCGTCGCCGCGGGCGCCGTCGACAAAGTTGTCGGCTACCTGGCCCCGGTCCTCCTGGGCGCCGGACCCACCGCCCTCGGGGACGCCGGAATCACCACGCTCGCGCGGGCGTTGCGACTCCGCATGACGGAGAGCACACGGATCGGCGCGGACCTGCGCGTCACCGCCGTCCCCGACCGCACCGTCCCAGACGCCGCCGTCCCAGACACCACCGTCCACGACAGTGCCGTCGCCGACACCTTCACCCCCGTGCCCGCCACCCCGGGCACCGCCAAGAAGGAGCACTGAGTGTTCACCGGAATCGTCGAAGAACTGGGTGAGGTCACCGCCGTCGAGAATCTCGGCGACGCCTCCCGCTTCACGCTGCGCGGCCCCGTCGTCACCGACGGCGCCAAGCACGGCGACTCCATCGCCGTGAACGGTGTCTGTCTGACCGTGGTCGACCTGGACGGGGGCGCGTTCACCGCCGACGTGATGGCCGAGACCCTCGACCGCTCCAGCCTCGGCGCGCTCGCCGTCGGCTCCCCGGTGAACCTCGAACGCCCCATGGCTGTCGGCGGCCGGCTCGGCGGGCACATCGTCCAGGGCCATGTCGACGGCACCGGCACGGTCGTCGCACGCGAGGTCTCCGAGCACTGGGAGATCGTCAAGGTCGCGCTCCCCGCGCACCTCACCAAGTACGTCGTGGAGAAGGGCTCCATCACCGTGGACGGCGTCAGCCTCACGGTCGTGGACGCGGGACCCGACTACTTCACCATCAGCCTCATCCCCACCACCCTCGCGCTGACCACCCTCGGCCACAAGGGACCCGGCGACCCGGTCAACCTCGAGGTCGACGTCATCGCGAAGTACGTGGAGCGCCTGCTCGGCGCCCGATCCGGGGAGCCCGTCCAGTGAGCGCCCTGACCTGGCTGAACGGCGAGGCCTTCACCGCCGTCGGGCAGCACATCCTGTGGTCCGACATGATCGGCAACACCATCGGCCTGGGCGCGCTCGCGCTCGGCTGGCGGCGCTCGATCTGGACCTGGCCCGCCCAGTTCCTGTCCGGCGTCATCCTGGTCGGCGCCTACGCCTCCGCGGACCTCAGCGGCGGAGTCGGCAAACAACTCCTCGTCATCGGTGTGGCGTTGTGGGGCTGGCGGCTGTGGCAGCGCGGCCGGCGGCAGGCGCAGGACGGCACCGTCGCCGTCCGTTTCGCCACCTGGCGGGAGCGCGCCGCCCTGCTCGGCGGCACCGCCCTGGGCACGCTCGCCGTCGGCGGCCTCTTCACCGCCTTCCCCGACCTCTCCTGGAACCCGTGGCCCGACGCGTACATCTTCGTGGGCACGCTCGCCGCGATGATCGCGCAGGCGCGCGGCCTGGTGGAGTTCTGGTTCGCCTGGCTCCTGGTCGACCTCGTCGGCGTCCCCCTCGCGTTCAGCAGCGGGCTCGCCTTCTCCGGTCTCGTCTACGTGATCTACCTCGCCCTCGTCCTGTGGGGGATGCGCGACTGGTGGCTGCGCTCCAGGGCCGGCGCCGTCTCTCTGGAAGGAGCAGCAGCATGACCACCACCGCACTGCCCACCTGGTACTCCACCGACAACGCCGAGGACTTCGCCCTCGACCCGGTGGAACAGGCCATCCGCGACATCGCCGCCGGACGGCCCGTCGTCGTCGTGGACGACGAGGACCGGGAGAACGAGGGCGACCTCGTCATCGCGGCCGAGAAGGCCACCCCGGAGATCATCGCCTTCATGATGAGCGAGTGCCGCGGCCTGATCTGCGCCCCCATGGAGGGGGACGAACTGGACCGGCTCGCCCTGCCGCAGATGGTGGACCACAACACCGAGTCGATGGGCACCGCGTTCACCGTCTCCGTGGACGCGGGCCCCGCCCACGGCGTCACCACCGGCATCTCCGCCGCCGACCGGGCCACCACGCTCCAGCTGCTCGCGGGCGGCACGGCGGGCCCCGCCGACTTCGTACGGCCCGGACACGTCTTCCCGCTGCGCGCCAAGGAAGGCGGGGTGCTGGTACGCAACGGTCACACCGAGGCCGCCGTCGACCTGGCCCGGCTGGCCGGACTGCGCCCCGCCGGGGCCATCGTGGAGATCGCGGGCGAGGACGGCGTGATGCTGCGCCTGCCCGACCTCGTGCCGTTCGCCCGCAAGCACGGCCTGACGATCATCTCCATCGAGGACCTGATCGCGTACCGCCGTACGACCGAGCCGGCCGTCCGCCGCGAGGCGAAGGTCCATCTGCCCACCGCCTCCGGCGACTTCACGGCGTACGGCTACCGCTCGGTCGCCGACGGCGTCGAGCACCTCGCCCTCGTCCACGGCGAGATCGGCGACGGCGAGGACGTGCTCGTGCGCGTCCACTCCGAGTGCCTCACCGGCGACATCTTCGGCTCGCTGCGCTGCGACTGCGGCCCCCAGCTCCAGGCCTCCATGGACCGGATCACCGAGGCGGGACGCGGAGTCGTGGTCTACCTGCGCGGCCACGAGGGCCGGGGGATCGGCCTGCTGTCCAAGCTGCGCGCGTACGAACTCCAGGAGCGCGGCCGGGACACTCTCGACGCCAACCTCGAACTGGGCCTGCCCGCCGACGCGCGGGACTACGCGGCCGGCGCGCGGATCCTGGACGACCTCGGCGTGCGCAGCCTGCGGCTGATGACCAACAACCCCGACAAGACGTCGGCGCTGGTACGACACGGGCTCACCGTCACCGGCCGCGAGCCGATGCCCGTCCAGGCCGGCGAGCACAACCTCCGCTACCTGCGCACCAAGCGGGACCGGATGGGGCACGACCTGCCGTGGCTGGATCCGGCCGTGGCCGTGTCCGCCTGCGGCAACCAGTAGGACACGTACGCGTACGACCCCTGCGTCCACCCGTGACCAGGCACAGAACGAGCTTCGAGGAGAGACGTGAGCGGCAAGGGCGCACCCGAACTGAGTGTGAAGAACTGCGGTGACCTCAGGGTCGCCGTGATCGCGGCGCAGTGGCACCAGAAGGTCATGGACGGACTGGTCGACGGCGCCCTGCGCGCCCTGCGGGAACTGGGCATCGACGAGCCGACCCTGCTGCGCGTGCCCGGCAGCTTCGAACTGCCCGTCGTGGCCAAGGTCCTGGCGGACCGCGGCTACGACGCCGTGGTCGCGCTCGGCGTCGTCATCCGGGGCGGCACCCCCCACTTCGAGTACGTGTGCCAGGGCGTCACGCAGGGCCTCACCCAGGTCTCCATCGACACCGGCGTCCCCATCGGATTCGGGGTGCTGACCTGCGACACCGAGGACCAGGCCCTCGACCGGGCGGGCCTCCCGGAGTCGAACGAGGACAAGGGCCACGAGGCGGTGACGGCCGCCGTCGCCACCGCGACCGTCCTCCGAACTGTGGCCGAACCCTGGCGTTGAGAGACGGGACGGGCCGCGTAAAGTGGGCGCCACCATGTCGAAGAAGACGTTCGAGGAGCTGTTCACCGAGCTCCAGCAGAAGGCCGCCAACGGCGACCCCGCCACCTCACGCACCGCCGAGCTGGTGGAAAAAGGCGTGCACGCCATCGGGAAGAAGGTCGTCGAAGAGGCGGCCGAGGTGTGGATGGCCGCGGAGTACGAGGGCAAGGAGGCCGCCGCCGAGGAGATCTCCCAACTCCTCTACCACGTCCAGGTGATGATGGTGGCGCGCGGCATCTCCCTCGACGACGTGTACGCCCATCTCTGAGCCGTACCGCCGCACGCCCCCGACCGGATCACCAGGCCCCGTACCACCCGCCCCTCCGCACAAAGGAATCGGACCCCATGCTGCGCATCGCCATCCCCAACAAAGGCTCCCTCTCCGGACCTGCGTCGGCGATGCTCCATGAGGCCGGCTACCAGCAGCGCAAGGAGTCCAAGGAACTGGTCCTGGTCGACCCGGAGAACGCGGTCGAGTTCTTCTACCTCCGCCCCCGCGACATCGCGATCTACGTCAGCTCGGGCCGGCTCGACATCGGCATCACCGGCCGGGACCTGCTGCTGGACTCCGGCGCGAGCGCGGAGGAGATCCTGCCGCTCGGCTTCGCCCGCTCCACGTTCCGCTACGCCACCAGGCCCGGTACGGCCGACGGGGTCGCGGAGTTCGGCGGCATGACCGTCGCCACCTCCTACGAGGGAATCGTCGCCAAGCACCTCGCGGACAACGGCGTCGACGCCTCCGTCGTCCACCTGGACGGCGCGGTCGAGACCGCGATCGAACTGGGCGTCGCCCAGATCATCGCGGACGTGGTCGAGACCGGTACGTCCCTGCGCAACGCGGGCCTGGAGGTCATCGGCGAGCCGATCATGACCTCCGAGGCGATCGTCATCCGCCGCACCGGCGCGGACTCCGAGTCGCCCAAGGTGCAGCAGTTCCTGCGCCGCCTCCAGGGCGTCCTGGTGGCCCGCAGCTACGTGATGATGGACTACGACTGCCGCGCCGAGCACCTGGAGCGCGCCGTCGCCCTTACACCCGGCCTGGAGTCGCCGACCGTCTCCCCGCTGCACAACGAGGGCTGGGTCGCGGTCCGCGCCATGGTCCCCGCCAAGGAGGCGCAGCGGATCATGGACGATCTGTACGAGCTGGGCGCCCGCGCGATCCTCACCACCGCCATCCACGCCTGCCGCCTCTGAGACCGGCCCGTTCCCGCCGGCCCGTTCCGCCAGGCCCCGACGCCACCTCTGGAAGACCGAAACGCCATGTCAGTGCTGCCCGTGCTCCCCGTCACCTTCCGGGCCACCCGTACCCGGATCGTGCTCCTCAGCGTCGGCGCGGTGATGTTCGCGGTCATCTCCGTCATCGGCATGACGCTGGAGCAGCTGAATCCGGGGGAGCGGCTGAGCTTCATCGTCACCGCCGCCCTCTTCTTCGGGGTGCTCGCGCTCCTGAGCCGCCCGAAGGTCGTCGCCGACGCCGAGGGGGTGACCGTGGTGAATCTCACCCGGACCCGCCGCCTGGCCTGGGCGGAGATCCTGCGGGTCAATCTGCGCACCGGCGACCCGTGGGTCTTCCTCGACCTCAGCGACGGCAGCAGCCTGCCCGTCCTGGCCATCCAGCCCGGTGTCGCCAAGGAACACGCCATCCGGGACGCGCGCGCCCTGCGCGCCCTCGCGGAGTCCCACGGCACCGGAACCGACACCCGGGACACCGCGCCGCACGGCCCCGGGACCGGTCCCGGAGGCGCCGGTTCCGGTGACGCCGGAAGCCACAACGGCTGAGCCCCTGCCCTCCACGCCCCTGTCTTGATTACTCTGGTGCGTGGCGGCGCCGAAGTGCGCCGCGCCCCGCATCCGACGGCCGTGTCCGGCCCGTGGGGCATCCTGCGACCCGAGGAGTGACTCCCTCCAGCAATGGACGGATCATCCGGTAGTACCTGCGCCGCCCCCTTCGACGAGGCGGCGGCATGACCCTCTCCCTTCTGCTGCTCGCCGCAGCATTCCTTCTCATCCTCGCCAACGGCTTCTTCGTGGCGGCCGAGTTCGGCCTCGTCACCGTGGACCGGCCGGACGCCGAGCGCGCCGCCGCCGCGGGCGACCGGCGGGCCCGTACCGTCGTCAAGGCACTCGGCGAGCTGTCGTTCCAGCTCTCCGGCACCCAGCTCGGCATCACCATCACGTCCCTGGTCGTCGGCATGCTCGCCGAACCGGCCCTGGCCCACCTGCTCGACGGGCCGCTGACCGCGACCGGGCTGCCCGACGGCGCCGTCTCCGGGATCTCGGTGGTGGTGGGCATGCTGCTCGCCTCCGCCGTTCAGATGGTGATCGGCGAACTCGTCCCCAAGAACTGGGCGGTGTCCCGGCCGCTCCAGGTGGCCCGGTTCGTCGCCGGACCGCAGCATCTCTTCTCCACCGCGTTCCGGCCGGTGATCACCCTGCTCAACACCGTCGCCAACCGCCTCGTCCGGATGCTGGGCGTGGAACCGACGGACGAGCTCGCCTCGGCCCGTACCCCCGGCGAGCTGGTCTCGCTGGCCCGGCACTCGGCCCAGGCGGGCACGCTCGAACAGGACACCGCCGACCTGTTCGTACGGACCCTGTCCCTCGGCCGGCTCACCGCGCAGCACGTGATGACACCGCGCGTGAAGGTCAGCGCCCTCCAGTCGGACGCGACCGCCGCCGATGTCCTCAACCTCACCCGGGCCACCGGCCTGTCCCGCTTCCCGGTCTACCGGGAGCGCATCGACGAGATCGTCGGCATGGTGCACCTCAAGGACGCGCTGGCCGTGCCCCGCGACGAGCGGGCGCGTACGGAGGCCGGGCGCATCGCCGTCCCGGCGCTGCTGGTCCCCGAGACGCTGCCCGTCCAGCAGCTGCTGGAACGGCTCCGCAGCGAACAGCCCATAGCCGTCGTGGTCGACGAGTACGGCGGTACGGCCGGGGTCGTCACCCTGGAGGACATCATCGAGGAGCTCGTCGGCGAGGTCAGGGACGAGCACGACGCCGAGGGCGACGGGCGGCCGGAACTGGCCCCTGTCGCCGCCGAGGACGGCAGGCCCGCCTGGGAGGCCGACGGCAGCGCCCGTGTCCTCACCCTGCGGCGCATCGGCCTGGACGTGCCCGACGGCCCGTACGAGACGCTGGCGGGCCTGGTCGCCGATCTGCTGGGCCGTATCCCCGCTCCCGGGGACCGGGCCGAGCTGCCCGGCTGGCGGCTCTCCGTGCGGCGGGTGGACCGCTACCGGGCCGAGCGGGTGCGGCTGGTCCGTACCGGTGACGTACCGGCGGAGGCGTACGCGGACACCTCGAAGGATCTCGCGGCCGACGCGCCCGCCTCCCGGCCCGCCGGATCCCGTACCGGCGGACCCGCGAAGGTCGCGGTGGGCGTGGCCGGTGACGGTCCGTCCGGCGGCGCGCACGACGACCTGCCGGGCCTGGTCGCCCAGGACTCCGGCCGCGTGGCCCAGGACTCCGGCCGGGCCGCCCAGGACGCCTCCACGGACACCCCCGCGATGGCGGAGGGCTCCCGATGAGCGTCCTGCAACTCGGCCTCGCCGTGCTCCTCGTCCTGGCCAACGGGTTCTTCGTCGGCGCCGAGTTCGCCCTCGTCTCCGTACGCCGCAGCCAGATCGAGCCGCACGCCGCCCTCGGCTCCGCCCGGGCCCGGCAGGTGCTGCACGGCCTGGAGAACCTTCCGCAGATGATGGCGGCGGCGCAGTTCGGCATCACCGTCTGCTCCCTGACGCTCGGCGCGGTCGCCGAGCCGACGGTGGCGCGGCTGCTGGAGCCGCTGTTCCACGCGGTCCGCGTGCCCGAGGGGCTGATCCATCCGCTGGGCTTCGTCATCGCCCTGGCCCTGGTGGTCTTCCTGCACCTGGTCATCGGGGAGATGGTCCCGAAGAACCTCGCCATGGCCGCCCCGGAGAAGACCGCGCTCTGGCTCAGCCCCGGCCTCGTCGGCTTCGCCCGGCTCTGCCGCCCGGTCACGGCCGCGCTGGGCGCCTGCGCCCGGCTGGTCCTGCGGGCGTTCCGGGTCGAGCCCAAGGACGAGGTGGAGGCGGTCTTCACCAGTGAGCAGCTCAACCGCCTCGTCGAGGACTCCGGCCAGGCGGGGCTGCTCGACGCGGAGGCGCAGGAGCGCCTGGAGGACGCGCTGGAGCTGGGCAGCCGCCCGGTCACCGACGTCCTGCTCGCGCGCGCGTCGCTGGTGACGGTGACGCCCGCCGTCACCCCGCGCGAGATCGAGGAGCTGACCGTACGGACCGGCTTCTCGCGCTTCCCGGTGTGCGCGGAGGGCAACGCGGCCTTCATGGGCTACCTCCACGTCAAGGACGTCCTCGACCTGGAGGCGGACGAGCGGGCCGTACCGCAGCACGTGTGGCGGCCCATGGCGACCCTGCGGGCGGAGCTGCCGCTGGACGACGCCCTCACCGTGATGCGCCGTGCGGCCACGCACCTCGCGCAGGTCGCGGACGCGTCCGGGCGGGTGCTCGGGCTGGTGGCGCTGGAGGACGTGCTGGAGATGCTGGTCGGTGAGGTACGGGACCCGTCCCACCGGGAGAACAACCAGGCGCTGGCACTCTGATCCGCTGGCGCTCTGATCCGGCGCGCCTCCTGGAGAGTGATCGAGGGCCGACCCCCATGGGGCCGGCCCTCGGTCGTGCGGCGTTGCGGCCGGCTCAGGGCCCCGGCGGCTCCTGCGGGCCCCGGCTCGCCGGACCCCGCCCCGACAGCACCTCGCCGTACGCCTGCATCAGGTCGGGCAGCCGCAGCGTCGCCAGGTCGTCACGCCCCGGGGTGCCGCTGTACCCGGACAGCCGCAGATCGCGGTACGCGCAGCTCTTCTCGTACAGCGTCCTGAGGAAGCGCCCGTTGCCCAGCTCGTCGATCCAGCCCTGGTCCACGACGTGCGCGCTGATCGAGCGCAGCTCGTCCACCGACTCCTCGTCCCAGGCGTCGCCGTTCTCCGCCGCCAGGACCTGGCCGATGGCGGTCAGCTCCGGCGGGCGGTAGCTGGGGAAGTCGACCCGGCTGGTGAAGCGGGACGAGAGGCCGGGATTGGTGGCGAGCAGCCGGTCCATGCCCTCCGGGTAGCCCGCCAGGATCACCACGAGATGGTCGCGGCTGTCCTCGGCGCGCTTGAGCAGCACCTGGAGCGCCTCGTCGCCGTAGGCGTCACCCTTGCTGTAACCCGTGTTGGCGAGGCTGTACGCCTCGTCCACGAACAGCACCCCGCCGATCGCCGAGTCGATCAGATCGTTCGCCTTGACCGCCGTCTGGCCGAGGAACTCACCCACCAGGTCGGCCCGCTGCGCCTCCACGAGATGATCCCCGCCGAGCAGCCCGAGCGCGTAGAAGACCCGGCCCAGGATGCGGGCGACGGTGGTCTTGCCGGTGCCGGAGGGGCCCGAGAAGACGAAGTGACGCTTCGGCGGCTGGACGGGCAGTCCCTCACCGGCCCGCAGCCGCGCCATGTTGAGCTGCGCCGAGAGCGCCTTGACCTGCCGCTTGACCGGTTCCAGGCCGACCATCCGCTCCAGCTCGGCCAGGGCGCTCGCCAGCAGCACCGGATCGGTGGGGCCCGCCGGGAAGCGCGGGGGAGCGGGCTGTACGGGCAGCGGGACCTTCTCCCGTACCCCGTCGAAATTGTCGGGCGCGGGATCCGCGGGGCCACCGCCGCCGCCCAGCAGCGGCTGCGGTTCCCCGCCGAGGCGTGCGTCGGGGACGGGCGGGGCCTCGGGATCGCCCTGCGCGTCCAGCGCCTCCTGGCCGAAGCCCGCCAGCGCCACCGAGGCGAGCCCGCCCGGGTCGTCGGCGCCCTCGTACCCGTCCTGTTCCGTGATCGCCGCGAGCCGGGCGGCCGTGTCCATGAAGGACGGGTCGAGCCGGTGCACGGCGCGGTAGAGCGGTAAGGCGGCGGCGCTGCGGCCGGTGCCCTCGTGGGCGCGCGCCAGCCAGTAGCGCAGCTCCTTGCGCTGCGGCTGTTCGCTGCGGCAGCGCATCAGCGCCGTGGCCAGCAGCGGCTCCGCCTGCGTGAACATCTCCAGCCTGACCCGGGCCATGCCGCCGAACAGGCCCGCCTCGATGCCCAGGAGGGTGTCGTCGACGAGTGGTTCGGTGTGGCGGACCAGCTCGTCCCAGTCCTTGACCAGGTACGCGCGGCACGCGTGCAGGAACCGCACCTGCGGATCGGCGTTCACGGGCGGCAGGCCGGCGAGCGCCCGGTCCAGTTCTGGTACGTGCCGGCCGTCCAGCCAGTGCGAGGCGTGCGCGAGGAGCAGGTCCCGGCCGCTCTCCAGCACCGGTTGCACCCACCAGCCCAGCCAGTACCAGGAGTTGAGCGTACGGCGGTGGTGGGCGCGCTGCTCGCCGAAGCGGTCGCGGTGGCGGTACATCCGGAGCAGGGCCGTCGTGGTGTCGACGCGCAGCGCGTGCAGCCCCAGCCAGCCGTCGGCCATTCCGGGATCCAGCCGTACGGCGGTCCTGAATTCCTCCTCCGCCTGCGGATACGCGCCCATGGTGTACGCGTCCACGCCACGTACCCAGGCGAGGTCGGCCGGGGCGTGCGTGCCCTGCGTGCCGATATCCATCAGGTCCCCCACAAACCGTGCACCCATGATGTCCCGCCGGGCGGGAGCCCGTCGGCAGCGTGCCGAACCACCTTGTCGCGGACGGGAATTGACCGCACCGAGATGCATCGTACCTGCGCAGGGGGTACGGGACTAAGGGTGCCGTGCGTCGCGAGGGTGCGGTGACCGACGGTGAGCGCGGGATGCGGCGCGGGGGCCGGGACGGGGTGAAAGGGGCAGAACGAAGCCCCCGATCACGGGGGAACAACCGGGGGCTTCGCGTCTGCGGCGGCTCCGAAAAGCCGCACATTAAGAACGTAAGACCTGTCCCACCCGTCGGTCAAGCGGAGTTGGAGCACACGCCGGGCCGACGGCCGACTGCCCGGTACGGGGGCCGGAACTGATCACGTTGGGTGAGGGGCCGGTTCGGTTCCCGCTGCCGCGGGCGGCGCGGAACACACCACGTACCCCTCCCGTACCTCCCGTACCAGCGCGTCGGCGAACGGCCGTGAGGGATCCGCGGTGAAATGGCTGGTCTCCGCCACCGTCCAGCCGTCCCAGAACCGGGTCTGCGCCGGTCCGTCGCGCCGGCGCCCCCGGCGCCAGGACTCCTCGGCGCCCCGGTCCATCCACAGCAGCCGGGCGAGATGCGGCCGCAGGGCCCGGCGCCCGGCCCCGACCCCCTCGATCAGGACGACGGGGGCCGGTGCCAGGAGGCGGGGCGCGCCGAAGCGGCGCAGGGTCCAGTCGTACGGCGCGTAGCGCGCGCTCGTCCCGCGCGCGAGGGGGTCGATCACCTGATCGAGGAGCCGGGGCAGCCACGCGAACAGCTCCTCGTGGGTCGCCAGGTCGTCGAGGCGCAGGACGGGCGCGCCGCCGAGCGCGTCCGCGAGGCGGGTGGCGAAGGTGCTCTTCCCGGAGCCCGCGTGGCCGTCGACCGCCACCAGCCGTACGGGACCGCAGGAGGGCGGCAGGGCGCGCAGGGCGGCGGCCACATCCGTCAGATCGTCCATCCGCCCAGCCTACGAGGGGTGGGGGCGGTGGCCGGGCGCCCGGTGGTCCCGCAGGTCATGCCACTGGTCAGGACCAATATTGCTCGCGCCACGCGGGCCGAATCGCTGGCAGAAGGCCGCCGGGAGCCTGGATAGTTGACGACGGCCGAGCAGCCGTCCCTTCCCCCCTCTCCCCCTCCCCGCTCTTTCCCCCCTCTTCAGCTCTTCTGCCGTCGACCGGAGGTCCCCCCTGTGACCCGTCCCACCTCCCGCAGAACCGTACTGGCCGCCGTGCTCGCGTCCGCCGCGTCCGCCACCGTGGTCTCCGCCGTCCCCGCCGCCGCCCTGTCCGCCCCCCGGGCCGAGCCGCTGGTGGACAACTCCTTCTGGACCTCGTACTCCGACTGGCGCGCGGGCGAGGCCCAGGGCACCCGCGCCGTGCCCGGCGCCCGGCCGTCCCTCGTGATCGGGTCCCCCACGGGCCGTACGGACTACGCCGATCCGCACACCGGGCTGACCACCGCCTGGGAGTACGGGACGTGGACCTCGCCGGTCCACCGTCCGGCCGTCCCCGCCACCGAACTCGTCGCCTCCTGGAACGCCAGGACACCGGCCGGCACCTGGATCCAGATCGAGCTGCGGGGCGACTACTCCGACAGGACCAGGACCCCGTGGTACGTCCTCGGCCGCTGGACCTCCGGCGACGGCCCCGACGACATCCGGCGTACCTCCGTCGACGGCCAGACCGACGGGCGCAGCAGCGTCTGGACCGACACCTTCGCCGTGGACGACGCGGCGAGCGGGCTGCGCCTGGCCTCGTACCAGCTGCGGCTCACCCTGTACCGCAGGCCGGGCACCCGGCTCACCCCGACCGTGCACCGGCTCGGCGCGATGGCGTCCGACATCCCCGACCGGTTCACCGTGCCGGCCTCCACGCCGGGCCCGGCGCGGGAGCTGACCGTGCCGCGCTACTCGCAGAACACCCATGCCGGGCAGTACCCCGAGTACGACAACGGCGGCGAGGCGTGGTGCAGCCCCACCTCCTCGCAGATGATCATCGAGTACTGGGGGCGGAAGCCCACCGCCGAGGATCTCGCCTGGGTCGACCCCGCCTTCGCGGACCCGCAGGTCTGCCACGCGGCCCGGTACACGTTCGACCACCAGTACGACGGGTGCGGCAACTGGCCCTTCAACGCCGCCTACGCCGCCACGTACCGGGATCTGAACTCGGCGGTCACCCGGCTCGGTTCGCTGACCGACGTGGAGAACCTGGTCCGCGCCGGCATCCCCGTCATCACCTCGCAGTCGTTCCTCCAGAAGGAGCTGACCGGTGCGGGGTACGGCACGGCGGGACACCTGATGACCGTGATCGGCTTCACGGAGTCCGGGGACGTGATCGCCAACGACCCCGCCTCGCCCGACAACAACGCGGTACGGCGGGTGTACCGCAGGGCCGAGTGGGAGACCATCTGGCTCAGGACCAAGCGCTACAACGCGGCGGGGAACGTCACCTCGGGGACCGGCGGCGTCTGTTACGTGTACTGGCCCGCCGACCCCGGCACGGCCCAGCGGCACGCCCTGCGCGCGGTCGGACTGCTCTGACGGGAGGCCAGGACCTCTCCGGCCGGAAGCCCCGGCCGCTCCGATCGCACCGGTCTCCGGCCGCCACCGCTGTCTCTGCAATACTGCGGGCATTCTGAGGCAGCCGGAGACCAGGACGCGAACGTGAATCGTAGTCAGCAGCGGGGCGCGTCCGCCCGATCACAGGTGCGACGCTCCGAACTCATCGCCACCGGAAGGAAGTTGTTCGCCGACACCTCGTACGACGCGCTGTCGATGGACGACATCGCCTCGCACGCCGGGGTGGCCAAGGGGCTGATCTACTACTACTTCGAGAACAAGCGCGGCTACTACCTCGCGATCGTCGAGGACGCCGTCACCGAACTCGTCACACTCGCCGCGGGCGGCGCCGAACTCCCGCGCACCCAGCGCGTGCAGCGGACCGTCGAGGCCTATCTGCGCTTCGCCCAGTACAACGAGGCGGCCTACCGCACCGTCATCAACGGCGGCGTGGGCTTCGACACCCAGGTGCAGTCCATCCGGGACGCCGTGCGGACGGGGCTGGTCTCCACGATCGCCGACGGCGCCTACGGACACCACGACATCCCGCCGATCGCCCGGCTCGCGCTGCTGGGCTGGCTGAGCAGTGTCGAGTGGCTCACGCTCGAATGGCTGGCGCACCGCGACACGCTGCCCCGGGAGATCCCGCGCGACCTGCTGGTGCGGATGCTGCGCCACACCCTCAACACGATCGAGGAGTTCGCGCCGGAATGCCCGGCGCCGCCACCCGACCTGGAGTGGCGGCCGTTCACGGGCCTCGACGACCGGCAGGCCGAGAGCCTGCTGGACTCGCCGGACGGGCAGGACGCCCGCCCGCCCGGCGAGGAGTGAGAACCGTCCTGCCTAGTTGATCGCCTTGATCAGCTCACCGTTGGTGGTGTCGCCGCTCAGCTCCCAGAAGAACGTGCCGCCCAGACCCTGCTGGTTCTTGTAGGCCATCTTCCCGGCGATGGTGGCGGGGGTGTCGTAGCTCCACCAGTTGTTGCCGCAGAAGGCGTACGCGGTGCCACCGACCGTACCGTTGGCCGGGCAGCTGGTCTTGAGGACCTTGTAGTCCTCGATGCCCGCCTCGTACTTGCCGGCCGCCGCGCCCGTCGCGGACCCGCCCGGCGCCTTCTGGGTCACACCGGTCCAGCCGCGCCCGTAGAAGCCGATGCCGAGCAGCAGCTTCGAGGCCGGGACGCCGAGGCTCTTGAGCTTGGCGATGGCGGTGTCGGTGGTGAAGCCCTGGGTCGGGATGCCCGCGTAGTTCGTGAGGGGGGAGTGCGGGGCGGTGGGGCCCTGCGCCGCGAACGCGCCGAAGAAGTCGTACGTCATCGGGTTGTACCAGTCGAGGTACTGCGCGGCGCCCGCGTAGTCGGCGGCGTCGATCTTGCCGCCGGGGGTGCCGTCGGCGGTGATGGCGGCGGTGACCAGGTTCGGGGCCTTGAACTGCGTCCGCAGCGCGGAGGCGAGGTTCTTGAAGGCGGCGCGACCGCTCGTGTCACAGGTCAGACCGCAGGAGTTGGGGTACTCCCAGTCGATGTCGATGCCGTCGAAGACATCGGCCCAGCGCGGGTCCTCCACCAGGTCGTAGCAGGACTTCGCGAAGGCGGCCGGGTTCCGCGCCGCCTCGGTGAAGCCGCCGGACCAGGACCAGCCGCCGAACGACCAGATGACCTTCAGGCCGGGGTGCTTCGCCTTGAGCTTGCGCAGCTGGTTGAAGTTGCCGCGCAGCGGCGCGTCCCAGGCGTCGGCCTTGCCGTCCACGCTCTGGTCGGCGGTGTACGCCTTCTCGTAGTCGGCGTACGAGTCGCCGATCACACACTTGCCGCCCGTGACGTTGCCGAAGGCGTAGTTGATGTGCGTGAGCTTGGCGGCGGAACCGGACGTCTCGATGTTCTTGACGTGGTAGTTCCGGTCGTACACACCCCAGTTGGTGAAGTAGCCGACCACCTTGCTGCCGGCCGCCGCCGCTGCCGGAGCGGCGGCCCGCTGGGCCGCCTGCTGCGCGGC
>NZ_WWJY01000719.1 GCF_009865405.1 Streptomyces sp. SID3212 | reverse complement strand
CGGTGGCCGGGGCCGTACAGCGACGCCGGTGGGTCCCAGGACCGCAGGACGGAGGCCGGGGCCACCGGCCAGACCGCGCCGGCCCGCGGCAGGGTGAGCGGACCGGGAGGGGGCGCCGCGGCCCGGGCGGGCGTGAGC
This sequence comes from Streptomyces sp. SID3212, assembly GCF_009865405.1. Classification (GTDB taxonomy): domain Bacteria; phylum Actinomycetota; class Actinomycetes; order Streptomycetales; family Streptomycetaceae; genus Streptomyces. The sequence continues at coordinate 10,448 of NZ_WWJY01000719.1, read as the reverse complement.
GTGAGGAGCAGGGTCAGTGTCAGCAGAAGCGTGCGGAGCGGGGAGAACATGGGGCCAGACTGGCCCGGACCACGCGGCCCGCGCCGATCATGGTCCGGATCTGTGGACGGCGGCCCCGTTGTGGATATCGCCGTCACTCGGCAGTGCGCGGGTCCCGTACACTTCATGTGGCGATCCGGGTCACCGGGTCGACTTCGCACGCCCCGCCAGCGGCCTCTTCGAGCCGCCGGCCGCGCTACTCGGTCCTCCGTGGCACAGCGCGTCGGGGCGTCAGGCGCATCCGCCGTCCGGCGGGTGCGACAACCGAGAGCCTCTAGGAGTACGGCCATGGCCGTCGTCACGATGCGGGAGCTGCTGGAAAGCGGCGTCCACTTCGGTCACCAGACCCGTCGTTGGAACCCGAAGATGAAGCGATTCATCTTCACGGAGCGCAACGGCATCTACATCATCGACCTGCTCCAGTCGCTGTCGTACATCGACCGCGCCTACGAGTTCGTCAAGGAGACCGTCGCCCACGGCGGCTCCGTCATGTTCGTCGGCACCAAGAAGCAGGCGCAGGAAGCGATCGCCGAGCAGGCGACGCGCGTGGGCATGCCCTACGTCAACCAGCGCTGGCTCGGCGGCATGCTGACCAACTTCTCCACCGTCTACAAGCGCCTCCAGCGTCTCAAGGAGCTCGAGCAGATCGACTTCGACGACGTGGCGGCCTCCGGCCTCACGAAGAAGGAGCTGCTCGTCCTCTCCCGCGAGAAGGCCAAGCTGGAGAAGACCCTCGGCGGTATCCGCGAGATGCAGAAGGTGCCCAGCGCCGTCTGGATCGTGGACACCAAGAAGGAGCACATCGCCGTCGGTGAGGCGCGCAAGCTCCACATCCCGGTCGTCGCGATCCTCGACACCAACTGCGACCCCGACGAGGTCGACTACAAGATCCCCGGCAACGACGACGCGATCCGCTCCGTCACGCTGCTCACCCGCGTGATCGCCGACGCCGTCGCCGAGGGCCTCATCGCCCGTTCCGGCGTGGCCACCGGTGACTCGAAGCCGGGCGAGAAGGCCGCCGGCGAGCCCCTCGCCGAGTGGGAGCGCGACCTCCTCGAGGGCGAGAAGAAGGACGACGCCGAGAAGCCCGCCGACGACGCCGTCGCCGCCGAGGCCGGTGTCCAGACCTCCGCCGAGACGGAGAAGGTCGCCGACGCCGAGCAGGTCGACGAGGCCGCCGCCCCGGCCGAGCCCGAGGCTGCCGCCCCGGCTGCGGACAACGAGCAGGCCTGACCTTCACCGGTTCGGTTGCTGACAGCGGGAGCTGGTGCCGTACCCCGGCGCCGGCTCCCCGCCGTCCACCCGTAGATCTTCGACTTCCGAGAGAGATTCACAGACATGGCGAACTACACCGCCGCTGACGTCAAGAAGCTCCGCGAGCTCACCGGCGCCGGCATGATGGACTGTAAGAAGGCCCTGGACGAGGCCGACGGCAACGTGGACAAGGCCGTCGAGCTGCTCCGCGTGAAGGGTCAGAAGGGCGTCGCCAAGCGCGAGGGCCGTTCGGCCGAGAACGGCGCCGTCGTCTCCCTCATCTCCGAGGACAAGACGTCCGGCGTGCTCCTCGAGCTGAAGTGCGAGACGGACTTCGTCGCGAAGAGCGAGAAGTTCATCAACGTCGCCAACGCGCTCGCCGCGTTCGTCGCCTCGTCCGTCCCGGCGGACCTGGGCACCCTGCTCGCCTCCGAGATCGAGGCCGGCAAGACCGTCCAGGCGTTCGTCGACGAGGCCAACGCCAACCTCGGCGAGAAGATCGTCCTGGACCGCTTCGCGCAGTTCAGCGGCGGTTACGTGGCCGCGTACATGCACCGCACCATGCCCGACCTCCCGCCGCAGGTCGGCGTCCTGGTCGAGCTGGACCAGGGCTCCGCGTCGGACGACACGGCCGCCGAGGCCGCCAAGGACGTCGCGCAGCACATCGCCGCCTTCGCGCCGAAGTACCTCACGCGTGAGGACGTCCCCGCCGACGTCGTCGAGAACGAGCGCCGCGTCGCCGAGGCCACCTCCCGCGAGGAGGGCAAGCCCGAGGCCGCCCTCCCGAAGATCGTCGAGGGTCGCGTCAACGGTTTCTTCAAGGACGTCGTCGTCCTGGAGCAGGCGTTCGCGAAGGACAACAAGAAGTCGGTCCAGAAGGTTCTGGACGAGGCCGGTGTCACCCTGAAGCGCTTCTCGCGCATCAAGGTCGGCATCTGAGTCCGTACCGCGTTCGACGCAGGACCCCGCTAGGGTCTTACGGAGTCGTCACACGCGAACGCGACGGACGACCGCAGATCTGACGAGGAGGCCATTGCCGCACGGGACACATACCCACCGGCAATGGCCTTCGTCGTATGTACGAGGAGATCCCCATGAACAAGGGCGCGGACGCCACCCAGTCTGCCGACGGCAAGGACCACACAGTGGGCCGCAGCGACCCGGCCAAGGGCGCCGGCCGCTTCATGCTCAAGCTGTCCGGTGAGGCGTTCGCCGGCGGGGGCGGCCTCGGCGTCGACCCCGACGTCGTACACGCCATCGCCCGTGAGATCGCGGCCGTCGTACGGGACGGCGCCCAGATCGCGATCGTCCTCGGCGGCGGGAACTTCTTCCGCGGCGCCGAACTCCAGCAGCGCGGCATGGACCGGGCCCGCTCCGACTACATGGGCATGCTCGGTACGGTCATGAACTGCCTGGCCCTCCAGGACTTCCTGGAGAAGGAGGGCATCGACTCCCGCGTCCAGACGGCCATCACCATGGGCCAGGTCGCGGAGCCGTACATCCCGCTGCGCGCCGTACGGCACCTGGAGAAGGGCCGCGTCGTGATCTTCGGCGCGGGCATGGGCATGCCGTACTTCTCCACCGACACCACCGCCGCCCAGCGCGCCCTGGAGATCGACGCCGAGGCGCTGCTGATGGGCAAGAACGGGGTGGACGGGGTCTACGACTCCGACCCCAAGACCAACCCGAGCGCGGTCAAGTTCGACGCGCTGGAGTACAGCGAAGTCATCGCCAAGGACCTCCGGGTCGCCGACATGACCGCGATCACGCTGTGCCAGGACAACAAACTGCCGATCCTCGTCTTCGAATTGCTGACCGAGGGCAATATCGCGCGCGCGGTCAAGGGTGAGAAGATCGGCACGCTCGTGAGCGACCAGGGCACCCGGAGCTGAGTCGCGCGGGACACACCGCGGGACACTTGATCCGTACGGCCCCGCACGGGGATGGACAAAGCCCTGACGGTCGGACACCGTGCAGGGCAGGACGCGACGCAGGATCCGCCAGGACCGGTAGCAGGCCCGGCCCACTCAAGACACGCAGGAGCAAGTGGTGATCGAAGAGACCCTCCTCGAGGCCGAGGAGAAGATGGAGAAGGCCGTCCTGGTCGCCAAAGACGACTTCGCCGCGATCCGCACAGGGCGGGCGCACCCGGCGATGTTCAACAAGATCGTGGCGGACTACTACGGTGCGACGACCCCGATCAACCAGCTGGCGTCGTTCTCCGTACCCGAGCCGCGCATGGCCGTCGTGACGCCGTTCGACAAGAGCGCGCTGCGCAACATCGAGCAGGCGATCCGCGACTCCGACCTCGGGGTCAACCCGAGCAACGACGGCAACATCATCCGGGTGGTCTTCCCCGACCTGACCCAGGAGCGCCGCAAGGAGTACATCAAGGTCGCCAGGACCAAGGCCGAGGACTCGAAGGTCTCGATCCGCGCCGTGCGCCGCAAGGCCAAGGAGACGATCGAGAAGCTCGTGAAGGACGGCGAGGTCGGCGAGGACGAGGGCCGCCGCGCCGAGAAGGAGCTCGACGACACCACCGCGAAGTACGTGTCGCAGGTGGACGAGCTGCTCAAGCACAAGGAAGCCGAGCTGCTCGAAGTCTGATGAACGACTCTTCCTGGGGTTCCCCGCCGACCGCCGACCTCTGGGGACAGCCCGACCAGGGGGCCGGCCCGGCGGGTCCCGCCTACGATGAGCCTGCCGCACAGCAGACTCGGCCCATGCCCATCGTGCCCGACGGACCCGCCCACGGCGGTGGCCAGGACAACGACCGGGGGGCGGCGCGGCCGGGCGGCCCCCTGTTCCGTGACCAGATCCCTCAGGAGCCCATGTCCGCGCCCCCGCCACCCCCGCCGAAGAAGCGGGCGGGCCGTGACCTGCGTGCGGCCATAGGGGTCGGCGTCGGGCTCGGTGCGGTGGTCGTGGCCTCGCTCTTCATCGTCAAGGCCGCCTTCGTCGGGGTCGTCGCGGTCGCCGTCGTGGTCGGGCTGTGGGAGCTGACCTCCCGCCTCCGCGAGAAGAAGGACATCAAGGCCCCGCTCGTCCCGCTGGCCGTCGGCGGCGCCGCCATGGTCGTCGCCGGGTACGTGCGCGGGGTCGAGGGTGCCTGGGTCGCGATGGCCCTGACCGCGCTCGCCGTCCTGGTGTGGCGGATGACCGAGGAGCCCGAGGGATATCTGCGGGACGTCACGGCCGGGGTGTTCGCCGCGTTCTACGTCCCGTTCCTGGCCACGTTCGTCGCGCTGATGCTCACCGCGGACGACGGCGCCCGGCGGGTGCTGATGTTCCTGCTGCTCACGGTGGTCAGCGACACCGGCGCGTACGCCGTCGGCTGGCGCTTCGGCACCCACAAGCTCGCGCCGCGCATCAGCCCGGGCAAGACCAGGGAAGGGCTGCTCGGGGCGGTCCTCTTCGCGATGGTCGCGGGCGCGCTCTCCATGCAGTTCATGATCGACGACGGCGTCTGGTGGCAGGGCCTGCTGCTCGGCATCGCGGTCGCCGCCAGTGCCACCCTCGGTGACCTGGGCGAATCCATGATCAAGCGCGATCTCGGCATCAAGGACATGGGGACGCTGCTGCCGGGCCACGGCGGCATCATGGACCGGCTCGACTCCCTGCTGCCCACCGCCCCGGTGGTCTGGCTGCTGTTGGTGATCTTCGTCGGCTCGGGGTGAGCCGCACCGGTACTCTTGAAGGGCTCGCCACTCACCGGTGGCGAGCCCTTTTGGTCCCCGCGCCCCGCGCGGGGCTGATCCCGTGAGGTCTCCCGGCACCGGCAACGTGGTGCCGCTCTTCCCCGTGGCACCGGGGAGCGGGCCTCGCCGCACCGAGGAGACTTGCGTTCATGGCCCCGCCGACCCCCGGAGAACTCACTTTCGTCGCGCCCCGCGGAGCCAAGAAGCCGCCGCGGCACCTCGCCGACCTCACCCCCGCCGAGCGCCGTGAGGCCGTCGCCGCGACAGGCGAGAAGCCCTTCCGCGCGAAGCAGCTGTCCCAGCACTACTTCGCGCGGTACGCGCACGACCCCGAGCAGTGGACCGACATTCCCGCCGGCGCGCGGCAGAAGCTCGCGGCGGAGCTGCTGCCCGACCTGATGTCCGTCGTACGGCACATCTCCTGCGACGACGACACCACCCGTAAGACCCTGTGGCGCCTCCACGACGGCACGCTTGTCGAGTCCGTGCTCATGCGCTACCCGGACCGGGTCACCATGTGCATCTCGTCCCAGGCGGGCTGCGGGATGAACTGCCCCTTCTGCGCGACCGGCCAGGCAGGACTCGACCGCAACCTGTCCACCGCCGAGATCGTCCACCAGATCGTCGACGGCATGCGCGCCCTGCGCGACGGCGAGGTGCCCGGCGGTCCGGCGCGGCTCTCGAACATCGTCTTCATGGGGATGGGCGAGCCGCTCGCCAACTACAACCGGGTGATCGGCGCGATCCGCCGGCTCACCGACCCCGAGCCCGACGGCCTCGGCATCTCGCAGCGCGGGATCACCGTCTCGACGGTCGGCCTGGTCCCGGCGATGCTGCGCTTCGCCGACGAGGGCTTCAAGTGCCGCCTCGCGGTGTCGCTCCACGCGCCCGACGACGAGCTGCGCGACACCCTCGTACCGGTCAACACCCGCTGGAAGGTGCCGGAGGTGCTGGACGCGGCGTGGGAGTACGCGGCGAAGTCCGGCCGGCGGATCTCCATCGAGTACGCCATGATCCGGGACATCAACGACCAGGCGTGGCGGGGCGACCGGCTGGGACGGCTGCTCAAGGGCAAGCGGGTGCACGTCAACCTCATCCCCCTCAACCCGACCCCGGGCTCCAAGTGGACGGCGTCGCGCCCCGAGGACGAGAAGGCCTTTGTCGAGGCGATCGCGCGGCACGGCGTGCCGGTGACCGTACGCGACACCCGCGGCCAGGAGATCGACGGAGCGTGCGGACAGCTGGCCGCTTCGGAACGCTGAGGGCCGGCTGTGTAATCTGGCGCTGTGTAATCTGGCTCTGAACAACAGATTTTCCGTACGACACATATTCCGACAGGGGAGCGCCACAGCGCTGAGAGTGCGACACGGATCCGGCTCGACGAGCGGACACCGGTCGCAGACCCTCTGAACCTTGCCCAGGTCATTCTGGGTAGGAAGTTCGGACATCACTCAAGCTGTTGCGCCCTGCCCGGCGCCCGGCCCGCGTCCGTCGCGGGCGGGCGCCGGGCAGGGCCGCGTCTTCTCCTGGAGTCCCCAGGAGGAAAACCAGTGCGTATCAACCACGCCAGAAGGACAGCGGGCCTCGCGCTCGTCGCCGCGCTCGGGGTCTCGACCCTCGCCGCCTGCGGCGGGTCCGACAGCACGGGGTCGTCCGGCGGCGACGGCGGGACGAAGTCCAGGACCGTCACCCTCGTCAGCCACGACTCGTTCAACGCCTCGCCCGCCGTGCTCAAGGCGTTCACCAAGGAGACGGGCTACACCGTCAAGGTCCTCAAGAGCGGGGACGCCGGCGAGGCGCTCAACAAGGAGATCCTCACCAAGGGCTCCCCGCAGGGCGACGTCTTCTTCGGCGTGGACAACACCCTGCTCTCCCGCGCCCTCGACAACGGCCTGTTCACGCCGTACCAGGCGAAGGGGCTCGACCGGGTCGCCACCGACACCCGGCTGGACGCGGCGAAGTACCGGGTCACCCCCATCGACACCGGTGACATCTGCGTCAACTACGACAAGAAGTACTTCGCGGACAAGAAGCTCGCGCCCCCGCAGAGCTTCGACGACCTGGTCAAGCCGCAGTACAAGAACCTCCTCGTCACCGAGAACGTGGCGACGTCCTCGCCCGGCCTCGGCTTCCTGCTCGGTACGGTCGCCCACTCCGGCGACTCCGGCTGGCAGGACTACTGGAAGAAGCTCAAGGCCAACGGCGTCCAGGTGGTGGACAGCTGGGAGCAGGCCTACAACGAGAGCTTCTCCGGATCGGCCGGCGGCAAGAAGGCCCACGGCGACCGCCCGCTCGTCGTCTCGTACGCCTCCAGCCCGCCCGTCGAGGTGCTGTACGCGAAGCCGCAGCCCAAGGTCGCGCCGACCGGCGTCGCCACCGGCACCTGCTTCCGGCAGATCGAGTTCGCGGGCCTGCTGGGCGGGGCGAAGAACGAGGCCGGCGGCAAGGCGCTGCTCGACTTCCTGATCAGCGACCGGTTCCAGGCGGACATGCCGCTGAACATGTTCGTGAACCCGGTGGTCGAGGCCGTCCCGCTGCCCCCGCTGTTCACCGAGTTCGGCGCGACCGTCGAGAAGCCGGAGACGGTGGCGCCCGACAAGATCGCCGCCAACCGGGAGCAGTGGATCCAGACGTGGACCTCACTCGTAGTGAAGTAGCCCGCGAGCCGGACCGCCGGGCCGTACGGGCACACGCCGTACGGCTCGGCCTGATGGCCGTGCCCGTCGTGTTCTTCGCGGTCTTCTTCGCCTACCCGGTCGTCGCGATCGTCGGCCGAGGGCTGCGGACCGGCGGAGTCTGGCAGTTCGGCCGCGTCGGTGACGTGCTGAGCCGCCCCGACATCCTCGACGTCCTGTGGTTCACCACCTGGCAGGCCCTCGCCTCCACGGCGCTCACCCTGGCCGTCGCGCTGCCGGGCGCGTACGTCTTCGCCCGTTTCGACTTCCCCGGCAGACAACTGCTCCGGGCCGTCGTCACCGTGCCGTTCGTCCTGCCGACCGTCGTCGTCGGTACGGCCTTCCTCGCCCTGCTCGGGCGCGGCGGGCTCCTCGACGAACTGTGGGGCGTCCGGCTCGACACCACCGTCTGGGCGATCCTCCTCGCGCACGTCTTCTTCAACTACGCGGTGGTCGTACGGACCGTCGGCGGCCTGTGGTCCCAGCTCGACCCGCGCCAGGAGGAGGCCGCGCGGGTGCTCGGCGCGAGCCGCCTCGCCGCCTGGTGGCGGGTGACCCTGCCCGCCCTCGGGCCCGCCGTTGCCGCCGCCGCCCTGATGGTCTTCCTCTTCACCTTCACCTCCTTCGGCGTCGTGCAGATCCTCGGCGGTCCCGCGTACTCCACGCTGGAGGTGGAGATCTACCGGCAGACCGCGCAACTCCTCGACCTGCCGACGGCCGCCGTGCTCACCCTCGTCCAGTTCGCCGCCGTCGGCGCGATCCTGGGGCTGCACGCCTGGACCGTACGGCGGCGGGAGAGCGCCCTGCGCCTGGTCGACCCCGCGCTGACGGCGCGCCGCCCGAAGGGGCCGGGCCAGTGGACGCTGCTCGTCTCCGTCCTCGGCGTGGTTCTCGTCCTGATCCTGCTGCCGCTCGGGGTGCTGGTCGAGCGCTCCTTCGACGGCCCCGGCGGGTACGGCTCCACCTTCTACCGGGCGCTCACGTCCGTGGGGCCGAGCGGCACCTTCCTCGTCCCGCCGCTGGACGCCGTACGGAACTCCCTGGAGTACGCGGTGGTCGCCACGGCGATCGCGCTGGTCGTAGGCGGACTGGCCGCCGCCGCGCTGACCCGGCGCGCGGGCCGGCTCGTCCGCGGGTTCGACGCCCTGCTGATGCTGCCGCTCGGCGTCTCCGCGGTGACCGTCGGCTTCGGATTCCTGATCACCCTCGACAAGCCGCCGCTGGACCTGCGGGCCTCCTGGATCCTGGTGCCGCTCGCCCAGGCGCTGGTCGGGGTGCCCTTTGTCGTACGGACCATGCTGCCCGTGCTCCGGGCGGTGGACGGCCGGCTGCGCGAGGCGGCCGCCGTGCTGGGCGCTTCGCCGCTGCGGGCCTGGCGTGAGGTCGATCTGCCCTTGGTACGGCGGGCGTTGCTCGTCGCGGCCGGGTTCGCCTTCGCGGTCTCGCTCGGTGAGTTCGGTGCGACGGTCTTCATCGCCCGGCCCGACCGGCCGACGCTGCCGGTGGCCGTGGCGCGGCTGCTGGGCCGGCCCGGGGAGCTCAACTACGGGCAGGCGATGGCCCTGAGCACCGTCCTGATGGCCGTGTGCGCGGTGTCGCTGCTCGTGCTCGAACGTATCCGTACCGACCGCTCGGGGGAATTCTGATGACGCTGCTCAGCCTCGCGGGGGTGACGGTGCGGTTCGGCGACCGCAAGGCACCCCGGACGGCGCTCGACGCGGTCGACCTGGAGATCGCCGAGCACGAGATCGTGTGTGTGCTGGGGCCGAGCGGCAGCGGCAAGTCGACGCTGCTGCGGGTGGTCGCGGGGCTCCAGGAGGTCGACGGCGGACGGGTGTCGCTGGACGGCGTGGACCAGGCGGGGGTGCCGGTGCACCGGCGGGGGGTGGGCCTGATGTTCCAGGACCACCAGCTCTTCCCGCAGCGTGACGTGGGCGGCAACGTCGCCTTCGGGCTGCGGATGCGGGGGGTTTCGCGGGACGAACAGGCCCGGCGCGTGGAGGAGTTGCTCGACCTCGTGGGCCTGCCGGGGGCCCGTGGCCGGGCCGTCTCCCTGCTCTCGGGCGGCGAGCAGCAGCGGGTCGCGCTGGCGCGGGCGCTCGCGCCTCGTCCCCGGCTGCTGATGCTGGACGAGCCGCTGGGGCAGCTGGACCGCAGCCTGCGGGAGCGACTGGTCGTCGAACTGCGGGCGCTCTTCGGGCGGTTGGGCACGACGGTGCTCGCGGTCACCCATGACCAGGGGGAGGCGTTCGCTCTCGCGGACCGGGTGGTGGTCATGCACGAGGGCCGTATCGCGCAGACGGGTACGCCGCTGGAGGTCTGGCAGCGGCCCGCGTCCGCGTTTGTGGCCCGTTTCCTGGGCTTTGAGAACGTGGTGCCGGCGACGGTGGTGGGCGGGGTCGCGGACACGCCCTGGGGCCGGGTCCCGGTGCCGCCGGGGTCCCCGCAGGGGGCGGTGACGTTGCTGGTGCGGCCGGGTGGGGTCCGCCTGTCTCCGGCCCCGGCCCGGGCCCCGGCCCCCGCTCCCGCTCCCGACCCGGCGGCTGCCGGGCTGCGCTGCGCGGTGGAGTCGCGTACGTTCCGGGGGAGCCGGGTGGTGGTTGTGCTCCGGCCTGAGGCGGGGCCGCGGCTGGAGGCGGAGTTCGATCTGCGCGAAGCGCCCTGGGAGGGCGGTGAGGTGGGGGTGACGTTTGTGGCGGACGAGGTGGTGGTGCTTTCCTCCGTGCGGTGACCGGTTGCGCTTACTAATGTCCTCAATCGCCGGACGGGCTTCGTTTGTGGC
>NZ_WWJY01000718.1 GCF_009865405.1 Streptomyces sp. SID3212 | reverse complement strand
GCTGCCGGTCGGGGCCGGCGGGGGTGTGTCCGGCGGGGGTGCGGTCGGTGGTGCTGTCGGGTCCGGCCCGGGTGGCGGGGCCGGTTCGGGTGGCGGGGCCGGTTCGGGTGGCGGGGCCGGTTCGGGTGGCGGGGCCGGCGTTCCTCGGCCGAGAGGGGCCGTGTCGTGACCGACAGCGTCATCCGGGTGCTGGTCGTCGAGGACGACCCCGTCGCAGCGGACGCCCATCAGCTGTACGTACGCCGGGTGCCCGGCTTCGCCGTCGCGGGGGTCGCGCATTCGCGGGCGGAGGCGGGGCGGGTGCTGGAGCGTACGGCGATCGATCTGATCCTGCTCGACCTGTACCTGCCGGACGGCCACGGCCTCCATCTCCTGCGGAGCCTGCGGGCCGGCGGGCACCAGGCGGACGTCATCGCGGTGACGTCGGCGCGGGATCTGGGGATCGTACGGGAGGGGGTGTCGCTCGGGGTCGTCCAGTACGTGCTCAAGCCCTTCACGTTCGCGACGCTGCGGGACCGGCTGGTGCGGTACGCGGAGTTCCGCGCGTCTTCGGGGGAGGCGAGCGGGCAGGACGAGGTGGACCGGGCGCTGGGCGCGCTCCGTACGCCGGGCCCCGCGTCGCTCCCCAAAGGGCTGAGCGGGCCGACGCTGGAGGCGGTGACGCGGGCGTTGCGGGAGTCTCCTTCGGGGTTGACCGCGGCGGAGGCGGCGGGGCGGGCGGGGATTTCCCGGATTACCGCGCGGCGGTATCTGGAGCACCTGGTGACGGTGGGGCGGGCGGAACGGAGTCCCCAGTACGGACACGTGGGTCGCCCGGAGCTCCAGTATCGGTGGCGCTAGGCGGGGGCCGCCGCCTTTGTCCTCAATCGCCGGACGGGCTTGATTCTGCCCTTTCGCCCGGTGGCCGGTGCGGGCTACTGATGTCCTCAAGCGCCGGACGGGCTGGATTGTGCCGGTGCGGCCCGTGCTCGGCGCGGGTTACCGATGTCCTCAAGCGCCGGACACGCTTGGATTTGCCGGCACGCCCTCAAGCGCCGGACGGGCTTGGTTCGCCGGGTGGGTCCATTGGCTGCCAGCCCGTCTGGATCAGGGTGGCGCCCCTTCGGCGCGAGACGAAGCAGCCACGGCCGGGGGGCAGTGGGCGGGCTCGGACGTTGCCCAGGAGTTCGCCCTCCGTCGGGTCGCCCGAGAGGACCACGCCCTGGGCGCCCAGTTCGCGGACGCGTTGTGTGAACGGCTCGTACGCGGCGCGGGAGGCGCCGGTGGAGCTGCGGGCGATGAGGAGGTGGACGCCTACGTCACGGGCGAAGGGGAGGTGTTCGGTGAGCACGGCCAACGGGTTGCCGCGGGCGTTCACGACCAGGTCGTAGTCGTCCACGACCACGAACAGCCGTGGACCGGACCACCAGCTGCGGTCACGCAGTTGGTGCGGAGTGACGTCCTGCGGCGGCATGCGCTTGTCGAAGAGTTCCTTGAGCGCCGCCATGTGCGTGTCGATGGTGGTGGGCGAGGCGGCGTACTCCACCAGATGCGTGTCCGGGACGCTGTCCAACAGGGTCCGCCGGTAGTCGACCACGACGACACGTGCCTCGTCAGGCGTGTACCGCTCGCAGATCTGCCTGGCCAGCAGGCGCAGCAGCGCGGTCTTCCCGGACTCACTCTCCCCGTAGACCAGGAAGAAGGGATCGGTCTCGAAGTCGACGAAGACCGGTCGCAGCGTGTCCTCCTCGATGCCGAAGGCGACCCCGTACGCCGGGTGGGCGTCGCCTCTGGGCAGTTGGCCGGCGGGCAGCTCCGCGGGGAGCAGCCGGACCCGGGGGGCGGCCGGTCCCTGCCAGGCCTGGGCGACGGCCCGGCTCAGGGAGGCGGTGGCGGCGGGCAGCCCCTCGTCGGAGGCGACACCGTCGATCCGCGGAACCGCCGCGATGAAGTGCTGCTTCGAGGGTGTCTGTCCACGGCCGGGGGTGCCCGCCGGGACGTTCGCGGCGACGGAGGCGGAGAACTCCGACTCCGCGGGGTCGCCAAGCCGAAGCTCAAGGCGTGTCAGCAACTGGTCTTTGAGCGCCGGACGCACGTCGGCGGTGCGGTTGGCCGTGAGGACGACGTGGATCCCGTGGTCGAGGCCACGCGACGCGAGGACGGTGATCGTCTCCGCCAGTGCGTCGTGCTCCTGGCGGAAACTTCCCCAGCCGTCCACGACGAGGAAGATGTCACCCCATGGCTGGTCGGTGATCTCTCCGACCGCACGACCGTGCCGGTAGACCTCCATGGAGCCGATACCGACGGCGCGGAAGTACTCCTCCCGCTGGGCCAGGATCCCGGCCACCTCCGTCACGGTCCGCCGGACCCGTTCCGGGTCGAGCCGGGAGGCGACACCGCCCACGTGCGGCAGTCCCGCCACGGCGGACAGCCCGCCTCCGCCGAAGTCCAGCCCGTAGAACTGGACTTCCTCCGGGGTGTGCGTGAGGGCGAAGGACGCCACCAGGGTGCGCAGCAGGGTCGACTTGCCGGACTGCGGGCCCCCGGTGATCAGCAGGTTGCCCGCCGCGCCGGAGAAGTCCCGCCACAGGACGTCGCGGCGCTGCTCGTACGGCTTGTCCACCAGGCCAAGGGGTACGACGAGCGTCCCGTCGACCATACGTCCTGGGTGGGTCAGGCCGCGCCCCTCGACGGCCGCCAGGCCCGGCAGCAGTTCGTCGAGCGGCGGTGCCTGGTCCAGCGGCGGCAACCAGATCTGGTGGGCCGGGGGGCCCTGGTGCTCCAGGCGGTTCAGGATGAGGTCCATCGGGGAGTCCCCGGCGCCGGCGCGCGCGTCCGCCCCGGCCCAGCCGGACGCGTAGGCCGCCCGGAAGCCGACCATGTGGTCCATGTCGAACCGCAGATAGCCGGAGCCGGGCACCGACGGCAGCGAGTAGGCGTCCGGCACGCCCAGGACCGCGCGTGATTCCCCGGCGGAGAACGTGCGCAGACCGATGCGGTACGACAGATGGGTGTCCAGACCGCGCAGGCGTCCCTCCTCCAGCCGTTGCGAGGCCAGGAGCAGGTGGATGCCCAGCGAGCGGCCGATGCGGCCGATCTGGACGAGCACGTCCAGGAAGCCGGGCTCGGCGGTCAGCAGTTCGGTGAACTCGTCGATGACCATGACCAGGGTCGGCAGCGGCACCAGCGCCGTCCCCGCCGCCCGCGCCCGCTCGTACTCATGGATGTTGGGGTAGTTGCCCGCGTCGCGCAGCACCTGCTGCCTGCGGTTGATCTCGCCGCGGATCGCGTCGCCCATGCGCCCGACCAGGGACAGCTCGTCGGCCAGGTTGGTGATGACGGCCGCCACATGGGGCAGGCGTGCCATCTCCGCGAAGGTGGCGCCGCCCTTGAAGTCCACCAGGACGAAGTTCAGCGTCTCGGGGGAGTTGGTGACCGCCAGCCCGAGGACCAGGGTGCGCAGCAGCTCCGACTTGCCGGAACCGGTGGCGCCGACACACACCCCGTGCGGGCCCCAGCCGCCGAGCGCGGCCTCTTTCAGGTCCAGCACGACCGGGGCCCCGTTGGCGTCCACGCCCACCGGCGTGGTGAGTCTCCGTTCCGGCTTCGCGGTCCAGGCGGACGACGGGGAGGCGTCCCAGCCGTCGGGGAGCGGCAGCAGGTCCAGGAGCCGGGGTACGGAGTCGACGTCGTCCCTGAACGTGCTGAGCGGGCGGGCCCCCGGCCCCTGCCACGCCAGGGCCACCTTGTGCAGGAGCGCGTCGAGTTCCGCGCCCTCGTCGCCGGCCCACGAGGGGGTGGTCGCCTCCCCCGCGCTGCCCGCCGTGGCGAGCGCGGGGACCGCCAGCCGTACGTACCGCCGTCCCCGGGTCAGTCCGAAGCCGGGCTGGCCCGGCGGGATCCCGCCGGCGAGGTCGCGGTCGATCCGCGACTCCTGCGGGTCGGCCAGGGCGAGTTCGACCCACGTGCCGAGGTGCGGGAGGAGGTCCTCGGGCAGGTCCTTCCACCGGTCGGCGGAGACCGCGAGGTGGATGCCGTAGTAGACACCCTGCTGGGCGACGCCGAGCAGCAGGCGCGACTCCTCCGGGTAGCGTGCCGCGAAGTCCGGCCAGGAGTCGACGAGGAGGAACACCTCGCCGTTCGACTCGCCCTCCAGCAGCCCCTGCGTCCGCTTCTGGCGGAAGGCCTTCGGGGACCGGATGCGCAGGCCGTTGCTCAGCTTCTCGCGCCGTTTCAGCGTGGCCATGACGCCGTCGACCAGGGTGCGTACGTCGTCCCCACGGGAGTAGTCCGCCACCATCCCGACATGCGGGAGGGCGTCCAGGCGCGTCATCCCGTCCGGTTCGCCGTGCAGGGCGTACATCTGCACCTCGTCCGGGGTGTGGGTGAGCGCCAGCGAGCAGGCGAGGGTGCGCAGGACCGACGTCTTGCCGCTCCACCTGCCGCCCACGACGCCGATGTGCGGCGCGCCGCCGGACAGATCGAGGGTCAGGGTCTCCTGGAGCCCCTGCGCCGGGTCGTACATCCTCCCCAGCGGTACGGTGAGCTGCCCGTTCGGCGGCCAGTCCGGCGCGCAGAGACCACGGTCGGGACCGGCCACGAGCGCCGGCAGCAGCTCCCCCAGGGAGAGGCTGTCGCCCGCGAAGGGATCGCTCTCCGCGGTCCGCCCCCGGTGCCACAGCGCGGCGGTCGCCAACGGGATGTTGCCCTGCACGCCGGAGCGGAACTCGGTCGGTGTCTGCGGGGCCCCGCTCTCCCGGACGTGCCGCTCGACGTGCTGGAACAGCTCGTGCGCCGTGATCACACCGTCGTTGTCGAGATCAGCCCGCCCGGTGCTCAGGCCGTCGATGATCGCTTCGGTGAACACGGAGTGGAAGACGCCCGACCGGCTCTTCACCGTCTCGCCCTCGAAGGCGAACTCCAGGACGTCCGAGGCGGTCATGACGTACGTGCCCTTCCCCGCCGCCTGGACCGACAGTTCACCGTCGTCCGGCGCGAAGGGCGCCATGCCCTGGACGTACGCCCCTCCGAAGCAGCAGTCGAGCAGCAGCACCTTGGACCGGGCGCGGCAGCGGCTCATCTGCTCCTCGACGAAGCGCGCGGAGATCGCGGTCGACTCGGGCAGGTCCCGCTTGGTCCGCAGCGTCGTGAAGAAGAGCCGTCCGTGCTTGTCCCGGATGCCGTGGCAGGACACGTACAGCAGCAGGGTGTCGTTCGGCGCCAGGTCGCGGAGCGTGCGCTCGATGTGCTCCTCGATCTCCGCCTTCGAGTCGTTGACCAGCGGGATGACCCGGTCGAAGTAGCCGATCGCCGGGTCCTCCAGCAGCGCGCCCAGGCGGCGGGCGTCGGCGGCGGGAGAGCGCAGGCGGCGCAGTCCGGAGTCGATGTAGTCCGTGGTGGCGATGAGCAGGGCGACGCGGCTCACGGTCTCTCCCCGCGCCTACGGCTGCGGGTCGCTGCCGGACCGCCGCTGGAGCCACGCCTCGATCAGCGCCTTCTGGTCACTGCTCGACACGCCCTCGACGATCAGCGAGTCGTCGCCCACGGTGAGTTCCACGCGGCGCGCCTGTGCCCGCTGCCGCCACTCGCTCACCAGGCTGACCAGCGTGTTCAGCGCCGCCCGCGAGAACGCGCCGGTGATGAGCAGGGCCCCGAGCGTCGTGACCGTACCGCCCTTGGAGCCCGCCGGGGCGTCTCCGCCCTCCGGCCGCTCGACGGACTCGGCCGCGTCGAGCAGCAGCAGTTCTTCCTGGAGCTGCCGGGTCAGGGCGTCGGTCTCTTCGGCGTCGCCGTCCGCCGCCTCGACGGCGACGGCGATCCGCATGGGTGGCATGGAATGGTCCCCCGTTGCTCTCCGGTCTGTCAGAGCCCCAGCTTGGCACAGAACAGCCGTTTCCAGCAGGCCCGTTGGCCACAAGGGGACGCCCGGAGGACCGGCTGGAGGACCGACTGGAACGACTGATCAGAAGACCGACTCCGCCTCGCGCATCCGGTTCTCCGGGACCCGCTTCAGCTGCGTCACGGCCTCCGCCAGCGGAACCATCTCCACCGCCGTCCCCCGCAGCGCGGTCATCCGGCCGAACTCACCCCGGTGCACCGCCTCCACCGCGTGCCACCCGAAGCGGGTGGCGAGCACGCGGTCGTACGCCGTCGGCGTGCCGCCCCGCTGGACGTGGCCAAGGATCACCGGGCGGGCCTCCTTGCCGAGGCGGTGTTCCAGCTCGGCGGCCAGGCGGTTGCCGATGCCCTGGAAGCGTTCGTGGCCGAACTGGTCGATCTCGCCCTTGCCGTACTCCATCGAGCCCTCGGCCGGGTGCGCGCCCTCCGCGACGCAGATGACCGCGAACTTCTTCCCCCGCGAGAACCGCGCCTCGACCATCTTCACGAGGCTGTCCACCTCGAAGGGCCGTTCCGGCAGGCAGATCCCGTGCGCGCCGCCGGCCATGCCGGACTCCAGCGCGATCCACCCCGCGTGGCGGCCCATGACCTCGACGACCATGACGCGCTGGTGGGACTCCGCCGTGGTCTTGAGGCGGTCGATCGCCTCGGTCGCGACCATGACCGCCGTGTCGAAGCCGAACGTACGGTCCGTCGAGTAGATGTCGTTGTCGATCGTCTTGGGGACGCCGACGACGGCCATCCCCGCGTCCGACAGCAGCCGCGCCGCGGTGAGCGTGCCCTCGCCGCCGATCGGGATGAGGGCGTCGATGTCGTACCGGCGGGCCAACTCGGCGCAGTTCTCGGCCGCTTCGCGCAGCCGGTCGCGCTCCAGGCGGGCCGAGCCGAGGATGGTGCCGCCCCGCGCGAGGATGCCGCTGACCGCGTTCAGGTCCAGCGGGCGGTAGTAGCCGTCGAGGAGTCCCTTGAAGCCGTCCTCGAAGCCGATGACTTCGTCGCCGTACCCGGTCATGGCCCGGTGGACGACCGACCGGATCACAGCGTTCAGGCCGGGGCAGTCGCCGCCCGCGGTGAGAATTCCGATACGCATCGTGCCGTGTCTCCCGCTCGCTAGTGCTGTGCTTTCCGGGGGGCGGGCCCTCCGCACCCCACGCATGAGCCGCTTCCGATCCTCCCACGCGGGGCGGCGAAGGCACGCATCCGGCCGCCCCACGTCCGGGGGACGGGACCAACGGCTCCTAGCCGCACCCAGAGGTATTGTCAAGAGGGAATTGCCGCCTCAAGGCATCCTCAGCGAGAGACATCCCCACCGGGAAGACATCCTCACCGGGACCGACAGGACAGGAGAGCACGCGTGACGCGCAGCGTGTACGTGACCGGCATCGATCGCGGGGACGGCCGGCAGGTCGTCGAGCTGGGGGTCATGGAGCTGCTGACCCGCCAGGTGGACCGCGTGGGCGTCTTCCGCCCGCTGGTGCACGACGGCCCGGACCGGCTCTTCGAGCTGCTCCGCACCCGCTACCGGCTGTCGCAGGAGCCGTCCGCGGTGTACGGCCTCGACTACCACGAGGCGACCGCGCTCCAGGCGGAGCACGGGACGGACGAGCTGGTGTCACGCCTGGTGGAGCGCTTCCACCAGGTGGCGCGGGAGTACGAGGTCGTCCTCGTCCTCGGCACCGACTTCGCCGCCACCCAGCTCCCCGACGAGCTGTCGCTCAACGCCCGGCTGGCGAACGAGTTCGGCGCGTCGGTGATAGCGGTGGTCGGGGGCAAGGACCAGTCCGCGGAGTCCGTACGGTCGGAGGCCCGCAACGCCCACCGGGCGTACGAGGCCCTCGGCTGCGACGTCCTGAGCGTCGTGGTCAACCGGGTCGCCGCCGAGGACCGGACGGCCATCGCCGAGGGGCTCGTGTCGCAGCTCCCGGTGCCCTGCTACGTCCTGCCCGACCAGCCCGCGCTCGCCGCGCCGACCGTCGCGCAGATCACCCAGGCCCTGGGCGGCGAGGTGCTGCTCGGTGACGACGCGGGCCTGGCGAGGGACGCGCTGGACTTTGTGTTCGGCGGGGCGATGCTGCCGAACTTCCTGGGCGCGCTCACGCCGGGCTGCATGGTGGTCACCCCGGGCGACCGCGCCGATCTGGTGGTGGGCGCCCTCGCCGCGCACTCGGCGGGCACCCCGCCGATCGCGGGGGTGCTGCTGACGCTGGACGAGCGGCCCGCGGAGCTGGTGCTGACGCTGGCCTCCCGGCTGGCGCCCGGCACGCCGGTGATCTCGGTGGCCGGCGGGTCGTTCCCGACGGCGACCGAGCTGTTCGGCCTGGAGGGCAAGTTGAGCGCGGCGACCCCGCGCAAGGCGGAGACCGCGCTCGGGCTCTTCGAGCGCCACGTGGACACCGCGGACCTGCTGGAGCGGATGTCGGTGGCCCGCAGCGGCCGGATCACCCCGATGATGTTCGAGCACGAACTGCTGGAGCAGGCCCGCTCGTACCGCCGCCGGGTCGTCCTGCCCGAGGGTTCCGAGGAGCGGGTGCTGCGCGCGGCGGACGTCCTGCTGCGCAGGGACGTCTGCGACCTGACCCTGCTCGGCGACCCGGACGTCATCCGCAAGAAGGCCGCGGACCTGGGGATCGATCTGAGCGCCCCGGCCACGCAGTTGATCGATCCGACCGCCTCCGACCTGCGCCGGCGCTTCGCCGAGCGGTACGCGGACCTGCGCTCCCACAAGGGTGTGACGGTGGAGCTGGCGTACGACGTGGTGGCGGACGTGAACTACTTCGGCACGCTGATGGTGGAGGAGGGCCTCGCCGACGGCATGGTGTCGGGCTGTGTGCACTCGACGGCGGCGACGATCCGCCCGGCCTTCGAGATCATCAAGACCAAGGAGACCGCCTCGATCGTCTCGTCGGTCTTCTTCATGTGCCTCGCCGACAAGGTGCTGGTGTACGGCGACTGCGCGGTGAACCCGGACCCGGACGCGGAGCAGCTCGCGGACATCGCGGTCCAGGCGGCGGCCACGGCCGCCCGCTTCGGGGTCGAGCCGCGCATCGCGATGCTCTCGTACTCGACGGGCACGTCCGGTTCCGGCGCGGACGTCGAGAAGGTGCGGGAGGCGACGAAGCTGGTACGGGCGGCCGGCCCCGAGCTGCGGATCGAGGGCCCGATCCAGTACGACGCGGCCGTCGAGCCGTCCGTCGCGGCGACCAAGATGCCGGGCTCGGACGTGGCCGGGCAGGCGACCGTTTTCATCTTTCCTGATCTCAACACCGGGAACAACACCTACAAGGCCGTGCAGCGCTCGGCCGGCGCCGTGGCGGTGGGGCCGGTCCTCCAGGGGCTGCGCAAGCCCGTCAACGACCTGTCGCGGGGCGCGCTCGTGCAGGACATCGTCAACACGGTCGCGATCACGGCGATCCAGGCTCAGGACGGAACGGCATGACGGACTCTCCGACCGACTCTCCCACCCGGGTACTCGTCCTCAACTCCGGTTCCTCGTCGCTGAAGTACCAGCTGCTGGACATGGCGGACGCGAGCCGCCTCGCGGTCGGCCTCGTGGAGCGCATCGGCGAGAAGGACCCGAGGCTCGTCCACACCCCCCGTACGGGAGAGAAGCGCGAGCGCAAGGGCGGTTTCGCCGACCACACGGCCGCGCTCAAGGCGGTCGGCGAGGAGCTGGCCGAGGACGGCCTCGGGCTCGACTCCCCCGCGCTGGCGGCCTTCGGCCACCGGGTCGTGCACGGCGGCCCGCGCTTCGGCGAACCGGTCCTGGTGGACGACGACGTACTGGCCGAGATCGAGCGCCTGGTGCCGCTGGCGCCGCTGCACAACCCGGCGAACCTCACCGGGATCCGTACCGCGAGGAAGCTGCGGCCGGACCTCCCGCAGGTCGCCGTCTTCGACACCGCCTTCCACCGGACGATGCCGGAGTACGCCGCCCGCTACGCCATCGACGTCGAGACGGCGGACGCGTATCTCATCCGCAGGTACGGCTTCCACGGGACCTCGCATGCCTACGTCTCGCGTAAAACCGCCTCGCTGCTGGGCAGGGACCCGGCCGACGTGAACGTGATCGTCCTGCATCTGGGCAACGGCGCGTCCGCGTCGGCGGTCCGGGGCGGGCGGTGTGTGGACACCTCGATGGGGATGACCCCTCTGGAGGGGCTGGTGATGGGCACCCGATCCGGTGACATCGATCCCGCAGTCCCCCTCCATCTCCAGCGGGTGGCCGGGATGTCCGCCGACGGGACCGATGAACTTCTCAACAAGAGAAGTGGTCTGACCGGCCTCTGCGGGGACAACGACATGCGCGAGATCCTGCGCCGCTCCGACGCGGGTGACCAGCGCGCCCGGCTGGCCTTCGACGTCTACATCCACCGGTTGAAGAAGTACATCGGCGCGTACACCGCCGTGCTCGGCCGGGTGGACGCGGTGGCTTTCACGGCGGGTGTCGGGGAGAACGCGGCGGCGGTCCGTGAGGCCGCCGTCGCAGGTCTGGAGCCCATGGGTCTCACGGTGGACCCGGAACGCAATACCGTACGTTCCGACGAGCCGCGGATCATCTCGCAGGACGGTGCGCGGGTCGTGGTGGCCGTCGTCCCGACCGACGAGGAGCTGGAAATCGCGCAGCGGACTTTCGCGCTGGTCGGCACGGAGAACGTACGAAAGGACGAGATTCGAACGCCTCTCTCCTGAGCGGCAGTCCGCCCATTTGTACTTTCCACCAGACGGAATATTCCGCGCCGAAACAAACCGATAGGATCCGCCTCATGCGCCGTTCCAAAATCGTCTGCACACTGGGCCCCGCCGTCGACTCGTACGAGCAACTGAAGTCGCTCATCGAGGCCGGAATGAATGTGGCCCGCCTGAATATGAGCCACGGAAGTCACGCCGAGCACGAGGAGCGGTACCACCGCGTCCGTCAGGCCGCCGCCGACACCGGTCGCGCCGTCGGCGTGATGGTGGACCTCCAGGGCCCCAAGATCCGTCTGGAGACCTTCGCCGAGGGTCCGGTCGAGCTGGTCCGGGGGGACGAGTTCACCATCACGACGGAGGACGTCCCGGGTGACAAGTCCATCTGCGGCACCACCTACAAGGGTCTGCCCGGGGACGTCTCCAAGGGCGACCAGATCCTGATCAACGACGGCAACGTCGAGCTGCGGGTCGTCGAGGTCGAGGGCGCCCGGGTCAAGACCATCGTCATCGAGGGCGGGGTCATCTCCGACCACAAGGGCATCAACCTGCCCGGCGCGGCGGTGAACGTGACCGCGATGTCGGAGAAGGACGTCGACGACCTGCGCTTCGCGCTGCGGCTGGGCTGCGACATGATCGCGCTCTCGTTCGTGCGCGACGGTGACGACATCCTGGACGCGCACAAGATCATGGACGAGGAGGGCCGCCGGGTCCCCGTCATCGCCAAGGTCGAGAAGCCGCAGGCCGTCGAGAACATGGCGAGCGTCGTCGCGGCGTTCGACAGCATCATGGTGGCCCGAGGTGACCTGGCCGTCGAGTATCCGCTCGAAAAGGTCCCGATGGTCCAGAAGCGGCTCATCGAGATGTGCCGCCGTAACGCCAAGCCGGTGATCGTGGCGACCCAGATGATGGAGTCGATGATCACCAACTCCCGCCCCACCCGCGCCGAGGCGTCCGACGTCGCCAACGCGATCCTGGACGGCGCGGACGCGGTCATGCTCTCCGCCGAGTCCTCGGTGGGCGCGTACCCGGTCGAGACGGTCAAGACGATGTCGAAGATCGTGGTCGCCGCCGAGGAGGAGCTGCTCTCCAAGGGCCTCCAGCCGCTGAACCCGGGCAGGAAGCCCCGTACGCAGGGTGGTTCGGTCGCCCGCGCCGCCTGCGAGATCGCCGACTTCCTGAGCGCGAAGACGCTGGTCGCCTTCACCCAGTCCGGCGACACGGCCCGCCGCCTCTCCCGCTACCGCGCCGCGCAGCCGATCCTGGCCTTCACCACGGACGAGTCGACGCGCAACCAGCTCTCGCTGAGCTGGGGCGTCGAGTCCTTCATCGTGCCGTGGGTCAACAGCACGGACGAGATGGTCGACCTGGTGGACGTCGAGCTGATGAAGCTCAAGCGCTACAACGACGGCGACATCATGATCATCACCGCCGGTTCGCCTCCGGGGATCCCGGGCACGACGAACATGGTCCGGGTGCACCACCTGGGCGGCCAGGGCCGCGACTGACCGCGGGTGATTCCTGCTTGTACGGCGGTGGGCCGCATCCCGGATCGGGGTGCGGCCCATTGCCGTACGGGGTGCTTGCGGTGCCCGCGGTACTCGGGTGTTCGCGGTGTTCGTACGCTCAGTCCGTGACGTAGTTCTTGAGGTCCGGGATCGTCAGCGTGCCGCCGAACTGGCCCGCCTGGAGGACGGTGACGTCCGTGAAGAACGCGAACGGGATGTTCAGCGGGGGCGGGGTCGCCGGGCTGAAGGTGATCGGGATCAGACCGAAGAGGTTGCCCTTCAACTGTTCCGTGTACATGGTCACCTCGGCGCCCCGGATGGTCGACGTGGTGCCCGGTCCGCCCGTCGTGTGACCCAGCCCCCCGCCGGGGTGGATCCACGTCTGGTGCAGATCCTTGATGTCCAGGGACGAGGCCGTGAACTTGAGCACCTTCTTGATCTCACCGCTCCCGGTCTCCACCTCCACGATGCCGTGGTAGTCGAGACCGTTCAGGGTCAGCAGTGAACTCTTCAGCGTCCAGGGGTCGTTGGCCAGCCGGGGAACGCCGGCCTCCAGCTTCGCGTTCGCCAGGGCCTCGGGGTCCGCGGTCGGGCACGGGAACGGCTCCTTGCCGTCCGCGTCCTCCGGGATCTCCTCGTCCGCGCGGGCGTCGAGCCCCTTCGCGTCGTCGCCCAGCTCCTCCACCGTGGCACCGGCCTTGTCGGCGGCGTCCCTGATGGCGTCCTCGGCGGCCTTGGCGGCGCCGGTCTCCTGCCCGGTCGGGTGCGCGGTGGACCGGTCCGGCTTCGGCGCGGACGTCGGCGTCGACGTCGGCTTGTCGCTGGACGACCGCGTCTTCGACGGGGACGGTACGGGCTGCTCCGGCGCCGCCGTCGCCGTGTTGTCCGGCTCCGGCGGGGGCGTCGTCTTCTTGCCCCCGCCGCCGAGCAGGTCGCCCAGCGCGTCGCCGAGGCCCAGCGGGTCCAGCGGGTTCCTGGTCCTGGTGGGCTGCGGGGCGGGCGGGGTGGTGCCCCCGGGCTGCGGATCGCCCTGCGGCGGGT
>NZ_WWJY01000717.1 GCF_009865405.1 Streptomyces sp. SID3212 | reverse complement strand
CCGCCGGGCCGTCGCGTTGCGGGGCAGCCGCGCCAGCTGGGCCGGGACCCCGCCCGGCAGGCCGAGCCCGGTCAGCCGGCGCCGCTTGAAGTAGCGCCACGTGCGCTCGTCCAGGTGCCGGGAGAGGTACGCCTCCGCCTCGCCCCGCAGCTCCGGGTATATCTGCGGCTGCATCGCGAAGCCCACGGCCGCCAGCAGTCCCGGCAGGTGGGGGTCCGGGCGGTGGGTGCCCCGGTCGTCCAGCGGCGGCAGCAGCGCGTCCACGATGGTGATCGGCACCCGGTTGCTGTTCTGGTACGGGGACAGCCGGTCCAGCAGGATGTCCGTGCCCACCCGCGCCACCGGCAGGCCGTAGAACGCGGACGCCGTGAACAGGGCCGTGGAGAAGCACCCCACCACCAGCGCCGGCTTGATCCGCCGGAACAGCACCTCCGCGAGCACGGGGGAGTCGAGGACGGTCAGCTCGACCCCGGCGTTCTCCGCCTCGGTCTCCAGCAGCCGCGACCAGACCGCGGGCGCGGCCGGATGCGGCTTGAAGATCACCTGGGTGTGCCCGAGGGCCGCCGCGCCCTTCACCATCCGTACGTGCAGCTCCTCCTCCTCGGCCTCGGTGAGGATGCCGAGCGCCGAGAGGTACTGGCCCAGCAGCAGGGCGGGAGCCACCGCCGGGGTCTCGAACTGCTCCTCCGCGTCGGCGAGTTCGTCCAGCACGCGGACGAACACGTCCGTCGGTACCAGCTCCGGCTCGACACCGAACTCGGTGAGCAGCCGGGGGGTGAGCCCCGGGACGAGGTCGAGGTGCAGCAGCCTGCGCACCCGCCCGCCGATCAGCGGGTCGATCTTGGAGCGGGTGGGGCCGTAACTCATCAGCCCGTCCGCGTACACCTCCATCGAGGCGCCGCCGAGGATCTGCGCGATGGCCTGCGCGGGGTTGACCTGGATCGACTCCACGATCAGCTGGAGGTCGTCGTCACCGAGCCCCCACGCGAGCCGCAGATGGCGCTCCCAGAGGGGCAGGTCGTCGGGGCGCGGTTCCCAGACGGCCGGGTGGAAGGGCGCGATGGTCTCGTTCCACGACACCAGGTCGTCGAAGCGTCGGCGCAGGTGCGCGAAGCCCGGCATGTCGCTGACGGACGGGGTGAGTTCGGGCGTACCGGCGTTGTTGCTGACGACCAGCAGCCGCCGCCCGGCCGGCCGGTAGAGCCCCGCGTCGATCGCGGCGGCCAGCGTCGCGGCCCCGTACAGCGTGGAGACGCAGAAGATCTGCGTCGTCCCCCGCGCACCGGTCACAAAAGGCGAGGTCACCATCACGCGGCCGCCTTCGCGGACGTCATGGATCGCTTGACCAGGCGGCGCAGCCGCTCCGAGCGCTCGAAGTCCATCGAATCCAGTGCTTCTTTCAAGATGTCCTGGGGGAGCCGTTTCAGGGCGGCGGAGCTCAGGGAACGCAGCTGCTTCGCCACCGCGGGTTCGAACCGTTCCTTCGCGCCCAGGTGGTGGGCGATGATCGCGCAGTACGTGCGCACTGCCTTGGCCAGGAACCGGTCGGCGTCGGCGTCCTTCGCCGTCTCCTCGATCACCTCGTCGAAGGCCCGGATGAAGTCGAGCTGGCGTACGTCCCCGATCTGGGTGAGCGACGACGCGACCCCGCGCCGGTAGAACACGCCGAGCAGCCCGACGGCCGCGAAGGACTCCGCCTCGCGGTGCAGCCGCCAGATCCACGGCCGGTCCTCGGCGGTGCGCAGCCCGTGCGTGAAGTGCACCAGGCCCCGGTCGACGATGCGGCGGTGGTAGATCCCCGCCCACGCGTAGGCGTAGTCGACGGACGTGGTGCGGTGGGCGGGCAGGATCGCGTCGCGCGGGTTCAGGACCTCGCCGCGCCGGCCGACCGGGACCCGGTGGACCGTACGGGCCCTGCCGGTGAACTGGACATGATCCGTACGGACGAAGTCACAGCCCAGGGCCTCGGCGGCGGTCACCAGCTGGGAGTAGTAGCCGGGCGCCGCCCAGTCGTCCCCGTCCAGGAAGGTCACGTACTCGCCGCGGGCCGCGTCGATACCGGTGTTGCGCGCGGTGGCCAGACCGCCGTTCTTCTCATGTCTGAGGAGCACCGCTCCCGGAAGATCACGCTCCGCCCGTTCGAGTATTTCGGGAGTTCCGTCGGACGAACAGTCGTCCACGAGGAGGAACTCGAAGTCCTCACGGGCGTTGGCCCGCAGGCTTCTCAGTGTTTCGAGGGCATATGTCTGCACGTTGTAGAACGGCACGACAACAGAGAGCTTGACCACCCGCGTCACGCTAGAGGGCGCCTGATCTTCCACGCTGACATTCGGGCGCACGGAAGGTGAACGACGAGTGGCGGAATGATGAATCCAGTCGCATCCGTCCCCCTGCCCCCATTCGTAGACGTGCTGTTAACCCTTTATTGCCATTGAGTTGGGCTGACGAAGGGAATCACTTCCTAACGTCCAGGACGTGCCATCACGTACCAGTCCAGCGGTCCGGGTCGCGGTGCTCGCCGACTCCGACACCCGGTGGAAATGGGGCGCGCTGACCGCGCGCCGCATCGCCCCGGAAGACCGCTCCGTCGAGCTCAGCGGGTTCCTGCTGCGCGGCCGAGCCACGCCCACCGCCCGACAGCTCGCCGAGGTCGGGGCGGACGCCGATGCCCTGCGCGAGATGACCGGTACCGCCTTCCTGAACAACCTGCGCGAGGAGCCGTACGACATCGTCGTCCTGGCCCTCGTCGGCGGCGCCGTCCAGGCCATGCTCCACGGCATAGCCGCCCTCGGCCTGCCGGACCGGCCCCTCGTCGTCACCGGCTACGTCGGGGTCGTCTACGAGAAGCTCGCCGACGGACTGCTGCTGCGCCACGGCGCCGACGTCGTCCTCGCCAACTCCCGCTACGACGCCAAGCGCTTCCGCGAGGTGTACGAAGGGGTCGGCGCCGACGCCTCCTCCGTCACCGAGGCGGCCCTGCCCTTCCTCGCCGGGGAGCGGTACGTCCCCGAGGAGGGCCGCGACACCGTCGTCTTCGCCGCGCAGCCGTCCGTACCGGTGAGCCGCGCCGACCGTACGTACGTGCTCAAGCGCCTCGTCGAGCACGCCCGGCTGCACCCCCGCCGCGAAGTGCTCCTCAAGCTGCGCAGCAAGCCCGGCGAACAGACGACGCACATCGAGGAGTTCCCGTACCAGAAGCTCGCCGAGCGCCTGCCCGGCGGCCTGCCGCCCAACTTCCAGCTCGTGTACGGGCACATGGGCGAGGTCCTGGACCGTACGGACCTCCTGGTCACCGTCTCCTCGACGGCCGCGCTCGAATCGCTGCACCGGCGCATCCCCACCGCGATCCTCACCGACCTCGGCATCCGTGAGCCGCTGGGCAACCACCACTTCGTCGGCTCGGGATGCCTCGCGTCCTGGGACCAGCTGGACGGCGGATACCGCCCGAAGGCCGACGTCGTCTGGGCCGACCGGCAGGGCGTCGCCGCCGACGGCGCGTACGAATCGGCCTTCGACCAGGCCCGCGCCCACGTCGCGAAGCTGCTCGCCCAGTCCGAACTGCCGCCGCTGCGCCCGTACTACACGACCACCACCGCACCCGGCTACCTGCCGCCGCTGCTCGCCCGCTACCACCTGGCCGCCGACGGGACACCCCTCCCGGGCGCCCGGGCCGAGTCGAGCGACGACTCCCGGATGCGGCGCGCGGTGCGCGAAGCCGTACGGGGAGCCGCGCGCGGCGCGTACCGGCATGGCGTGCAGCGCGTGGCCCCCGTCATCCGCCGCATGGGCGAACTGTGACCGGCCCGGCCGCGCGCGCGGCCGACCACACGACGCAACGATCCGCGAACCGCCCGGTGGCCCGCCCTCCGGACCCGTCCACGGACCGGTCCCCGGGCCGGTCCCCGGACCAAGGAGCACAGATGAACGCCGTCCTCGCCGTGATCCCCGCCCGCGGCGGATCCAAGGGCGTGCCCGCCAAGAACCTCGCCCCCGTCGGCGGAGTCCCGCTCGTCGTCCGCGCGGTCCGCGCCTGCCTCGCCGCCCGGCACGTCACCGACGTCGTCGTCTCCACGGACGACGCGGCCATCGCCGACGTCGCCAGGACCGCCGGCGCCGAGGTCGTGCTGCGCCCCGCCGCCATCGCGGGGGACACCGCGACCAGCGAGGCGGCCGTCCTGCACGCCATGGACGCGTACCACGCGATGCGCGGCATCACCGCCGACGTGGTGCTCCTCGTGCAGTGCACCAGCCCGTTCATCACCGCCGAGGACCTCGACGGCGTCGTGACGGCCCTCACCGAGGACGGCGCCGACTCCGCCCTCACCGTCGCGCCCACCCACGGCTTCATCTGGCGCGACGACCGCACGGGCAGCACCGAGCGCGACGGCTACGGCGTCAACCACGACAAGGCCAACCGCCCCCGCCGCCAGGACCGGCCGCAGGAATACCTGGAGACCGGCGCCGCCTACGCGATGCGCGCCCCCGGATTCCGCGCCGCCCAGCACCGCTTCTTCGGCCGCACCGCGCTCGTCACCACCGACCCCGCCCGGGTCCTGGAGATCGACGACCCGCACGACCTGGCCCGGGCCCGCGCCCTCGCGCCGCTCCTCGACCCGGCCGCGCTGCCCGTCCACGACGACATCGACGCCGTCGTCCTCGACTTCGACGGGACCCAGACCGACGACAAGGTCCTCATCGACTCCGACGGCCGCGAAATGGTCGCCGTACACCGCGGCGACGGCCTCGGCATCGCCGCGCTGCGCCGCTCAGGACTGGAACTGCTCATCCTCTCCACCGAGCAGAACCCCGTCGTCGCGGCCCGCGCCCGCAAACTCCAGGTCCCCGTCCTGCACGGCATCGACCGCAAGGACCTGGCGCTCAAGCAGTGGTGCGACGAGCACGGCATCGCGCCCGAGCGCGTGCTGTACGTCGGCAACGACGTCAACGACCTCGGCTGCTTCGGGCTCGTCGGCTGGCCGGTGGCCGTCGCGAGCGCCCATGACGCCGTACGCGCCGCGGCGCGTGCCGTCACCACGACTCCGGGCGGCGAAGGGGCGATCCGTGAGATCGCCGCCTGGTTGCTGGGACCGGGACTCCACGTCCCGTCCCGGCGGGAGAAGACCCCCACGTCTCACGCTCTCCGCCCGAACGACACCCCCCACACGATCAACGCCCACGACAAGTAAGGACCCCTCATGAGCACCGACGCCACCTCCCGCCTGCGCACCCTCGGCACGCGGACCGCCGGCCCCGGTCGCCCCGTCTATGTCACGGGTGAGATCGGCATCAACCACAACGGCGAGCTGGACAACGCCCTCGCCCTGATCGACGTGGCCGCCGACGCGGGCTGCGACGCGGTCAAGTTCCAGAAGCGCACCCCGGAGATCTGCACCCCGCGCGACCAGTGGGACATCGAGCGCGACACCCCCTGGGGCCGGATGACGTACATCGACTACCGCCACCGCGTCGAGTTCGGCGAGGACGAGTACCGCACGATCGACGAGCACTGCAAGAAGCGCGGCATCGACTGGTTCGCCTCCCCGTGGGACACCGAGGCCGTCGCCTTCCTGGAGAAGTTCGACGTCCCCGCCCACAAGGTCGCCTCCGCGTCCCTCACCGACGACGAGCTGCTGCGCGCCCTGCGCGCCACCGGCCGTACGGTCATCCTCTCCACCGGCATGTCGACGCCGAAGCAGATCCGCCACGCGGTCGAGGTCCTCGGCAGCGACAACATCCTGCTCTGCCACGCCACGTCGACGTACCCGGCCAAGGCCGAGGAGCTGAACCTCCGCGTCATCAACACCCTCCAGGCGGAGTACCCGAACGTCCCGATCGGCTACAGCGGCCACGAGACCGGTCTCCAGACCACCCTCGCCGCCGTCGCCCTCGGCGCCGCGTTCGTCGAGCGCCACATCACCCTCGACCGCGCGATGTGGGGCTCCGACCAGGCCGCCTCCGTCGAGCCGCAGGGCCTCCAGCGCCTCGTCCGTGACATCCGCACGATCGAGGCGTCCCTCGGTGACGGTGTCAAGAAGGTGTACGAGTCGGAGCTCGGCCCGATGAAGAAGCTCCGCCGCGTCGCGGGCGTCGTCGCCGAGGCCTCCGAGCCGGCCACGGTCTGACGACCATGCCGACCCCCAGCGCGGGCAGCGCCCCGCACTCGCAAGCGATCGCGTTCGTCGAGAGCCCGGTCCAGCTGCTGAACGTGCTGGAGTGGGCCAGGACGTCCGTCGTGCTCGACGGTGACGCCGATCCCCGTACCGGCGGTACCCTCGCCGGCCGGGCCGACGCGCTCACCGTCGTCGTCCTGTCCCCGACCGACCCCATGTCGCGCGGCCAGCTCAGGCGCATGGCCGACCTGGCCCGCGACGAGGGGTTCACCGTGCGCTGGGAAGAGGCGCGGGGCGGGGCGGGGGCGCCGCTGCGGACCGTACGGCAGCTGACCCCGCTGCTGCGCAAGGCGGAGCGGATCGTGATCGGCGATCCGTTCTCGCGGTACGTACAGCTCCTGCTCACGCTCGTCGGCGGCAAGCTGCTGACGGTCGTGGACGACGGCACGGCCACCATGGAGTTCATCGGCCAGGTCGCCCGCGGGGAGCGCCTGGTGCGCTGGCACCGGCGCGGGAGCGGCCGGGGGCCGCGCGAGCTGGTCCTGGCCCCGGTCACCGCGGCGGCCCGGCGGCGACTCACGCCGTCCGCCGACCGCCCGGTGGAGGTCTTCACCTCGATGCCGGTGGACGAGGTGCCCGAGGGCATCGAGGTCACCCCGAACACCTTCGAGTGGACGAAGGCCACCTTCGGCCCGCCGTCGATCACCGAGACGGCGGACATGGTGGGCACCTCGCTGGTGGAGACCGGCGTGGTGGACGTGGACCAGTACATCGCGGCGGTCATCTCCCTGGCCCGTACGCACAACGCCGCCCGCTACTTCGCGCACCGCCGCGAGAGCGTGGAGAAACTGCACCGCCTCCACGGGGACACGGGCCTGGAGATCGTCCGCCCCGACCTCCCCCTGGAACTGATCGCCCGCCGCGGCCCCATCGGCAGCACGGTCCTCAGCTTCCCGTCCACGGTGGTCCACACCCTGCCCCTGGCCCTGGCGGGCACGGGCGTACGGATCGCGGTCTGCGACATCGCCCCGGAATGGCTCAGGTCCTCGGCGTCCCCCCGGGCCCAGGGCTTCCTCTCCGGCGTGACGACGACAGCCAAGGACGTCCACCGCCTCTCCCGCCTCCCGTCCCCGGCCTGACGCGACGGCGGCCCACCCGGACCCCACCACGGCGGCCGGGCGGGGCCGCCCCTCACGTCTCAGGACCGGTAGAGAGTGGCGAGATCGACCAGGAGTACGTCGGGACGTTCCGCCGCCGCCCGCATCAGGTCCTCGTGGAAGCCGGCCAGGGAGAACAGGGCCAGGACCGCGCCCTCCGTGTCGTACCCCTGTGCGGACAGCAGGGTGCGGATGTGTTCCAGGCGGGCCAGGTCGTGGGGGCCCCGGCGTTCGATCGTCGCCTTGGCCTCCCCGAGCAGCCGGATCCTCGCACCGGGCTGTCGCGGGCGGCTGTCCAGGTCGAGTGCGACGACGTCGACCTCGTGGGAGGTTCTCGCCGCCGGGTCGGGTACGACCGTCGTTCCGATCGCCCCCGGTTCCAGGCCGGGGAGCACCTCGGAGAGGTGGTTCCCCGTCCACTGCCGTGCCAGCTCCTCGAAGTGCGGACCGAGGATCTTGGAGCGGAAGGTGGCGGACGACGTGTGCCACGCCTGGTCGGCGCGGCCACGGTCGATCAGATCGGCCCTCGGGACGGTGACGAGCTGGTTGAACCGGATCACGGGATCCACGAGTTTGATGCTGGTATGCCGGCCGCGGAGGATGTCCTCCTCCTTGACGACGTATCCGGAGCTCTCCAGGACGTCCAGGGGATGCGACAACGCCGTCCGCTCCCTGCCGATCAGACCGCCGATCTTCGACGGGGAGGAGGCCCCCCTGGCGAGGGCGGTGAGGACGTCGTAGTAGAGGGTGCGGCGGGTGATGCGTGGGTCCTCCCGCAGCAGGTACTCGGTCTCGGTGCGGGTGAAGACCCCGATGTCGGGGCTGAGGAGGTTGTCGATCACCCAGGTGTCGAAGCCGCTCTCCGTGTCGGGCGTACCCGTGGCCACCAGTTGCCGGTAGCCCGGGGCCCCGCCGAGCGTGGCGTGCACGCGCAGGGCCACGGCCGGGTCCTCGATCGCCCACAGACGGCGTGCCGCCCGGTAGCCGAAGGCCGCGAGCCGCATGTCCATGGCGGCCCGTCCGCGGAGGGGCTGCGTGCCGGACAGCAGTTCGTGCATGACGCTCATCGCCGAACCGCACAGGATGATCCGGCCGCGGACCGGACGGCCGACCCCGGACCGGGAGTCGTCGTACAGCTTCTGGAGGATGCCGGGGATCTCGGGCGAGTGCTCCAGAAGGTAGGGCAGTTCATCTATGACCAGCAGCGGGACGGCCGCCCGTTCGGCGACCTGGTCGAGTGCCGTGGCCAGGATCCGTTCCCAGTCCCCGATCTCCAGGCTCGCGTCCGGCAGCCCGGCGTACGCGGCGGACGGCGTCGGTCGCCCGGCGCGAGGCGCTGACCCGGCCTTCCTCCCGTACCGCCGTGAGGTACAGGCCCCCGGCCCGCTCGGTCAGGGCACGCAGGAGGAACGACTTGCCGTGACGTCGGCGGCCGGACAGCAGGCCGATCCGCAGATGGGGGTCGTCGGCCGCCAGGAATTGGTTCAGGGTGCGCCACTCGCGGTCGCGATCCAGCACCCGTGCGGGTTTGTCCAGCACCGCCGCGACCCCAATCCGTATAGGTGGACCTATACGGATCAGTATAGGTGAGGCGATACGAACTGGTGGGCCGGAGAGGTGGACCCGGAACGGGGGAAACGTCCGCCATACCCACCTCGCCGTCTCACTATGCGGGCCGTCCGCTCGAATTTTGGCTGGGTGGCTGAAATTTTTGTTGATCGCTGGGTAGTTGACCTAGGAAGAGCCCTAACCTTCAGAAGGTGAACCACTTGACGTCCCGTGAGTCCGATGTCCCCCCGGCCGGCGAAGCAGCGTTGCCCGGTGCGCTTCCCGAAGGGCTGCGTGCCGAGCTGATCGCGTTCCGCCGGGACATGCACATGCACCCTGAGCTGGGCAATCAGGAGTTCCGCGCCACCGCCGCGATCAAGCGGCGGCTGGAGCTGGCGGGGCTGGAGCCCCGGGTGCTGGGCAGCGGGACCGGGCTCATCTGTGACATCGGGGAGATCGGGGAGGCGGGCGGGGTGTCCCCGCAGGGTGTGCGGCCCGTGCTGGCGATCCGTGGCGACATCGACGCCCTCCCCATTCCGGACACCAAGGTCGGCGTGGAATACCGCTCCACCATCCCCGACCGCGCCCACGCGTGCGGCCACGACGTGCACACCACCGCCGTCCTCGGCGCCGGACTGGTCCTCGCCGACCTCCACCGCCGGGGCCTCCTGCCCAACCCGGTGCGGCTGATCTTCCAGCCCGCCGAGGAGGTCATGCCCGGCGGCGCGCTCGCCGCCATCGCCTCCGGCGCCCTCGTCGGCGTCGGCCGGATCATCGCCGTCCACTGCGACCCCAAGGTCGACGCCGGCCTCGTCGCGCTGCGGGCCGGTCCCATCACCTCCGCCTGCGACCGCCTGGAGATCGCCCTCGACGGCCCCGGCGGCCACACCGCGCGCCCGCACCTCACCACGGACCTGATCACCGCCGTCGCCAAGGTGGCCGCCGAGGTGCCCGCGCTGCTGGCCCGCCGGGTCGACGCCCGTTCCGGGCTCGTCCTGACCTGGGGCCGTATCGAATCGGGCCACGCGGCCAACGTCATCCCGCAGCACGCGGAGCTGTCCGGCACGGTCCGCTGCCTGGAGCTCTCGGCCTGGCACGACGCGCCCGACCTGATCCACGCGGCCGTCGACGAGATCGCCGCGCTGCATCACGCCAAGACCGAGGTGACGTACGTACGGGGCGTCCCGCCGGTCGTCAACGACGTCGTCGTCACCGAACTGCTCCGGGACGCGCAGGTCGCCCGCCGCGGGTTGTACGCGATCGAGGACACCGAGCAGAGCCTCGGCGGCGAGGATTTCTCCTGGTACCTGGAGCAGGTCCCCGGCGCGATGGCCCGCCTGGGCGTCCGCCCGCCCGGCGACGCCGCCCGCTACGACCTCCACCGCGGCGATTTCGACGTGGACGAGCAGGCGATCGGGGTCGCCGTCGAGCTGTTCACCGCCGCCGCGATGCTGGCCTGAGCAGGGGGTGTACGGGTGTGGGGGGAGCGGCCGTACGATCCCCGGGACAGACGCCGCACGGCCCCGGGGAGAGCACGACTCCCCGGGGTGTCCGGACGGTCACCCGGGGTGCCCGCCAGGGTTCGAAGACGATCCGATAACGACTGGTGAACGTGTCTTTAACTGACATCTACGCGCGTTACGATCGGCGCGAAACCAGCGCCAACGGAGGCGCTTCGAGTGAAAGGGCCCCCCTCGTGCGCCGGGTATCCAAGATCGCTGTAGCGGGCATAGCCTCAGCTGCACTCGCCCTCACCGCCACCGCGTGTGGCAGTACATCCGCGGACAAGGCCAAGGACGACGCGGCCCCGTCGGGCTCGTCCTCCGCGAAGTCAGGTGTCAAGGTCGGCGTCGCCTACGACGTGGGCGGCCGTGGCGACCACTCCTTCAACGACTCCGCCGCGCGCGGCGTCGACAAGGCCAAGGACGAGTTCGGCGGCGAGGTCAAGGAGCTGACGGCCAAGACCACCGACACCGAGGCCGACCGCGTCGACCGCCTGACGCAGCTCGCCGAGGCGGGCTACAACCCCGTCATCGGCATCGGCTACGCGTACGCCAACTCGATGAAGTCGGTGGCCGCGAAGTTCCCCGCCACCACCTTCGGCATCGTCGACTCGGTCGTCGACGCCAAGAACGTCGACAACATCGTCTTCACCGAGGAGCAGGGCTCCTACCTCGGTGGCGTCGCCGCGGCGCTCAAGACCAAGAAGGACCGCGTCGGCTTCATCGGCGGGGTCGACGTCCCGCTCATCAAGAAGTTCGAGGCGGGTTACGTCCAGGGTGTCCACGACACCAACCCGAAGATCAAGGTCGACGTCCAGTACCTGTCGCACGGCTCCGACACCTCCGGGTTCGCCAGCCCCGACAAGGGCAAGGCCGCCGCCCAGGGCATGCTCGACAACGGCGCCGACGTGATCTACAGCGCCGCCGGCTCCTCCGGCTCCGGTGCGATCGAGGCCGTCAACGGCTCGAAGGGCGCCTGGGCCATCGGCGTCGACTCGGACCAGTACAACCAGGTCTCCCTCGCCAAGTACAAGAGCTCGATCCTCACCTCGGTCGTCAAGAACGTCGACGTCGGCGTCTACGACCTGGTGAAGTCGATCAACGACAAGAAGCCGCTGGTCGGCACCAACGCCTACTCGCTGGCCAAGGACGGTGTGTCGCTGTCCACCAGCGGTGGCTTCATCGCCGACATCCAGCCCAAGATCGACGCCGCCAAGGCCAAGATCGTGGACGGTTCGATCAAGGTCAAGACCACCCCGTGACCTGCTCCGGCGCCCGGTTCTCCACCGGGCGCCGGTTCTGTGTACGGGCCCGGTGAAGGTGCTCCGATCCTTTCGCCGGGCCCATAACGATGTATCAACTCTACGCGCGTAGGCGGGAGTTGACACGCTAGCGTCACCGAACGCCCCCCGCCCCAACGCTCCTTCTCCGAGGAGAGTGCGCCATCAACGCGTCCAGCCCTCCCGCCGTCGAACTGCGCGGCATCACCAAACGCTTCCCCGGTGTCGTCGCCAACAGCGATATCGACATCACCGTTCGCCGAGGCACCGTGCATGCCCTCTGCGGTGAGAACGGTGCCGGCAAGTCGACCCTGATGAAGATCCTCTACGGCATGCAGAAGCCCGACGAGGGGACCATCACCGTCGACGGCGCGCAGGTCAGCTTCGGCAGCCCCGCGGACGCCATAGCCCGTGGCATCGGCATGGTGCACCAGCACTTCATGCTCGCCGACAACCTCACCGTCCTGGAGAACGTCGTCCTCGGCGGCGAGAAGCTCCACGGCATCGGCTCCCGGGCCCGCAAGAAGATCCAGGAGATCTCGGACGCGTACGGCCTCGGGATCCGCCCGGACGTCCTCGTCGAGGAACTGGGCGTCGCCGACCGCCAGCGCGTGGAGATCCTCAAGGTCCTCTACCGGGGCGCCCGTACGCTCATCCTGGACGAGCCCACCGCGGTCCTCGTCCCGCAGGAGGTCGAAGCCCTCTTCGACAACCTGCGCGAGCTGAAGTCCGAGGGCCTGACCGTCATCTTCATCTCCCACAAGCTGGGCGAGGTGCTGTCGGTCGCCGACGAGATCACGGTCGTCCGGCGCGGTACGACGGTGGGCAGCGCCGACCCCCGTACCACCACCTCCAGGCAGCTCGCCGAGCTGATGGTGGGCAGCGAGCTGCCCTCCCCGGAGACCCGCGAGTCGACCGTCACCGACGTACCCATGCTCAAGGTCGAGGACCTGAGGCTCACCGCCACCGACACCGACGGTGTCGTACGGGACGTCCTCGCCGACATCGGGTTCACCATCCACCAGGGTGAGATCCTCGGCATCGCCGGCGTCGAGGGCAACGGCCAGGCGGAACTCGTCGAGGCGATCATGGGCCTGCGCGACCCCGACGGCGGCGTCATCACCCTCGACGGTACGGACATCTCCCACGCGCCCACCCGTACCCGGCGCGAGAGCGGCATCGGCTACATCCCCGAGGACCGCCAGCGCCACGGCCTGCTGCTGGAGGCCCCGCTCTGGGAGAACCGCGTCCTCGGCCACGTCACCGAGGCGCCCAACTCCCGCCGCGGTCTCATCGACGGCAAGGCGGCGCGCCTCGACACCGAACGGATCGTGCGCGAGTACGACGTACGGACCCCCGGCATCGAGGTCACGGCGGGCTCCCTGTCCGGCGGCAACCAGCAGAAGCTGATCGTCGGCCGGGAGATGAGCCACCACCCCAAGCTGCTGATCGCCGCGCACCCCACCCGGGGCGTGGACGTCGGCGCCCAGGCCCAGATCTGGGACCAGATCAAGGACGCCCGCCGCGACGGCCTCGCCGTCCTGCTCATCTCCGCCGACCTGGACGAACTGATCGGCCTGTCCGACACCCTGCGGGTGATGTACCGGGGCCGCCTGGTCGCCGACGCCGACCCCGCCACCATCACCCCCGAGGAACTGGGCTCCGCCATGACGGGTGCCGCCACCGGCCACCTGGCGCACACCGTGCCCCCGCAGCGCGACGGCGCGACGAGCGAAACGGCCGGAACCGGCGAAACAGGCGAAACCGCGGGAGAGGCCCGATGAAGAAGCTCACCTCCCGGCTGGACAAGGAGCGGCTGATCCTCGCGGTCGGCGCGCCCCTGCTGGCCCTGGTCGCCGCGCTGGTCGTCACCGCGCTGGTCATCCTCGCCACGGGCAAGAACCCGTTCGAGGCGTTCAACGACATGCTGTCGTACGGCTCCGCCAGCGACAGCCAGATCTACATCCTCAACAAGGGGACGACGTACTACCTCGCGGGTGTCGCGGTCGCCATCGGCTTCCGGATGAACCTGTTCAACATCGGGGTCGACGGCCAGTACCGCATGGCGGCCTTCGCCGCGGCCGTCGTCGGCGGCGCGCTGCACCTGCCGGCCCTCGTCCAGATCCCGGTCATCATCGTCGTCGCCATGCTCGTCGGCGCCATGTGGGCCGGCATCGCGGGCATCCTCAAGACCTCACGCGGGGTCAGCGAGGTCATCTCGACGATCATGCTGAACTCCATCGCCACCGCGATCATCGGCTATCTGATCCAGCCGGAACGGCTCGGCCAGCTGGACGACGCGGGCACCCTGGTCTCCACCAAGCCGCTGCCCGAGTCGTCCTTCTTCTTCACCCTGGACATGGGCCCGGCCGGCCAGCTGTGGGGATTCATCGTCGTCGCCGCGCTCGCGGGCCTCGCCTACTGGTTCGTCCTCGGCCGCACCCGTTTCGGCTTCGACCTGCGGGCCGTCGGCCAGTCCGAGTCGGCCGCCGCCGCGAGCGGTGTCAGCGTCAAGAAGATGATCTTCACCAGCATGATCCTCTCGGGCGCCATGGCCGGACTCATCGGCATGCCGACGCTGCTCAACGAGAGCCACATGTACAGCAACGACTTCCCGCTGGGCATCGGCTTCACCGGCATCGCGATCGCGCTGCTCGGACGCAACCACCCGATCGGCATCGCCCTCGCGGCCCTCCTCTGGGCCTACCTGGAGCGCACGACCAACCACCTCGAAGTGATCGGCTACGACAAGGAGATCCTCGGCGTGATCCAGGGCGTCATCGTCCTGTGCGTCGTCATCGCCTACGAGATCGTCCGCCGGTACGGCCTGAAACGCCAGCAGCAGCGGGTCGGCGCCGAACTCGCCGCCCAGGCGGCCACGACCCAGAAGCTGGAGGTGGCCCGATGACCGCCACGACCACCGAGACCCCGCCTCCCTCGCCGGCGGCCCCGAAGGCCCCGGGCGCCAAGCCCGCCCGGCGCAGGCTGACCCTCGCCCGGGTCCTGCTGATCGTCGCGGGCGGGCTGATCCTGCTCTCCCTCGTACGGATCCTCACCGGCGCCGACCAGCTCACCTCGGCGGGCCAGATCAGCGCCTCGCTCGGCCTCGCCGTACCGATCGGCCTCGCGGGCCTGGCCGGCCTGTGGTCGGAACGCGCCGGAGTGGTCAACATCGGCCTCGAAGGCATGATGATCCTCGGCACCTTCGGGGCCGGCTGGATCGGCTGGCAGACCAACCCCTGGCTCGGCATCCTGGCGGGCATCGCCTTCGGTGTCCTCGGCGGTCTGCTCCACGCCGTGGTGACCGTGACGTTCGGCGTCGACCACATCGTCTCCGGTGTGGCGATCAACCTGCTCGCGCTCGGCGTCACCCAGTATCTCGCCAAGATCTTCTTCAACGCCGGCGAGGCGCAGACCCTGGGCGGCAACCCCAAGCAGTCCCCACCCGTCGACTCCGTCCCCGACATCACGATCCCGGGGCTCTCCGACGGGCTCACGTCACTGGCGGGCCACCACTGGTTCCTGGTCTCCGACCTCGCGGGCATCCTCGGCGGCGCGATCACCAACCTGTCCGTGCTGACGATCTTCGCCGCCGTCCTCTTCGTGGGCAGCTGGTGGGTGCTCTGGCGGACCCCGTTCGGGCTGCGCCTGCGCTCCTGCGGCGAGAACCCGATCGCCGCCGAGTCGCTGGGCGTCAACGTCTACTCGTACAAGTACATGGCGGTCGCGATCTCCGGCGGCCTCGCCGGACTCGGCGGCGCCTTCCTCGCCACTGTGCCCTCGCACATCTACCTGGAGGGCCAGACCGGCGGCCGGGGTTACATCGGCCTCGCCGCGATGATCTTCGGCAACTGGCGGCCCGGCGGGCTCGCCATGGGCGCGGGCCTGTTCGGCTTCTCCGACGCGCTCCAGCTGCGCAACGGCGGCGAGACCGTGCACGCGCTGCTGCTCCTGCTCGTGGTGCTGCTGGTGCTGCTCGCCGCGTGGAAGGCGTACCGGAAGGCGCGCTTCCAGGCGATCCTGAGCGGGGTCACCGCGCTGCTCATCCTGGTCTGGTACCTGGTCACCGACACCGTCCCCTCGGACTTCGTCGGCGCGACTCCGTACGTCGTGACGCTTCTGGTGC
Source organism: Streptomyces sp. SID3212 (assembly GCF_009865405.1). GTDB lineage: Bacteria > Actinomycetota > Actinomycetes > Streptomycetales > Streptomycetaceae > Streptomyces. The sequence continues at coordinate 5,022 of NZ_WWJY01000717.1, read as the reverse complement.
TGTCGTTGTCGGCCCAGCGGCTACGGATGCCGAAAGCTGACGGCATGCGCTATCGAAGAGGACAAGGAAAGTGACGGCCGGCGGCGGCGCGGCGGGAGCCGCGGGCACGGTGGACGCCGACATCGACTGGACGGAGCTGCGGTCCGTCGCGCGGGACGCGATGTCCCGGGCGTACGTCCCGTACTCCGGCTATCCGGTCGGCGCGGCGGCCCTCGTGGACGACGGCCGTACCATCAGCGGCTGCAACGTCGAGAACGCGTCGTACGGCCTGTCGCTGTGCGCCGAGTGCGGCCTGGTCTCCGCCCTGCACCTGACGGGCGGCGGCCGGCTCACCCACTTCACCTGCGTCGACGGCGCGGGGGAGGTGCTGGTGCCCTGCGGGCGGTGCAGACAGCTGCTGTACGAGTTCGGCGGCCCCGAGCTGGTGATGGAGACCCCGGCGGGGATCCGCACCCTGGACGACATGCTGCCGCAGGCGTTCGGCCCCGGGCACCTGGCCTGAGCGCCGGCCGCGCGGGCGTGACCGCCCGCTCCACCCCCTGACCCGGCCCCGCCGCCGCCGCGATCCGGCGGCGCCGGGGCCGTACAACTGCTCCACCCGGCCCCCCGCACACCTGTTGTGCCGAAAGGAACGCACGCCATGGACGTCATCTCCGTCATCCGCACCAAGCGGGACCGGGGCGAACTGAGCCCCGAGCAGATCGACTGGGTGATCGACGCGTACACCCGGGGCGAGGTCGCCGACGAACAGATGTCGGCGCTGGCCATGGCGATCCTGCTCAACGGCATGAACCGCACCGAGATCGCCCGCTGGACCGCCGCCATGATCGCCTCCGGCGAGCGCATGGACTTCTCCGCGCTGTCCCGCCCGACGGCGGACAAGCACTCCACGGGCGGTGTCGGCGACAAGATCACGCTGCCGCTCGCCCCGCTGGTCGCGGCGTGCGGGGCGGCCGTCCCGCAGCTCAGCGGGCGCGGGCTGGGCCACACCGGCGGCACGCTCGACAAGCTGGAGTCCATCCCCGGCTGGCGGGCGCTGCTGTCGAACGCCGAGATGCTGCACGTCCTGGAGAGCACCGGCGCGGTCATCTGCGCGGCGGGCGACGGTCTGGCCCCCGCCGACAAGAAGCTGTACGCGCTGCGCGATGTCACCGGGACCGTCGAGGCCATCCCGCTGATCGCGTCCTCGATCATGTCCAAGAAGATCGCCGAGGGTACGGGCTCGCTGGTCCTGGACGTCAAGGTCGGCTCCGGCGCCTTCATGAAGACCGTCGAGGACGCCCGCGAGCTGGCGTCCACGATGGTGGGCCTTGGCAACGACCACGGCGTCCTGACGGTCGCGCTGCTCACCGACATGGCGACCCCGCTGGGCCTCACCGCGGGCAACGCGCTGGAGGTCCGCGAGTCGGTCGAGGTCCTCGCGGGCGGCGGCCCGGCGGACGTCGTCGAGCTGACCCTGGCCTTGGCGCGCGAGATGCTCGACGCGGCGGGCCTGCGGGACGCCGACCCGGCGAAGGCGCTGGCCGACGGCTCGGCGATGGACGTCTGGCGCCGCATGATCGCGGCCCAGGGCGGCGACCCGGACGCGGCGCTCCCGGTGGCCCGCGAGCACCAGGTGATCACGGCCCCCTCCTCGGGCGTCCTGACCCGCCTCGACGCGTACGGCGTAGGCGTCGCGGCCTGGCGCCTGGGCGCGGGCCGCGCCCGCAAGGAAGACCCGGTCCAGGCAGGCGCGGGCATCGTACTCCACGCCAAGCCCGGCGACCACGTCACCGCGGGCCAACCCCTCCTGACCCTCCACACGGACACCCCGGAAAAGTTCGAGTACGCCCAGGAGGCCCTGACCTCCACCTACGACATCGCCCCCACAGGCACCACCTACGAACCGACCCCGGTCGTGCTGGAACGTATCGCCTGACCTGCGGTTTCCCCGAACGGGTGAACGGGACCGGTGGACCTCCACCGGTCCCGTCCGCCATGCTGGGATTGGTGACGCACTGATTGGAGACCGCCATGAGCGCACTCGCCGTCGAGCCCGACGCCCCCCATGGACAGGGCTGGGACGAACTCGTCCGTATCTGGGAAGGCACGGACGCGCCCGAGGGCTGCAAGGTGGAGATCATCGAGGGGATCATCACCGTGTCACCGGGGCCGTCGAAGGACCACAACCACACCGCTGAGTTGTTGCAAAGCAGCCTCTATCCCGTGATTCCGGATGGCTGCGGTATCTATCAGACCCTGGGAATCGCCGTCCCCGCCGGGAGCGGGTTGTACATCCCCGATCTAGTGGTCATCCCCAGGCGGTTGGTTCTTGGATCGGACAACCTGGCTCAGGGCGACGAGGCCTTGATGGTGGTTGAGGTCACCTCGCGTTGGAACGCTAACCACGATCGAATCGCCAAGGTTCGCGGCTACGCGAAGGCCGCAGTCCCGCTCTACCTGTTGCTGGACCCCTGGCATTCGGGGCGCCCGACCGCAACGCTCTACGGTGAGCCCGAAGGCGGTACGTATCGCGTTCTGGCATCCGTACAGTACGGCGACAAGCTGACCCTTCCCGAGCCCTTCGGCGTGGATATCGACACTGGCGACTTCCCCGTCAGCTGACGGTCGGCCCGGACCCACCACACCCCGAGACCGCCGCGATGAGTTCCGGCTCCCGCGACGGTCTCTCAGGTTGTGGATGCCACGAAACCGATCGTTCTTGTTGTCTCGGGCCGGCTCGGGCCCGGTGACGTGCCCCGGTTGTGTGACGAGCTGGTTGCTCGGCTGCGGGGGAGTGGGGTTACTGAGGCGGTCTGTGATGTGCGGGGGCTGGAGCGGCCCGATCTGGTGGCCGTCAACGCGCTCGCCCGGTTGCAGCTCACCGCACGGCGGCGCGCGGTCCGGTTGCGGGTGCGGGGCGCCGGGCGGGAGTTGCGGCTGTTGCTGGACCTCGTGGGGCTCGCCGAGCTGGTGGGGTACGCGGACCCGGACGACGACCCGTAGGGGTGGACGGGTGGAAGAGGCTTACCCGTGTGGACCGGCCCGTGCGGGCGGGCCGGTCCACACGGATCCGCTACTCCTTCTCCAGCCTCGCCGGCAGGTCGAACAGCGGGAACCACCGCTCCGTGTCCAGGAACGAGTTGATGCCCGAGATCCGGCCGTCCACGATCTCGATGACCATCAGCGCCCACGGCGTATGCCCGTTGCCGTCCTCGGCCGGGTGGTAGTGCGCGAACGCCGGTGTGCCGTTGGCCACCGTCGGGACGAGGCGCGAGCCCCGGCAGACGGAGCCCACCCCGAGCATCCAGCCCACGATGTCGTCGTGGCCTCGCAGCCACAGGTCGTACGGCGGCATGGACAGCGTCGCGTCCTCGTGCAGGAGCGTCGTCAGCGCCTTCATGTCATAGCCCTCGAAGGCCGTGACATAACGCTCCAGCAGCTCCTTCTGCTCGTCGTCCAGCGGATCCGCCGCGTCCGTCGACGCCGGCTCCGACTCGGCGATCGTCGCCCGCGCCCGCTGGAGCGCGCTGTTCACCGAAGCCACCGTCGTGCCCAGCAGCTCCGCGACCTCGCTCGCCTTCCACGCCAGCACCTCGCGCAGAATCAGCACGGCCCGCTGCTTGGGCGGCAGATGCTGGAGCGCCGCCATGAACGCCAACCGGATCGTCTCCCGCTCCACCGCCCGCTCGGCCGGGTCCGCCACCGAGGGCAGCACCCGGCCGTCCGGGACCGGCTCCAGCCACGTCACCTCGGGCCGCGCGTTGAGCTGCGCCTGGGCCACCGGCGTCGCCGCCGTCAGGTCCATCGGCCGCGCCCTGCGGTTGCCCGCGTTCAGCATGTCCAGGCACACGTTCGTCGCGATGCGGTACAGCCACGACCTGAGCGAGGACCTGCCCTCGAACTTGTCGAAGCTGCGCCACGCCCGCACCATCGTGTCCTGCACCGCGTCCTCGGCCTCGAAGGCCGAACCGAGCATCCGGTAGCAGTACCCCGTCAGCTCCGTCCGGTGTTTCTCCAGCCGGGAATCAAGATCCTCTGTTGTCGCGAGATCACTCATCGGGTCACCCCAGTCGCCCCCTTGGAACCAGTCCTTCGGAAGCTACCGCACCCCACTGACAATCGGCTCAGGTTCCCGGCTTACGGCCGTACACGAAGACGTCGTCCCCGGTCTTGAGCAGCGACCAGTACTTCGAGGCCGCCGCCGTCGTCATGTTCACGCAGCCGTGCGAACCGGGCGGGTTCCACATGCTCACGCCCACCGAGTGGAACGCCTGGCCGCCGTCGAAGAACTGGCTGTACGGCATGGGCACGTCGTAGATCGACGACACGTGGTTCTTGTCGCGCCAGCCGATCTTCTTGAGGCCCGTCCTGGTCTCGTACTTGTCGCGGCCGGTGCGCACCGGGACGGGTCCGTACACCAGTTTCTTGCCGTCCTGGATCCAGCTGAGCTGACGCGTCAGGTCGACACAGGCGATCCGGCCCTTGTTGGTCGGGCACTTGCCGGCCTTGTTGGGCGTCTTGCCCGCGGCCTTCTGCTTGTTCATGAGGTCCATCACGCCCCAGGTGACGGGCCCGGCGTAGCCGATCGTCGGCGTGATGCCGTGCTTCGACTGGAAGGCGCGGATGGCCTTGCAGTCGGTGGCGGACTGCTTGCCGTCCACCGGGCGGCCGAGGAACTTCTCGACCTGCTTCTGGTTCGGCCCCGTACTGGTCGTACAACTCGCCGCCTGCGCGGGGGTGCCGCCCAGTGCCACGGTCAACGGCACCACCAGCGCGGCGATCCCCGCCGCGACGGCCCCTCTGCGTCCGATACTTCCCATGGTCCCGCCCCGTCCGTCCTCGTACCTGCTCCGACATGGCTGTGAATGCCCGCGCGACGTGTTCTCAGCGCGTGTTCAGGGAGATAGACGGACGAACAGTACGCGCAGTTGCACACCCCTGTACGCCGATTCGGTAACAGGGCCCCCGGCGGACCCCCGGCGGACCCGGGGCGGACCCCCGGCCCGCGGCGGCCTCAGTGGCCCGCGAGCGCCCGGCGCC
>NZ_WWJY01000716.1 GCF_009865405.1 Streptomyces sp. SID3212 | reverse complement strand
GGTGGCGCCCGGCGGCCGGTCGAACGATGAGGTGCGCGGCCGGGGTCCGGGGCACCGGGCTGCCGTCGCGGCCGCCGCAAAGGCAAGGGCGGTGTTCCGTACGGTCACCGTCCGCTCCGGTCCAGCTCGCCGGTGGCCGGTCAGCCCAGGTGGCTGTGAACGGGGTCCCGATCTCGGAGTCCGGACGGTGGGCCGGTGGTGTGGGCGGGTTCCAGTCAGCGGCACCCCGGCGGGGGAGCGGGATTCCCGCCCCGCTCCCCCGCCGGACTGGCGCCGTCACTTGGTCCGGTCGGTCCGGGCGTAGTTGTGGAAGTCGTCACTGACGGGGACGTCGGTGGGCTCGGTGACGGGCGCGCACACCCACGTGTCCACCGGGCCGGGCGTCTCCCGCTTGCCGCTGAGCCACAGGTGGATGTCCGGCTGGACCTCGAAGAGGGCGCCGTCCTCGTCCTCGGCGAAGAACTCGGAGTTGCCGCCGTAGCCGTACTCGTCCGCGTAATCCCAGACGCAGACCAGGTCTACGCCGACCTCGTCGTAGATGCGGGCGAAGACGGTCCGGATACCGTCGGCGCTGTACCCGTCCTCGAACCGGCCGTACAGGTCGGCGATCTCGGCGAGCACGTCCCCCTGCTCCTCGGTCGGGTCCGGGAGCGTCCACTCGTTCCCCTGGTCGGCGTGCTCGCCCCCGTGCTGGACGATCAGGGCGCGTACGGCCTCGACCGGGACGTCGGCGTAGCTGGAGCTCTCGCCCGCGTTCCCACCGGTCAGCCAGCCCTCAAGGTGGTCTTCGTTCCCCCAGGCCTCCGTGTCGGGGACGCTCACGCCCGGGGAGACGAAGACCTCGTCCATGGTGTCGATACCGGGGCGGGTCCTGACGAGGATCCCCTGGCCGTCGGCGAGGCGGATGCGGTCATGCGCGGGACCGGTCCCGTCGGCGGCGAGACGGTCGAATCGCGGGGTGCTGGTCATGGGTGAGTCCTTCATTCGTCGGGGTGTGGGTGGTTGCGCCCGGCGGCCGGTCGGACGGTCGGATGCGCGGTCAGGGTCCAGGGCATCGGGTCGCCGTAGGCGTCAGGCGGTGGGGCCGGTGGCGTGGACCGAGTGGGGTGGTGTCCTACTCGGTCCACGCCACCGGTGGCGGGCTCCGCTCAGCGGCAGGTCGGGTGGAAGTCGCGTCCCAGGCATCCGTGGAGTTCGTGGGCCTTGGAGGTCAGGAACCTCTCGCACTCTTCGACTGTGAGCGGGTTCCGCGCGTTCAGGGGGACGACGGTGCACCGTTCGGGGTGTTTCTGGGCGGCGCGGGCGCTTGGGGCGTCGGGGTAGAGGACGTTGTCGCTGCGGCCGTCCGCGATGCGGATCGCGATCCATCCGGCGAGACGTCCCCGCGTACCACGGGCTACGTGGTCGCCGATCACCTCGGCCATGTTCTCGGCGGCCCTGCCCACCGCGTGGTCCCAGCGGGCGAGGTAGGCCGCGTGTCCATGGCTGATGGCCGTGTACGTGCGCAGACTGACTTGGGACTGCGCTTCCGTGCAGAAGTCCGCGAGGTCGTCCCACTGGGTCTCGCGCTCCTGCGGGTCGTCGGCCTGCCGGACGACGTGCCCGGTGGGAGGAAGGGGGCGGTGGCGCTGCGCGGGGCCGAAGAGGGCGAGTTGGGCGGTGAAGGCCTCGGTGACATCGACGAGGACGAGATAGGTCGCGGGGTGCTTGTCGAGGTTCACGCGGGTCGCGGGCGCGGTGCTGGGGGTGGTGTTCACGGCATGTCCTTCGGTTCGGTAGGGGCCCCGGAGGTGCGGGTCCGGGGAGGTGAGTTGGTGGGTGGGGGCGGGCCGGGGTGCCTCCACCAACGGCCCGTCACAATCAGATTTACAGCGTTAGCTGACAAGTCAGAGGACTGCGGCGACCTGGGTGCCGAGCCATTGGGCAACATTGCAGCTGACGGCGTTTCCGGCCTGCATGGTCTGCTCGGTCTTGTTGCCGCGCATGATGTAGTCGGCGGGGAACCGCTGGGCGGCGAGCTGCTCGATGGGCTGGAGCATCCGGAAGTGGCAGTCCTCGACGCGCAAGGCCTCTTCGAGGATGTCGGCCGGGGTGAGGAGTCCGGCGGAGTCGCGGGTGGCGAGGGTGAGCAGGGGCTCGCCGACCGGCTTGGCAGCGCCCTTGCGGTAAGGGATGACGAGTCCGTGGTGGCGGCCCCCGGCGGTGACGGCGGCAAGCGGCCGGTCCACCGTGTCCACGCGGCCGTTGCGCCGCATCGTCACGACGTACGGCAGGGTCACCAGGGCCTCGGTGTCGCGGGTGGTGCGGGTCCTCATCGGCTCGTGGAGGTCGGTGGTGGTGTTGTTCCAGGTGCCCCCGGCCGGGACGAGCATCCCGTGGCGGCCGGGGATCAGCAGGCCTTCGCCGACCTTGCGGGTCCGGGCGGGCAGCGGGCCCTCCTCCGGTGCGAGCGCGCGGCCGTCGTGCCCGGAGTGGTTGAGGGTCAGCAGGCTCGCGCGCTGCGGGTAGCGGGCCAGGCCCTTCTCGATCCGGCTGATCGTGTTGGCCGCCAGCGGGCGGGGACGGTCGCCGATGCGCCTGCCGAGGTTGGTCCAGTCGATCGCGTCGGCGGCCGGACGGACGTACGGCTCGACCACCCGCTTCCCGCACCGGGTACGGGGGCAGCGGTAGTCGTACTGCTGGCGGTACTTGCCGATCGTGCGCCCGTTGCGCCACGACTGCACGGCCTGAACGTCCTGCCCGCACTCGGGACACCACGCCAGCGGGCGGGGGCACAGGTCCGGGAGCGGGATACCGGTGCGGCTGAAGACGATGTAGATGCGGTCACGCCACTGGGGGGCGTGGTCGTTGCCCGGCGCGCCGACGTGGGCGGAGGAGACGGAGACGATCTGGCTGTTGTAGCCGAGAAGTTCGATGCCCTGGCGCCACCAGTCGAACAGGCGCCAGTCGGTGGCGAACTCGGTGACGTTCTCGCACAGGATCGCCTTGTAGTAGTGGACCTCGGCCGCCCGCATGACGTCGTAGGCGGTCGCGCGGGTACGGACGAAGCTCTCCGGGTCGGCGGGCTCGTAGTCGTCGCCGATGCCGATCTGGCCGCCCTGGCCGCTGCGGGGGGTGCCTCCGGCGGGGCTGATCTCGGTGCAGATCGGGGAGGCCCACAGGATGTCGGTGGTCGGCAGGCGCCGCATGTCGTAGTTGTTGATGTCCGCGCAGACGTGTTCGGCGTTGACGTGGTTGGCGCTGTGGGTGTCGATCGCGATCCGCGAATGGTTCGCGGCCAGCTTCAGCTCGTACCCGGCGGCGACCAGGCCGGTGGAGCTTCCTCCGGCGCCGCAGAAGATGTCGGTTGCGGTCAGGGACATGTCTTCTCGCTGTCTGTGAGGGGGATCCGACGGGTTGTCCGGGTGGGTACCGACCACCCTTGGCGACAAGAACAACTTTACAGCACTAGATGACATCAGAAGGATATCTGCGCAGCTCAAACGGGTGATTCACACGCCGTCAGGGGCCAGAGCAAGCAGGGCCCGGCGGCTCGCCGACATGCCGGGGCCGAGCGGGGTGGGTCCCTCGTTGGGCGGCACTCCCGGTGGCCCTGCGGGTGGGTGGGGGTGGCGGAGCTCGCGGAGCCGGCCCCACCCACCCGCAGGGCATGGTGCGAGAGGGACGCCCGACGAGGGACCCACCCCGCGAACCACCCACGCCACAACCCCAACCGGCCCGCACCCACCGACCCGGCGCCCCCTCCGCAGGGTGGCCGGGGGTGTGGGGGCAGCGCCCCCGCAGCACGAACCCACACCAAGACCCCCACCCCAGCGGGGGCTTCAGGACCAGATTCACCGGCGCAGGAAACACACGGCCTCGGCTGACCACGGACAACGGGGCCGGACAAAAATCAACCAGTCCAACTCCACTGCTGTCCGTACGACGTCAGATCCGACCAGCGCTTTGGCTCGACTCCGCCGGCGCCCACGTGCAGTCCCTAATCGGGCAGCAGCGCGATGAGGTCCCGTTGCGCCTGGAGCGCGATCGCGGTGGCCTCGCGGCCGTCCCGGCGAGCCTGGAACGCGGTCGCCTCCGCCCGGTCAGCCACAGCGCGTTGGACAGTCACCGCACATGGCTCCGAGAGCACCCGGTGCCACCTGGCGTCCCGCCAGACACGGAACCGAGCGGTCCCGTCTGCCTCCTCCAGCCGCGCGCCGTACGAACGGGGCCGCGGTGCGCTCGGGAGCGGCTCTCGCACGGCGCGGCGCGCAGCGCGGGCCGGGCGGAAGTTCACTCACGCCCGTACAACGAGCACCCGGTCCGACGGACACCGAACCTAGAGCCTGAGCGCCCGCGTCGCCCAGAAAAACGTCGGCTGCCGACGACAAGAAGCCCGGCTGGTCCTCCGCATGCGGATAGGGTGTCTCCCGTGGGCCCGCTTCCGGCTTTCTCCAGCTCCTCCCTCCAGGCTGGCCTCCAGGTCCAGAGGGAACTAGCTGTGGACGAAACGTACTCGGCCGCCATGTTGGCCTCCCTGGCGCGGCAAATCGTCTCTGATCCCTCCATGGCCGGCGAACAATGGCATGTCGTCGCACCGCCACGTCTATTGGAGTTGCCACCGCTCGGCTGGGACGGAAACAACTTACTCAAGAACGACCTACTGCTTTTGAGACACCTCGGTGGCGGAAAGTCGATCACTCTTGCCCTTCACGCTGAACGCGAGTGGCGCCGCAGGCACCAACTCGTTCAGTCGCGGAATGACCTCCTGGCCGCTATCCGTACCGCGTACGCCAGCGCACACGCATATGCAGAGAACGAGTGGATCCGCGCTATCAAGCGCCGTGCGTCCTTGCCGTCCACCATTCCCTCCAGCCTTCCGTCGCTGACCGCGCCGCTTCGAGCCACAGCGCGAGCTGTTGTAGAGCTGCTTCAGTCCTTGCTGCCAGCCGTGGCCACACTGCCGATGCTCCAGGCCGACATGGCTTACTGGCGGCGTACGGCCGAGGAATTGTGGCGGCTGCAATCAACTTCGGTAGACCGGCCTCCTGAGCCTGGCGACGCCGTGGTCCTCGAGTCTTCTCCGTGCGGAATTCGCCGGCTCACGGCCGTCCGCGTACCTCGCGCTCCAGGATCAGTACGCACTTCGCCGATCCCGGATTCGAGCTCGCTCGCCGCCGCCTAGACCCCTCGTCCGGGCGCGCGGCCCCATGGACAGAAGAGGTCTGAAGGTGCACAACCTTTCCGAGGTGACCGTCTCATCGACGGCACTGTTCATCCTGATGCTGGCCCTCGCCGCGGTGGTCGTGCCACCGGCCGTGAGCGGAGTAACGACCTGGTGGTCCGAGCGTCTCCGCCGATGGAACGGCAGCCTGCGCGATGCCCAGGCACGATTCGCCGCACAAGCACGAGAGGCGCTGCGCCGGTTCCTTGACGGGGGCAGCAGGTAGCAACACGGCCTGGGGATCATTTCCTGCGCAAGGAGATGATCCCCGGCGACGTCCATGCTCCCCACTCGACTGAGGAGCGCCCGCTACTCGTACGGCGTTCTACGAACCATCTGGACAGCGTGCAGGGCGCCGTCGCGCGGGTGCGGCGCAGTGTGTCAGCTCACCGTCACCTTGGTGTCAAAGCCCACGTATCCGCTGAAATCCTTTCCCACGCGGTCGATCGCAGAGGCCGGCGGCTGCGGGTACCACCACGCCGCATCCGCGTGCCTGCCGTCTGCGGTCTGCACGTCGAAGTACTCACGGAATGGTGTAGTGGGGTCTCAGACAGCGCCTTAAGGGTGACCGCCTCCGGAGGGAAGTACCAGTTCCCCTCGGTCGAGACCACTCGGCCTCATCTGCATCCGCAAGGACCGTTCCGTCGAGTACTGCCTGCATCAACCGTTTCTTCCAGAGGCTCCGTGCCGCACAACAGATTTCAGTGCCCAGGTCTGTGGCCTGGACACTGAAATCTGATGTGCGATGGCTCGTGCCGTTTCGGATGCACCGGTTACCTCAGCGTCTGGTGGTTGGGTTCAGCGTTTGACGCGGTTGCGGACGGCCAGGATCGCGAGGGCAAGTAGGACGGGCTCGGTCAGACGGGAGGTCATCTCGATGTAGGTGCCGGCGGTGGTCAGGTTCTGGTCGGCGGAGCGGAAGACCACCGAGTTGAGGGTGACGTTAAGGGCCTTCTCGAAGCGGTCGCCGGTGAACCGGGCCCCGGTGGGGTTGCGCGGATCATCCTTGTCGATCTCGAAGGTCACCCGCCCGCCGCCGGACGGCACGGTGCCGGTCGCCTTCTGCTTCGGATCGTGGTCGGGGAGTCCGAAGCCCATCAGCAGAAGGAGGGTGACGAGCACGGCGGCTGCGAGCCAGCCCAGAGCGCGCGAGGCGCGCAGGCCGTAGCCGGACAGCAGCCAGTAGCCGTGCAGCAGTCCGCGTTCCGCGTGGGTGGTGCCGGTGCGGTCGTGGCGGCGCATCTCCATCTCGCCGTAGTAGAAGTCCGCGGCGCCCGGTTCGTTCTTGTTGTCCTCGAACGCCTTGCGCAGCGCCCGGTACACCGGTGCCAGCTGCGCCGGCCCGACGTGCCCGGCGCCGGGTACGGCCTCGTTCCAGCCCGGGGCGGCTGACGGCCGGCTCGCGCGCCAGTAGTGTTCCTCGGCTAGCGCGCGGCGCCGGGTGAACCGTACGAAGCGCCCGGCCCGCCCGTGCGTACGGGAAGGGACCGCGGCGAAGGAACACCCGCCTTCCAGGCGGATCTGGTCGAGGTGCACGGTCCCGGTGAACAGGCAGTCCGCCAGGTCGACATCGGCGAGAACCAGGTGGGCCGCGTCTACGCCGCGCAGCGAGGTGATGCGTACTGCGGCGTCGGACACGCCGAAAACTGAGTCCTCACTCAACTGCTGGCCGTCGGAGAGCACGAACGGATCCAGCTCCGCCGCGAGGGTGAGGGGATACTCGAAGACCGCGTGGGCGAAGTCCACCGTGGTGTGACGCAGACGCAGCTCAGCCGTCGACGACCAGCGAGTGCGCCGGCACTCCAAACGGCGCGCGGCAAACGCAAGGATCACCGGCCCGCCGAACACCGCCCCCGATAAGGCCACCAGGCCGGCACACACCAACGGCCCCAGGTTTAGCACCGTCTCGAAGCTCGCCAACGTGAACCTGGCATCGCTCTCGAAGGTCGTCGACTCGAACTGAGCGCTGCCCTTGAAGGTCGCACCGCCGAACCCGGCCATGCCTTCGAAGGTCGCCGACACAAACCGTGCCATGTCCTCGAACGTCGTTGACTCAAACTGGGCCATACCCTTGAAGGTCGCACCCCCGAACCCGGCCATGCCTTCGAAGGTTGCCGACACGAACCCGGCGATGCTCTTGAACGTCGCCAACCCGAACCCGGCGACACCCTTGAAGCTCGCCGCCGCGAACCAGGCGCTGCCCTCGAAGCTTGCTGACACGAACCAGGCTTTGTCCTCGAAGGTCGCCAACTCGAACCATGCACTGTCCTCAAAGCTCGTAGACACGAACCGTGCGCTGCCCTTGAAGGTCGCCGACCCGAACCAGACGCTGCCCTTAAAGTTCGCTGACTCAAACCGCGCGCCGCCTTCGAAGATCGCCGACCCGAACCGGGCGCCGCCCTCGAAGATCGCCGACTCAAACCGAGGAACGCCCTCGAAGGTCACCGACTCAAACCGAGGGACCCCTTCGAAGGTCACCGACTCGAATCGGGCGACACCAAGATGCGGGGCTCCGGTGGCAGGATCGCGGAGGGCAGCAAGAACAGCATCGAGAAGGAGTTCGGTGATGGTGGTACCGCGGTGGTCGATATCAGTGCCGGGGCACAGGCCGGACAAATAGTCGCTGCGGCCAGCGTCATCCAGGTGGGCAAGGCACTGGGTGTAGCCGGAGACGTGGATGCCCCGGCAACCGACCGGGTCCTGCGGAGTGGTGCCGTGGCCACAGTGCGGCCAGGCAGGCGGAGTTGGGGACGGCGTAGGACTCCGGTCAGGCATACCTGAAGGACGACCGAGCGCGGCGGATGGTTGCCCCGATCCTCCTTCACGTCCGAGGGCCGCGCTGCGGAGCTGAAGGAGGTACTGAAATCGATCGTGCGCTACTGAAACCTTCGGTGCGGTCCGACAATAGGTTCCGTGGCGAGGCGGATGACCGCCCCGTAAGAGCCGGCACGGCGACCTGGTCTGGCGACCGCGCGGGGCGGCCGTTCGCCCCAACACGGCGCATCAGAGATGCATAACGGGAATCCGGGTGCCCTCAGGGGCGGTCCCGAGAACGGGGGCGAACCAGAGCCGCCGACCGAATAACGACGACTCCCCCATACCGGTCACGCCTATCGGATGGCAGCCCCCTTCCGCTGGGCCAGTTGCTGCGTGCCGGATCAGTCCATTGAACGGACCAGTTCTGTCAAGGACGCCTGCGATGATCAAGCTGGGGGCCCACACCAGGGCAAGGTCCGCCTCGACATCGATGGCGAGGGTCAGGGCGATCTGCTGTCGAGTTCTCGGCGACGGAGATGAGCCCACCAGGCCGATCATGTCTTGCAACATCTCCTCAGGCATCTGCGCGGCCGCCTCCTCAGTCAGGCCGAAGAGCAGCAGTACTCGGCCCACAGAGGCTGCCCCCGGCGGGAGGACGTCTCGGTAGATTTCCTGTCGCAGTCGCAGTCCCGCCCTCGGGCGTGCGAATCCGCACACCGACACCAGATGGGTGATTCGCTCCAGGAACATAGCCGCGACCTTGACGGCGATGGGGCCACCCAGCGAGGCACCGGCAATCGCGAACCTGTCCCGGCCCGCTTCTGCGGCGACATCCGCCATTTGTGATGCGATCTCCCCTATATTCAGCTCCGCGTCATCAGGAAGGGCACTGTCTCCTGACCCCGGCAGGGCAGCCAGCACCGTGTGCGACGCGGCCAGTTCTGCGATACACGGCCCCCACGTTCCTGCCGGCGTGCTACCCGTCCCGTGCACGAGCATCAGCCCAGGGCCCCGCCCCTGCACTTCAAAAGCGAGCTTCGACATAACAATCCTCCGGAATCAACAAATCGGACAGTAGGGCCGTCTTCTACGAGGAGATGCCCCTGGTTGCGTCGATGTCTCTAGTAGCCACGGGTTTCAGTGTCCTATCAGGCGCCCATGCGATCTCGCCACGGCCCCAGGCCGGTGGAGAGACCGTCAGGTCAGCGTCCTTGGCGTGGCCCGTGCTTCGGATCGGGGGGAGTCCGGCGCAGGTGCCCCGGTCGTTCGGTAGTGGCGGGGCGGGGGGGCAGGCGGTTTGCGAACGGTGCTGGAGCGGGCGCGGGCGGCGTTGACCTTGACTTGCGCGGCAGCGAGGCCTTCGCCCAGTTTCCGCATCTGCGACCGAACCTCCGGCCGGACCTCGGCGGAAGGTGCTGGGGCGGGGCGGCTGTAGTGGCCGGCGGCGCGGTGGAGGCGGTCCATGGCTTCGGTCGGCTCCAGGTCGTCTCCGCGGAGCCGGTCGGCGGTCCACAGGGCAAGTCCAGAAATCCGCTCGCAGACGCGGATGGATGTCCCCTTCCACCAGCCCTGGAAGCGGCCGTCGCCCAGGAGTCGCTCGAAGCGAGCGCCGGTCTCGCGCTTGATGGCCTGCCAGAGGTTGCGGGCCGCTCCCCGTACGGTCTGGATGTCCTGCCATTCCGGGACATCGCGAAGTACGTGGTGATGCTGGTCAGCTTCGTTGAGGGCGGTGTTGACGGCGTCGGGGTCTCGGTGGAGAGCGGGCCCTCGCGGACCGTTCTGGGTGCCCGACGTGCTGCTGTCGGTGGTGGCGGAGGCGTAGGCCCAGTCTGAGGGGTGTCCATCGAGTGCCCTCCGCAGGGCGGCGAGTTCGGTGTCGAGTGCCGCGACGAGGTCGTGGGCGGTGCCCCCATCCGCGCGGACGACGGCCTCCCATACCTCCTGGATGGCACCGACGTTGCTCAGCATCTCGGCCCCTTCACCAGAACGATCGGACCGGACCTCGGGCTCCGGGTCGGGACCGTTCCACAACGGAAGGGCAGGCTCCGGCGGGACGGGGAGGGGAGCTTCAAGGAGCCCTTCGCCCGGTTGGGGCCGACGGGCGACCGGCATCACGGGGGTGGCCGGATACGGCTCAGTCGGGGGCGGCGCGGTGGAAGCGGGAGCTTCCGGCCGGTTCGGAGCCTGGTCCGTGCCGACCGGGGCGGCGACGCCTGGTGTCCGTCCGTTCTCGACCGGTGCGAGCGCGGGTTCGGACTCCCGGCGTTCATCAGCAGGTTCACCGCCTGCGGCACCAGAGCGAAACCAGGACTGTGCTCTCCCGCCGGTCGCAGCTGGGTGGTGAGCGCTCGTTCTGGTGCGGCCGCCCGCTCTGCCGTGACGGCTTCGGCGGTAGCGTCCAGGCGGTGCGCGAGGCGGTTGACGTCGTAGATGACCGCGGCCAGCGGGTAGCCCATGCTCCGGCGCACCCGCTCCGTGTCGGGCTGGTACTCGATCTGGTCCAGCCAGTCGGCGGCGAGCAGTTGGGTGTTGTAGAGCTGGTCGCGCATCTGATGGGCGGTGGGTTCTTGGGCAACCGCCACGCTGAGAAGGACCAGCTGGTCGTCGAGCCGTTGCAGAAGGTCCGCTTGGTCCCCGCCCTCCGGCCATGTCTGCTGAACTGCTGCGGCAAGGGCCGCGCGGTGGGAGAGGGCCAGCGTCCGCGTCTCCGCGCGCAGGATCTCGATGCGGGTGAGGTCGGACGTTTCCTGGGCGGCACCGGGCACGGGCCCGTAGGAGCGGCCGGTGATTGCCGAGTTCAGGATCGCCGCCTGGTGGGCGGCGTCCTCCGGGGTGACCCAGGACGGGGTGGCGTAGAGGAGGGCGATATCGTACGCGCCGGCCCGGACTTCGCCTGCGGCCTGCCCAGGTTCCATGGTCCCGGCCGGGTGGAGGCGGTAGGCCAGATCATGCGGTAGGACGACACTGTTCTCAGTGCGCGGGGGGACCTGCTCGCTCCCGCCGATCTGCTGGGCATTGGGCAGACTCGCGGACTCGGCGAAGCCCACCTCGGGGCCCGGGCCCGCCGGTTCGGCTGACCCGGATGTTCCGGCAAGGGTTCGCCGGACCGGTGTCCGTCCGGTTGCGTCTCGCGCGCGAGGCGTTCCGGCTCAGGAACGGGGGTGGGGGTGGGCTGCTCGGGTTCACGCGGCTCCTTGGTGGAGGAGCGGGGCTTCGGCGCAGGTGGCTGTTCCGGCTCCTGGTCTGCGGGTGCCCCGGTGGTGGTGAGCGCAGGCGTCGTTTCGTCCGTACGCGGCGGGGCCGGCAGGGGCGGGGTGGGGTTCTGGGTCTGTTCCCTGGTGGCGCGTTCGGCGATCGTGGCGTTGACGGCTGCCTGAAGGTAGTCCTGGAGCCTGCGCATGCCGTAGAGGGGTTGGCCGAGTGGAAAGCTCATGTGCTGCCGTACGGCGGGGTCCTCGGGCAGGGCTGTGCTCAAATCGTTCGCGGCCTGGAGGGCTGCGTTGAGGTCGGCTTCCATCTGGCGGGCGACTGCCCCGTCGGCGACGGCGTGCTGCATGTCACCCAGAGTGTCGAGAAGGTGCTGGAGCTGGGGGTGGTCGGTGTAGGTCTCGGGCCAGGCGCTCGGAGGGTGGGGCGTCGCCCTTTTGGATACGGGTGGGCTTGGCGAGTGCCAGCCGCACTGGGCGGAGAGTTCCTTCCCGGTGAGGCCGGCGTCCTTGCGCAGATGCTGCAAGCGCACGGCGAGCGCCTCACGGGCGCCTTGGGCACTGGATGAGGGAGAGGCCGTCATGTTCGCGGGCAGCCCGGGGTTCAGACCGTGAACTTCTCGTGGGGGACACCGCGCTCCCAGACGGTCTCGAACGCCGAAGCACACAGTCGTACGGCCGCAGGATCGTCGGTGGTCTCGAACCCCGGGTCTGCCCAGTCGCCGTCGCCGGTGAAGAAGTGGAACATGACCCGTCGGCCGTCGATCAGCCAAAAGTCGTTGCCCGGCAACGGGATATCGGAGGCGCGGCGCCGGGGCAGCCAGCGGACTTGCTCGCCGGCTTCCAGGTTCAGCGGGGTGGAGGTGTACTCCCAACGGATGTAATCGGTCACCGGCTCGGAGACGATCCAGGCGCGGCGCATAATGACGCCCCTGGCCAGGGTCTCCCTCACGATGCCGAGCCACTCCGGCCAGAACGACGCCGTGGGGTCCAGGCTAATCTCGCCGGTGCGGGCGAACCGTTCGATCAGGTCGGCCTCGTCTCCGACTCCGTACAGATCGCGCATCTCCAGGTGGACCGCTGTGTGCTGAGCACCGCTCAGCAGTTCAGCGAAGTCCGGCACGCTGCTCTGCGACAACACACGCCTCCCTCAGAATCGGCACCATCCGGATCGGAATACGGATCACCCTCTCGTGCGCCGGGATCCCCGCCACGTGACCGGGCACCCAATCGGTCCCACCCACCATCGCCATCAACACGGCTTCGGCTTCGGCTTCTACACCCTGGAGGACCGGTCGGCGCTCTCTTCGTCACCCCACACCGTCGGCGATCCACCGCCTCCGATGTTCGGGTCGATCCCGACGAACCGTAACGTCAGGACGCTCTCCCGTGTCGAGTCAGTTGCGCACAGTTGCAGCGCGACCTTCCCGCAACGCCGGTGCCGGTCGTCAAGAGCTGCCCCAGGGCCACGGCTGACGCACCGAGCCGCCTGGCTTTAGCCACTCCGCTGAACTGCCTCTCATCGAGGGCCCGGGATCAGGCTGAAGGTCTCCCGCCTCACTGCTCCCCAGCCACGTAGGCCGCCTCCTCGCCGCGCCCACCGGCGGCCATCGCACCCGACCTGTAACAACACGCCGGGTCACCGTCGAAGTGCCTGACGCCCTCCCCGACCGGGCGTGCGATGAGCCAGTCGGTCCTGGAGGTCCGCGTGGCGGAACTGGTACACCGCCCCGGCCCGGCGCAGTACCCCGCGTGCGGTGTGGGCGTCGTCCAGGAAGGCCATGAGGTCGCGTGGAATGCCGTGGCGCAGGGCGAGGTAGTGGCGGGTGAGAGTGAAGTGCCCCCAGGCGGCGTAGGCGGAAGCGCCGGAGACGCTGAAAGCGGGAACGAGGAGGACGAGTGGGACGAGGCGCACAACGAGGCTGTCCATGGGACCGGCGACCGGGCCCGTCGGCGCAGTGCCGAGCAGGGCCGGAAGGACGATGCCCACGGCGAGTCCGTAGCCGAATCCGAATTCCGCCAGGAGGCGGCGGAAGATCCGGCGATCGCGTCGCAGGAGTGTTGCGGGTGCTGCGGCCGAGGCGAGATCGGGAGAGCGGGTTTCCCGTACGGCCAGGGCGAGGACGCCGCGTCCGAGCGCATGCCCGACCACGGGCCCAAGGCACAGCCCGGTGAGGAGGCCGAGCGTCGGGTCGGCTCGCGCCGAAAGGACGAGGACAAGGCCGAACGCGGCCGCGCCGAGCGCGCCTTGGGCGAAGCCGGTGGCGGACCACCGGAAGTCGGCCGCCGGGAGTCGACGGGGCATGGTGCCCGTACGCCACCCCAGGAATCCGGCCGCCAGTCCCGCCCCCACGGTGACTCCGGGACCTGTGGCGGCGCCGGCGGGTCCGGCTCCGAGCACGGCGGCGAAGCTCGCGATGGCCGCGAGGACAGTCCGGTACATGCGCGGTGGGGCGGCCCGGTGCAGTTGCCACCAGGCCAGGTCTCGGGTGCCGCGCTGGGTGTCTCGCAGGTGACGGGCCAGCCACAGCAGGGTGTGTTCGGCCTGCTGCGCGCTCCAGCGGCAGGGGTTTTCGGGCCGGTTGCGGTAGGCGGCTGGTACGAACGCGTCGAAGAGGTGCTGTTCGAGGCTCGCCGGTGTCGACAGGCGGCGTCTGTCGCGCAGTTCCCCCGGGTCGGGCAGCGCCGCCGAGTGTTCGCCAGGACGAGGGTTGTAGATGGTGCGGGCGAGGAAGAGCGCGAGCGGGCTACGCAGGACCTGGTTGACGGGGTTGTCGACACCGACTGCGGTGAGCTGGGTGGTCACGGGATCCCAGCGCGCGGCGGAGGCGGTGTTCTCGCCGCCGGCGTCCTGGCGCAGGTACGCGGCGGCCGCTGCGGGTGTGAGCGGCAGCAACTCGATGCCGGCGGCGCGGGCCGCTTTGACGGGGACTCCGGAGGCGGGTGTTACGGCTTGCTTGTACTCCTCGACGCGGCTGGACAGGACAAAGCCCTGGCCGGGCGGGAACGCTCGGTTGATGGTGTCCAGTGCCAGGGCCCGGGAGGTCGGAGGAAGTTCGTCGAGTCCGTCGAGGAGGGGCAGGATGAACGCCTCCTCCAGCAGGGCCCGGGCCCGGGTCGTGGCCGGAGCAGTGGCGGTACGGGCCGTCCCGGCGGGGTCGGGGGCGGGGTCTGCCAAACCGCGGTAGTCGGTGGCCAGCCGCTCTGCCATCCAGGTGAGCAGGTCGTGGGTGACCGGGTTCCATGAAGCGAGAGAAAAGAGCACGGGCACCGGGTCCGCGCCCGGTACCCGTCGGTCGGTTAGCAACAGCAGCAGGCGGATCAGCACCATGGTCTTGCCCGCCCCCGGAGCTCCGAGGACAAGCAGACGCCGGGCAGGGACCTTCGCGAGGAAGAGCTCGCTGATCTGGTCGTCGGCCCCGGCCAGTGCTGTCGGATCCGTCGCCCAGCCGGCCGGGTCCCGGTCTCCTGCGGTGGGGGCGCCGGGCCCCTGCCCGGGCGTGGTTCGCTCGCCCGCAGCCCTGATCAGGGCCCATGAGTCGACCAGTTCGGCCGGGGCCGCCCGCCAGGCCACCGGAAGGGGATACGGGTCGTCCAGCCGCCGTACCCGCGCCTCGCTCTCCCATTGGAGACGTACGGTCCTGGCCAGTTGGTCGGCGACCTCCTCCAGACCCGGTCCCGCCGCGGCGTCCGACCGGCCGGTACGAAAGGCGGCCCAAGCGAGGTAGAGCGGAGCCAGGGTCGGCAGCAGCGTGACTCCGGTCTCCGCCGCGCCCAGCCCCGCACGGCACGCCAACGCCAACGCCCCCGTGATCCCGACCACCGTGAGCAGCAGATAGATCCGGCCGACACGTGGGACAACCGGCTTCACCCCCTCCATAGGAGACATCCTCAGGGCTGCGGCGTCGCCGAGTCGCGCGGACTGCGGGGCGCCCACCCGTACGGGTGACGGGGCACCAAGAGGCACTGGAAGATCCGCCCCACGTAAGGGAGGCCAGATGGGAAGGCGGCCGGTTCAGGAACGCGGGCGTACCCCCGGCGTGGCCATGCCGGGGGTACGCCGGTCGAGGTGTGGGTCAGCGGTGGTTGCCGCGTCCCCAGGACTCGGAGTCGACGGTGCGGCCGCGGTCGTTGCGCAGGGTCGCGGTGTCGGCGTGGTTGGACCAGATGTAGGAGCGGCGGTCCTGGTAGACGTCGGTGCGGGTGTCGTTGCCGATGCCGGTGTGAACGCGGACGCTGGAGCGTCCGGCCAGGCGCAGGTCGTCGAAGCGGTAGCGGTTGCCGTCGCTGTCCGACAGGGTCCAGCCGTCCAGGTTGACCGCGCGGCGGGTGGTGTTGGTGACCTCGACCCACTCACCGTTGGGAGCGGTTCGACCCGTTGTCGCGGCCCGGGCTGTCGTACTGGATCTCCCCGAGGACCACGCTGGAACGCGGCGCCGCCCGGTGCGCGCCGTCCGCGGACGCCGGCAGGGCCGCGGCCCCGACCATGGCGCCGGCGGCGAGGACGAGCGCGGACGTACGACGGGCAGTTGTGGAAGTGGACATGGCGCCCCCTCAAAGTGAGCGCCTGCGGGACCCCCTGACGGGACCGCGTGACACCCGTCTCCCCCGGCCTGTTCGGCCGAGAACACGACCGTGACGCACTCACCACCCGCACAAAGGGAACATCCGATTCGCATTGCCGAGCACGGATATATCCGTAACAGTCCACCGCATACGGCAACCAATGGCGTATGCATGACCACTGCACCCCACACCCCACCTGAAGAATGTCGGCGCGCCACGCACCGGACCACCCCAACACCCACCCCGAACGCCACCATCCGAGCCCCAACCGCTCCTGTAACAGCGGCACAGGAGAGCTCGTTCAGTCGCGGGGTGTGCCGGACGGAGTGCAGGCGACCGATCCGTACGGACAGTGCTGAACAGGAAAGCGGCGAGGCAGGCTGGTGGTCAGGCGCTTTTGCCGCGGAACCTGGTCGCCTTGTTCGCCGACTGCTTTTTCGCGGCGCTCTCCTTCGCGGATGCCTCGGGGAGGTCGTGGACGGTCGCGGGCTCCCCGGGCTCCAGGGTCTCGCTACGGGAGCGGCGGGCCGCCTCCACCGACTGGGTCAGCGCGGCCATCAGGTCTACGACCTTCCCGCCCACCGGCGCCTCGCCCGCACCGGCGGCGGCCGGATCGCGGCCCTCTGACGTCGGGCGAGCGGCTCGTCCGGCGCCTCCTGGTAGCCGTCCGTGAAGCCGGGCAACGTTGCGACAAGGTGCAGGTCGGCGGGAGCACCTGCAAGGTCGTTCTCAGCGGCTCCAAGCAGGACGGGCCGCATCACCGGCCGCTTCATCAGTCCCGAGGGCGGTTGAGCAGCGCCGAGTCGTCGCCATGTTCACCAAAGCCGGCGGAAGACCATGTCTGGAGGCCAACGTCAACCGTCAGGAGGCCCCCCGGGCGAGTCCGACGCGTACGTGGAACTCCGCAACGTCGGCGACGCCCCCGCTGGAAGGGTGTCGGTGCGCTGGTCGATCCTCTCCACACCGTCCATGTACTGCGGAAATTCCTCGAACTACGTCCACTGGTCGTAGGCGGTTCTACCGGGACGTCCACTTCTACGGATTCTTCGATGGTCGACACGTTCCGCTGCTCACATTCGCCGTTCAACAGGTACTGGGCATCTCACCCAGTGCTCCTGACGCGGCCGACCGTGCTCAAAAGGAATCCGGGGTCCCTCCGGCAGGAAGGAGCATCACCGCCGGGGCTCGGGGGTATCTGCGCCTCAGCCGCCATCACAAGGGGAAACGAGGACGCCTTGAACAAGCCCGCCCAGGAAGTGCCCGGGAGCAGCGATACGCCCGTCGAGGCGCCGATACCTCACGACCTGCCCGATCAGCAGGCCGTCCCCGACGAAGACCCGTGGGACGTCGTTGGCACACCCGAACGGCCCGCCACCGATCGGCGGGACGACTCAGGGACCCCCAACTCGGACGACGAGGCGGAGGAAGCGGGTACCCGCCGAACGCCTGGGCCGCCATCCGGCGACGACGTCTCCGAGCAGCGGTCGCCGGGTGAACCCACCGCCTGACGCTCCACCGACGGACACCGGCACGAGACCTGGGCGCCGCCACGGTCCGTGGCCGGGCGGATCGGTGGGCCCGGAGGTAGATTTCCGGTATGCGCGCCCCGTCCGGCGAAGGCCCCACCCTCGGTACGCGGCTCCGCGAGGCCAGGGACCACGGCTTCGTCGGCCGCGCCGCCGAGCGGGAGCTGTTCGCCTCCATGCTGGCGGGAACCGACTCCGGGGCGCTGCTGTGGGTGCACGGCCCGGGTGGGATCGGGAAGTCGGCGCTGCTGGAGCGACTCGCCGACGACGCGCGCGCCGCGGGGAGGGCGGTTGTACGGGTCGGCGGGCGGACCGCCGACGGTTCCGTGCCGGAGGCGTTCGGGGCGGTCCCGTCCGAGGCGGGTGTGGTGGTCGTGATCGACACGTTCGGCCGGGATGCCCCGACCGGGGGCGACGTCGAGGAGGTGTTGCGGCGGGTCTTCGCGCCGGCTCTGCCGGCCGACGCTCTGCTGGTCGTGGCGAGCCGCCTGCCGCCGGGGCCCACCTGGCGGACGGACCCCGGCTGGGCGGACCTGCTGCGGGTCATCGCGCTCGGCGGCCTGCCGCCCGAGGACGCCGCCGCGCTCCTGGACACCAGGGGGACGCCGCCCGAGCTGCGTGAACGGGTGCTGGCCTTCGCCGGCGGGCATCCCCTGGGACTCGCGCTCGCCGCTCGTTCCACGGGGACCGCCACCTCCGCGCCCGGGAACTGGGTTCCCGACCATGACATCGTCGCCGTCCTGCTCACGGAACTGGTCGGCGCCGTGCCCTCGGCCTCCCACCGGCGTGTGCTGGAGATCGCCGCGCACGTCCAGGGCACCACCGAGGAACTGCTGCGGTCGGTGCTCGGCGGGGACGACGAGGCCGGCGCCCTGTTCGACTGGCTGCGGAAGCAGCCGTACACCGGAGCGGGGCCGGCCGGGCTTTACCCGTACGACCTGGTCCGCGAGGTGGTCGACGCGGATTTCCGCTGGCGCGATCCCGAGGCGTACGAGACGGTGCACCGACGCATCCGCGGGTACCTGCTGGAGCGGGCCAGGACGGCGCGGGGCGCACAGGCGCAGCACGTGCTGGAGGCGCTGATCCACCTGCACCGACACGGCGGTGTCATGCCGGACTACGTCACCTGGCGGGGCCGGCGGGAGGTCTACGAGGACGTTCTCCGTCCGGAGGATCACTCCGCCGTGGTGGCGATGGCGAAGCGCGCGGAGGGTGAGACGTCGGCGCGGATCGCCGCGTTCTGGCTGGACCGGCAACCGGCTGCCTTCCACGTCTACCGGCGGGTCGGCACCGGTGAGGCCGTCGCCTTCATGGCCTGGCTCCGGCTGGCCGCCCCGGCGGAAGAGGAGAACGACGCGGATCCGGTGGTCGCCGCCGCGTGGCGGCACAGCAGGTCGGCGGGGCCGATCCGGGAGGGCGAACACCTCGCGCTCGCACGGTTCGTCGTGTATCCGGACGCCTACCAGCGTCCGTCGTCCGTCCAGGACCTCGTGCAGATCACGATCCTATCGGAGTGGCTGAGGGCCACCCGCCTCGCCTGGTCCTACCTCGTGGTCGCGGACTGGAAGTTCTGGCAACCGCAGATGGACTACCTCGACCAACAGCCGGTCGACGGAGAAGTGGCCGTCGGCGACCGGTCCTTCCGGCTGTACGGCCACGACTGGCGCGCCGTGCCGGCCGAACCCTGGCTGGACCGGCATCTGGAGGAAGAGCTCTTCGACGTACGAGGCGGCCCCGCCGCCCCGGCGAACCTCCTGGTGCTTTCCCGGGCGGAGTTCGACGCGGCGGTGCGCGACGCCCTTCACTCCTGGCGCCGGCGGGACCGTATCGCCGCCAACCCGCTGACCCGGGGCCGGCTCACCGCCGGCCTCGGCGCCGATCCCGCCGAGTCCCTGCGGCAACTGCTGGCCGAGGCCGTCGAGGCCCTCGCGCAGGATCCCAGGACGGAGCACCTGTACCGGGCCGTCACCACGACCTTCTTCCGTGGCGTACCCACCCAGGAGGCCGCGGCGGAACGGCTCGGCCTTCCGCTGAGCACCTTCCGGAGGCACCTGGCCCGCGGCCTCGACGAGGTCGGCGGAGTGCTGTGGAACAAGGAGGTCTACGGGACGATCCCCTGACGAGGGGCCCGTGCGCCACGGGCCGGGCATGGGGTGAGCGGAAAGTGAGCGGCAACTGACCTGTCGGGTGAGCGGTGGCCCCCAGCACGGTGGGGACATGACACCCGACAACCATCGAACCTCCTTCCCGCCCGACGGACGGTCCGCCTTTCCCTTGCGTGGCGCGGTGGCCCTGGTCACCGGAGCCAACCGGGGCATCGGCCGGGCCTTCACCCGGGAACTGCTCGACCGCGGGGCCGCCAAGGTGTACGCCGGGGCCCGCGACCCGTCGACCGTCCAGGAGCCCTGTGTGCTTCCGGTACGGCTGGACGTCACCGATCCCGAACAGGTCGCCGCCGCGGTCGACCGGTGCGGGGACGTGGACCTTCTCGTCAACAACGCGGGAATCTTCCACGCCGGCCCCCTGCTGGGCGCGCCGTCGGTCCAGGACGCCCGCGAGGAGATGGAGACCAATCTCTTCGGCACCCTCGCCATGATCAGGGCGTTCGCCCCGATCCTGGGACGCAACGACGGGGGCGCCGTCATCGTCGCCCTGTCGGCGCTGTCGTTCATCAACTACGCGCCCTGGGGGACGTACAGCGCCTCGAAGGCGGCCGCATGGTCCATGACCAACTCGGTGCGCGACGAACTCGCCGACCAGGGAACCCTGGTCACCGCCGTGCACTCCGGGCTCGTCGACACCGACATGACCCAGGCCCTGGAACTTCCCAAGATCTCCCCCGAGGTGTACGTCGACGCTGCTCTGGACGCGGTGGCGGCGGGAGAGATCGAGGCGCTCGCCGACGAACACACCCACACCTACCGAGCGATGCTCGCCTACCACCCCCATCGCCCGCCCTGGGACTGAACCGTCCCGACCCTGCTGTCCGCGCCCGTGAGCCCCGCCGCGCGCCGCACCTCGCCGCGTTGCCGTCGGTCGCCGATGCCAAGCACCGGCCCCCTTCGCCACGCGACCCGACGAACGGAAACTGACATGCCCTACCGCACGAACATCCTCATCACCGGCGCCAGTTCGGGGTTGGGTGAGGGAATGGCACGGCGATTCGCCGCCGCCGGCCACTCACTCGCCCTTTGCGCCCGCAGGACCGAGCGTCTGACCGCACTGGCGGACGAACTGCGGACCACCTACTCCGTCAAGGTCGTCACCCGTCAGCTGGACGTCCGCGACCACGCCGACGTCTTCTCCTGTTTCGCGGAACTCAGGGACGCCCTCGGCGGCCTCGACCGGATCGTCGTCAACGCCGGCATCAACAAGGGCTTCTCCGTCGGAACCGGGCACTTCGAGGCCAACAGGCAGACCGTGGAGACCAACCTGGTCGCCGGTCTCGCCCAGGCGGAGGCCGCGGTCGAGATCTTCCGCGCACAGGGTCAGGGACACCTGGTCCTGATGTCCTCCCTCGGCGCCGTGCGTGGTTTCCCCGGCAAGCTCACCGCCTACAACGCTTCGAAGGCCGCGCTCAGGTCGCTGGGCGACGGCATCCGTTACGACCTGCACGGCTCACCGATCAAGGTGACCACACTGCTTCCGGGGTACATCGATTCCGAACTCAACGAAGGCCACGGGATCGACCGCCCCTATGTCACCGAGGCCGGGGCCGGAGCAAGGGCCCTGGTCAGGGCAATCGAGTCGGAACGGGCACGGGCGTATGTGCCGTTCCTCCCTTGGGGGCCGATGAGCCTGGTCATCCGGGCGCTCCCGCCGGGCCGGCTGCACAAGCTGATGTAGGCCGGCGCCGTGCCCCCGTCCGGTGCTCGCCGGCGCCGGCCGCAGCGACTCGGCCACCGCCGCGACCATCTGCCCGTCTAGCGCGTCCGCCAGGGGACCGCGGCCCCTGTACTTCGGACTCGGGGGAACTTCCGCGCCGCCCCCGCGCGGGGGGGGCAGGCGCTCTTGCCCCGGAACCTGGTCGTCTTTTTGCTGGCTGCTTCTTCGTCTTCTTTGACGGCTGCTTCTTCGCCGCCGTCTTCCTTGTCGTGGTGGTCTTGGCCGCGGTCTTCTTGCGCGCTCTGGTCTTCATGACCGCGGTCTTCCTCTTCGCGGACGTCGCGGGCAGGTCGTGGACGGTGGTGGGCTCCCCCGCCTCGTCGCCGCGCGAGTGGGACACGGCTCCACCTCCGTCACGGGTCCCCGCCCTTTCACGATATGACGGTGGGCGCCGGATGGAGGAGCGCAGGCTGATCAGCCGTACCAGTCACAAGTGGCGCACGGTCCACCTCGGCTGCTCTCTCCCGGATGGGTGGGATGGGAAGAGGAGGCCGGATGCTGGGTGGCGCAGCCGGTACACCACCGAGCTCGTGCTCGACAGGCCGAACTCCAGGCCGATCTCACGGATCGACGGCCCCTCCCCGCGGTCCGCGATCCATGTTGTACGTAGTCCTCCGGGCGCGCCGGACCTGAGGCAGATCCTCGGGAACGGTGATGGCGTTCCATGACCTTATTCGAGTGCGCATTCGGTATCTGGTTCACGGGGTCCCGCCACGAAGGTCTGCTCGGGCCTGGGCTAGGCCGGCCGGCCAGAAATCGGCCGATGCCGAACGCCACCGCTTCGGCGGTCTCTTCCGCCTGTCTGTCGAACCTGGTCTGCGCCATTGTCGTGCCCCCTCCCGGTCTGCGTCCCGGCACCTCACACCCGGAAGCGGACGAATGGTCAAGCCGTCGTCCCGTGGAGAGAGTGCGGCGAGAAGTGGGTCCTGAGCGGGGATCTGTCGTCCGACGACGTAGCACAGTTGGCAAATCAGCACGCTTGTCGCCAACGCCGAGAGCCGGGTCTTCCACGTCGCCCATAGGACGAAGACTGAGGGGGACCCACCTACGGTTCGATGATGTGCCGCAGATAGGTGTGCGGATCGGCTAGATAGCGGCGCCAGTGATCCACAACGCCGAGTTCCCGCCAGTCGGCCCTCCGCATACCGTGCTCACCGACCTCGATGATGTCCGCGCCCGGCAGTGCGGTCAGTAATGGGGAGTGCGTGGCACAGATGACCTGGCCGCCCTCCCTGGCCAACCGGTCGATGTGCCCAATCAGCTCGAGGCACGAGGAGAACGAGAGCGCCGCCTCCGGCTCGTCGAGAACATAGAGCCCGGCGTGAAGGAACTTCCCGCGGAACGCCGCGAGAAAGCCCTCACCATGGCTGACATGGTCCGGCGAGAACCCCTCCCTGCCCAGGGCGTCCAGCGCCGTCTCGGCCCGCAGGAAGAAACCCCTGCGGGCCGACCAGCTGGTCACCATACGGCGCCCACGCCCCGAGGCGGCATCGAATCTCATACGCTCACCCAGGGCCGACCTGCCGCGCGGGGAAGCGTAGCGCCAGTCGTGGGAGCCACCGTAGGAGTCCAGACCGAACCCCTCCGCCAGCGCCTCGACCAAGGTCGACTTGCCCGAGCCGTTCTCACCGACCAGGAAAGTCACCGGTGCGGTGAACCGCAGCCCTTCGTCGAGCAACTGTCGGACACAGGGCACCGACCAAGGCCAGGCTTCCTCGTCGTACGTGGAGAGATGGGCATACGCGCGTTCGACAATCACGCAACCAGTGTCGCTTGGACTCGGAAAGCGTCCATGCACCGGGTGCCCGGCGTCAGTACCTCGCGCTCATTGTTGCCCGGGCTCCGATCGGTCACGCAGCCGTTCCCGTGCGTCGCGAGGTGGTGCCTCTCAACGCCTCCGAGCTCAACTCTGAACGCTCGAGTCGGCGGAATGCTCCAACCGTGCATCGTCGATTCCTGCCTGACCAGCCCTGGACGGGGCGGGTTTGTCCGTGGTTGACGTCACCGTGCAGGAGGTCTCGCGCGCTCACGGGCGGATGACTTCCGCAAGCCGGTCGGGACCGCTGCCCGGATTTGCCATCCTTCAGGTGAATGCCCATAGTGATTGACTGATTGCTTACAGTTACGTGCGTCAAGGCGCGCTATTGCGGCTGCGGCAGCTCTCAACGCCTCTCCTACCTCACAGATATCGAAGGATGACGCCACCATGTCCGAGAAGAGACTGAAGTCCTGGGGTAACAACCGCGCCGGGCAGCTGGGCGACGGGACCTGGACCGACTTCCGTACCACCGCCACCACCGTGCTCGGGCTGACGAGTGCCGAGGTGGTGAAGATCGCGGCCGGCGGGGCCGGGGGTCACAACGGTCACGGGCTGACCCTGCTGACCGACCGTACGGTGCAGTCGTGGGGGGCGAACGGCTCGGGCCAGCTCGGCGACGGCTCCGTGTTCAGTCACAACGCGCCCGGCCAGGTCGTCAACCTGTCCAACGCGACCGACATCGCCGCAGGCGGGCAGCACAGCCTGGCCCTGCTCGCCGACCGGACGGTCGTCGCCTGGGGGCACAACAACCACGGACAGCTCGGCAACGGCAACAACATGGACAGCAGCGTCCCGGTCCGGGTCGAGGGACTGAACAAGGTGATCGCGATCGCCGCCGGACTCAGCCACAGCGTGGCCCTGCGCGAGGACGGCAGCGTCTGGGCCTGGGGCCACAACATCAACGGACAGCTCGGCGACGGCACCTCCGCGAGCAGGAACGTCGCCTCCCGCGTGGGCGGGCTGACCGAGGTCACCCTGATCGCCGCCGGGGGCAACCACAACCTCGCTCTGGTCGGCCGGCCGGGCAGCGACGGCGTCCTGATGGCCTGGGGCCACAACTCCGCCGGCCAGCTCGGCGACGACACCACCACCCACCGCTTCACCCCCGTCAAGACAAAGGACACCTGGTCCGGTGAGGTCTCCCGGATCGCGGCCGGCTGCAACCACAGCCTGGCCGTCACGGGCACCGACAACACCCTCCACGCCTGGGGCCAGAACACGTCGGGCCAGCTCGGCGACGGCACCACCGACCAGCGCGAAGCCCCCGTACCGGTTGTCGGCCTGACCGGCGTTCAGCTGGTCGCCGGCGGCCGTGAGCACACCGTCGTCCTGCTCGGCGACAACACGGTCCGCTCCTGGGGCGACAACGGCTCGGGCCAGCTCGGCGACGGCACCACCACCGACAGCGCGACCCCGGTTACCACGCTCACCGCACTGACAGGAGTCGACAAGATCGCAGCCGCGATCGGAGGCGACTTCAGCCTGGCCAACTGAGGCGCCGGCAACGCTCTCACGAACGGGTGCCCCGGCCGGACCTTGATACCTCAGCTCTTGCTCCTGGCGGCGCGAACTGGCCGTAGGCCGACCGGGGGACGTTGGGTGGTTCGTCCATCGACCTCCTCGTCACGGTCGGCGGTCGTGAAAGGCGTGCGGCTCGCTCCAGTTCGGCAGTCACTGCGACGCTGGGGTCGTGGCAGGGGCACGGGTGCAAGGCGTTGGCCATCAGTCCAGCCCGTCCCTCCCACTGCAGGCCTCGTCCGCACGGCAGTTCGGAAGCGTGGGCACAACATCGCCTTATGGTTCGGAGATTCAGACCGCTGGCTCCTCGGTCGCCGCCTGAGGGCGGGGGTGCCGTCTTCCGGCCCGCCCGTGTGGCGCTTCAGACGGGCGCCGGTCGCGCGAGGTGCCCGGATCTCCGGCCGTCGGCGGTAGCCGTGAGCGCGTCGTCGTTCCGTATGGGGCTTTCGTACTGAACGCTTAGTATGCTGACTCCATGACTCCTCACCAGCGCCGCGACATGCGGGCCGACATCCTCGACGAAGCACGGAAGCTGTTCGGGACCAAGGGCTACACCGTCACCTCGATCGCCGACCTGGCCGAGGCCCTCGGCGTCACCAAGGGTGCGCTCTACTACCACTTCAAGTCCAAGGAGGCGATCCTCTCCGCCCTGGTCGCCGAGCCGGCCGCCGAGATCGCGGTCATCGCCAAAGACGCGGCGGGCCGGCCGGCGCGGGAGTTGCTCGCCGCGCTGATCGACCTACAGGCCCAGCACCCGGCCGCCTACATGGCACTGCAGTCCGGCGACGTGTCCGTACTGCAGGAGCACTCCCAGCGTCACGACTTCGCCGGGAAGACGGAACTGATCATCATGGCCGTCGCCGGGCCGGACCCCTCACCCATCCACCTCATCCGCGCCCGCATGGCCGTCGCCGCCGTCAAGGAAGGCACCACGGCCGCACTCGCGGCGGGCCACGGCAAGCTGACCGATCAGACACGGCTGGACCTGCTGGAGGCCGCCATGGCCACGCTCGACGCGGGCGGCGAGTCCTGAGGTTTCACAGTGGCACGCCTACTGAACGACTGGTATGTTGACCCCTCGACGGCCGGTCCGCATCTCCGCGTCCGGCTCCCCGACATCCCTGGGACCACGGTGAACAGAACGACTTCCGGACTCACCCCGAAGACCGCCCCCGGCATATCCCTTCCACCGCGGGGCGTGACGTCGTGACCACCGACCCGGCGGCCCTCGAACGGCTCGCATCGGGCAAGTACCTGCTGGTCACCACCTTCCGCCGGGACGGCAGGCAAGTGCCGACTC
This sequence comes from Streptomyces sp. SID3212, assembly GCF_009865405.1. Classification (GTDB taxonomy): domain Bacteria; phylum Actinomycetota; class Actinomycetes; order Streptomycetales; family Streptomycetaceae; genus Streptomyces. The sequence continues at coordinate 425 of NZ_WWJY01000716.1, read as the reverse complement.
CCGTGTGGGTCATCCGCGACGGCGACGCCCTCGGCATCTGGACGGTCGCCGACTCCGGCAAGGCCAAGCGGATCCGTAACCGGTCCGACGTCGTCGTCGGCCCGTGCGACATACGCGGCAACCCCACGGGCGAGCAGGTCCCCGCCCGGGCCGCCTTCCTCGACGCCGCGCAGACCAAGCGCTATCGCGGCCTCGTGGGACGCAAGTACGGCCTGGCCGGCCGGCTCACCGTGCTCGGCAGCCGACTGCGGCGCGGGAGTGACGGGAGTGTCGGCATCCGGATCACACTCGTCTGAGGGGCTCCGGTGGGCCGTGATGCACGCGTGTGCTCGGCACGACGGTGCGCCGGTACGGGAAGCCGCCCCACGCCACGTCCCGCTCCCCCGGCCATAGCGCTAGGGCGTGTCCGCGAAGTGGGGTCGTCC